>JBBRGF010000018.1:0-29248 GCA_038240975.1 Gemmatimonadales bacterium
AAGGGCTCCCGTCACTGCGCCTGCGAGTACGCTCCACAGAATGCCGGTAAGAATCCAGGCCCACGCAAGCCCACTCGTAAATCCGGTCAACAACAGGCTACAGACGATCCAGGTCGGGAAGTTCACCAGTAGACCGACATACAGCCCAAACGTCACTCCTCCTGCGACGCCCGGCGCAAAGCTCGTGCGGACCCGCTGATACACCAACACGAAGACCACTGCCGCGACGAAGTCGGCCAGGATGAGAAGCGGGAGTGATGCGTTGGCCCGCATCAGGGGCAGCCTGGAATACATCGGCCCCTGAAGAACGATGCCGTGAATCAGGAAGTCGTACACGTTGACCACGAGACCCACGACAGCAGCGGTCACCAGGGGCTTGGAGACGGGCATGACATACCTCCTCGATGAGGGACACCAAACGCGCCGCTCGACCTACCAGGTTCAAGGTGTAGTCGACTTCCTATCTACCTGACTCGGGCCTCTGCCCTCAAGATGGGCCCTCGGTATTGCTCCCGTCGAGTGCGGCGGCAAGCTTCATGGCCGTCCCTTCAGATCGCCCTCCCCCTTGAGTAATCTACGATCAGCCCCACGACCCGGACCGCCGCATGCCCCGCATCGACCCCATCCGTTACGAAGACGCCTCGCCCGAGGTCCGCACGGCCCACGACGAGCACCTGCGCCAGCATGGCCCCATCACCAACATGAAGCGCACCCTGCTCAACTCGGTGCCGGCGTTCCACGCGCTCATGGAGTGGTATCCGCTTCGCGACACCGTACGCCCCTTCCTGGGCGACAGGCTCACGCAGATCTTCGCGCACGCGATTTCGGCAGAGACCGACTGTCTGATCTGCTCGACCTTTTTCCGCCGGACATTGATAGAGAGTGGTGAAGATCCCGACCATCTGGTTCTCGACGAGCGCGAGCATGTGGTGGTGGCGTTCGGCCGCCGGCTCGCTATCGATTCGACTCAAGTGTCCGATGCGCTCTACGGCGGCCTCGCCCGGTTCTTCACCCAGGAGCAGATCGTGGCGCTGACGGCCTTCGGAGCGATCATGCTGGCCACCAACGTATTCAACAACGCTCTTGGGGTGGATCTCGACGGCTACCTCGAACCGTTCCGCAAAGCCGAGAGCGCCCAACCCGCGGTTGACTGCTGATGGGCGACTTCACGGGACGCGTGGCGCTGGTCACCGGCGCGGCGCACGGGCAGGGACGCGCCTCGGCACTCGCGCTCGCGCGGGAAGGGGCGAATATCGCCGCACTCGACGTCGCCCGCCCCCTGGAATATCCCGGATACGCGATGGGATCATCGGTGGATCTCGACTCGCTCGCGGACCAATGCCGGGCTCTGGGCGTCGAGTGCCGCACATTCGCCGCCGATGTTCGGGACGACAGGGCGGTGACGGCTGCCGTGGATGCGACCGTGGCCGCCTTCGGCCGGATCGACGTACTGTTCAACAACGCGGGCATCTGCGGTTACGGCCTGGCGCACGAGCTGACCGAGGAGGCGTGGGACGCGATGATCGGCATCAACCTCAAAGGCAGCTGGCTGGTGGCCCGTCGGGTGATACCGGTGATGATCGCGCAGAAGTCCGGGGTGATTCTCAACAACTCATCGGTTGCCGGCCTTCGGGGCATGGGCCGTCTGAGCCACTACGCCGCGTCCAAGTGGGGCCTCACCGGTCTCACCAAATCCTGGGCGATCGAGCTGGCTCCTCACGGCATCAGGGTCAACTCGATCCACCCGACCGGCGTCAACACTCCGATGAACGACGGCCTCGCCGCGCTGGAGGGTCTCACGCCCAAGGAAGTCGCGGAGCGGTCGGCCGGCAACCTGCTACCGGTGCCGTGGGTCGAGCCGGAAGACGTCGCGGAGGCGGTGGTCTTCCTCGCGTCCGAGCGCGCGCGATTCGTCACCGGCGCGCAGTTCGTTCTCGACGCCGGCCTGCTCAGCCGCTGAGTCGAATTCGCGGCTAGTTCACCCCGTGTGGAGTTGATCGATGCGATTTTTCCGTCTGGCCTTCGTCGCCGTCTTTTCGATCGCCGCGGCCCTTCCTTCGCCATCCGGCGCACAATCCGACTCGGTGTTCCCCCCGCTCCGTGCGGTGGACCGCGCCAACTTCGATACCACCTGCGCGCCGTGCAACGACTTCTTCGGGTACGTGAACGGAGGCTGGTACAAGCGCACGCAGATCCCGGCCCGCTACATGATGACCGGAGTAGACCGGGACGTCCAGGATCGGACCGAGGCGCTGCTCAAATCGATCCTCGAGCGATCGGTGGCGGAAGGTCCTGAGGCAAGGGACCCGACGACCAAGCGCCTCGCCATCTTCTACGGCACTTGCATGGACTCGGCACGGGCCGACCGGGAGGGGTATCAGCCGATCCGTGCCGACCTGGGCCGTATCAGCGGCATCCGATCGCGACCCGAGCTGGCAGCCGCGCTCGGCGACCTGCAGCGCATCGGCGTGGACGTGGGAATTCCCTTCTATGTTGCGCCGGACTTCCGGAACAGCGACATCCAGTTCCTCCATCTCTATCAGGGAGGAATCGGCCTTCCCGACCGCGATATGTATCTCCTGCCCGACTCCAGCCAGGCCGCGATTCGCGCTCAGTACCTGGCTCACGTAGGGCGGATGCTGTCACTCATCGAGGTGCCGGCCACCGACAGGGCCGCCGCGAAGGTCCTGGCGCTCGAGACGGCTCTGGCCAAAGGTGCCTTCCGGGCCGAGGACATCCGCGACGCAAGCAAGACCGACCACCGCATGTCCATGGCTCAACTTCAGGCGCTCGGTAAGGAGATGGACTGGACGGCGTTCTTTCGCGCCGCCGGCGCCCCGCCGGTGACCAATCTGAACGTCGCTGCTCCGAGCGAGGTGCAGGCGCTCGACAGCCTGGTGCGGGCGGCGCCGCTCGACGACTGGAAGACCTACCTGCGGTGGCAACTGGCGAGTGCCGCCGCGCCGTATCTCAGCACTCCCTTTCAGAAGGAAGACCTGGAGTTCCGGAAGATCGTGTTCGGGGAGACCGAGCTGAAGCCGCGCTGGCAGCGATGCCTCGACGCCACCGACGCGAGTATCGGCGAAGCGCTGGGGCAGGCCTACGTCAAGGTGACATTTCCACCGGCCGCGAAGGCTCGGATGAAGGCGATGATCCGGAATCTTCGCGAGGCGATGCGAGACCGCATCAGCGCGCTCGACTGGATGTCGGACTCGACCAAAGCGGCGGCGCAGCAGAAGCTCTCGGCGCTGGTGGCCAAGATCGGATATCCGGACCAATGGCGCGACTACTCACGACTCCATCTGGCCCAGGGGCCATTCGTGCGCAACGTGTTCGCGGCGACAGCCGTCGAGACCCAACGGGTCTTGGCACAGGTCTACAAGCCGGTGGACCGAAGCGAGTGGGGGATGACGCCGCCCACCTTTAACGCCTACAACAACCCCACGTTCAACGAAATCGTGTTTCCGGCGGGAATCCTCCAGCCTCCCGTCTTCGATCCGTCGGCCGACGACGCGGTCAACTACGGCGCCACCGGGGCCACCATCGGTCACGAGATGACTCACGGATTCGACGACCAGGGACGGAAGTTCGACGCCAAGGGGAATCTCCGGAACTGGTGGGCGTCGAAGGACTCGGCAGAGTTCGAGGCGAGATCCGACGTCATCGTCAAGCAATACAATGCCTATATCGCGATCGACACTTTTCACGTGAACGGAAAGTTGACGCTCGGCGAGAACATCGCCGATATCGGTGGGCTCATGATCGCACACGACGCATGGCGGCGCTCGCTGGCCGGAAAGCCCGAGCCGCCCCCGATCGACGGATTTACTTCGGAACAGCGATTCTTCATCTCCTATGCGGCTTTCTGGCGGGACAAGATGCGACCCGAGACGGAGCGAACCCTGGTGATCTCCAACCCCCACAGCTCCATCCGCTGGCGCGTCAATGGAGTCGTCGGGCACCTGCCGGAGTTTGCCAAGGCGTTCCATTGCCAGGCCAGCGATTCGATTCCGCGGTCACCCGCACAGCGAATGCAGATCTGGTAGCCGAAGACCCCGCGCTCCGCGTGACCTACCTCGTTCGGGCGGCCCCGAGCGAGATCGAGCGGCGTGCCGAGTCGCTGATGCTCGAGCAGACGGTGGAGCTGCCGAGGAGCGCGGTGAGCGACCGCCTCGTTGTCGAGCGCGTGGTCGGGCGCGTCGAGCGCATCGTGCCCGATAATCGAGGCGGCTTCCGGGTGGAGATCTCCCACCCCCTGGCCACGGCGGCGTCCGACCCGGCGCAGCTTCTCAACGTGCTCTTCGGCAACAGCTCCCTCCAACCCGACGTAATACTCGACGACGTCGACCTTCCCGGCCAAGCATTCGCATGGCTCCCCGGGCCTCGCGCCGGGATCGCGGGACTGCGCGCGCTCACCGGCGCCCCCGACCGGCCTCTCCTGGCCACCGCGCTCAAGCCGATGGGACTCACGCCGGGGCAGCTCGCGGCGCTCTGCCTCACGTTCGCGCGGGCAGGTCTCGACATCGTGAAGGACGATCACGGGCTCGCCGATCACTCCTTCTGCCCCTTCGAGGCCCGCGTGGAGGCCTGCCTTCGCGCCACCGAGGAGGCGGCCCGAGATACCGGCCGCACCACGCTCTACGTGCCGAACCTCATGGGGACGCCCGAGCGGATCGCGCGGCAACTCGAGTTCGCGCGAGTGGCGGGCGCCCGCGCCGTGATGCTCTCACCGATGCTGGTCGGGCTCCCGTTGCTCTCCGAGCTGGCCTCCGCCGCCGGCGGTCTTCCGATCCTCGCCCATCCCTCGCTTGGCGGCGTGCTGCGGGCCAGGGAGGCGGTGCTCTTCGGCAAGCTTTTCCGGTGGTACGGCGCCGATGGCGTCATTTTTCCCCACGCCGGCGGCCGCTTCAGCTACGATGCCGCCGTCTGCCGCGAGCTGGCGGCAACGCTCCGCGCATCGCACCCGCAGGTGCGACCCGCTTTTCCGGTGCCCGCGGGTGGAATCAGGGTCGAGGGGGTGTCGGATCTGCTATCGTTCTACGGACGGGACTGCATCCTGCTCGTCGGTGGCAGTCTCTACGAGGCGGGCGATTCACTCTTCGAGCGGACTCGCGGGCTGGTGGAGTGCGTGGCCCGCGCGTCTCGGGAACCGGCATGAGCGCACACGTTCGGCAGACCGATCCGTTCCGATGGGAAGGAATACGGGTGTCTCCCTACAAGGCCGAGGGCGGCCACTTCTCGGGCATCACCCGCCAGCTCCTCTTCGACGGCGGGGGCGGCCTCGACTGCCAGCTCCGCTATTTCGAGATCGCACCCGCGGGATACTCTTCGCTGGAGCGGCATCGCCACGCGCACGCCATCATGGCCCTCCGCGGTCCGGGGCGTGCGTTCGTGGGCGACGGGATCATCGAGATTGCGGTATACGACCTGGTGCGCGTGCCGCCGCTCACGTGGCACCAGTTCCGAGCGGGAGACGAGCCGTTCGGCTTCCTCTGCATGGTAGACTGCGCGCGGGACGTGCCGGAACGGCCGGACGACGCGGCACTGGCGGAGCTGGGCGCCGACCCTGCCGTGGCGTCGTTCATCCGGATATGAAACTCACGGGCATACACCATCTCACGGCTGTGTCTGCCGACATACGCGGCAACTACCGCTTCTACACCCAGACCATGGGCATGCGCCTGGTCAAGCGAAGCGTCAATCAGGACGACGTGAGCGCCTACCATCTCTTCTATGCCGATGCCGTCGGAAGCCCCGGCACCGATCTGACCTTCTTCGACTGGAAAATGCCGCGAGAGCGACGCGGGGCTCACAGCGTCACGCGGACGAGCCTGCGGGTGCAGGGCCGCGAGACACTGGCGTGGTGGGAGGAGAGGCTCAAGGAGTTGAAGGTCGCGGCCGGAGCGTCGATCGAGCAACGGGACGACCGCCTCGTTCTGGATTTCGAAGACCCCGAAGGACAGCGTCTGTCTCTGGTCGATGATGAGGGGCAGGGAGACGGGGCGCACCCTTGGGCTGGAAGTCCCGTGCCTGCGGAGCACCAGGTGCGAGGGCTGGGTCCGATCGAGATGACGGTGCCAAGCCTGAGAGAGACCGATGCCACTCTAACCGGAGTGATGAACATGACGCCGGCGCGCGAATACGGCGCTCCGGGAAACCCCGGCCGCACCGTTCACGTCTACGAGATGGCCGCCGGGGGGCCGGGCGCCGAGCTGCACGTGGCGGTCGATCCCGGCGCTCCGCGCGCGCGGCTCGGGGCGGGCGGCGTACACCACGTCGCCTTCCGGACGCCCACCGAGGAGCAGTACCACCTCTGGACCGACCGGCTCAACACTCTCGGCATTCCGAACAGCGGGGAGATCGACCGGTACTACTTCCGAAGCTTGTACTTCCGCGAGCCGGGCGGCGTTCTCTTCGAGATCGCCACCGACGGTCCCGGGTTCGCCGCGGATGAGGCCCCGGCCACGCTCGGGGACCATGTTGCCCTGCCTCCATTCCTGGAGCCCCGGCGGGCGGCGATCGTGGCGGGACTCGAGCCTATCGATTGATGCCAACCCTGAGGGTGCCGGGGGTGTCTAAGCGGCGTCCGGCTGAGCCTGCTTCCCTCAGATAGAGATGGCAATGGATACACTGCTCCAAGACATCCGATACAGCATCCGGCGGCTTGGAAAGAGCCCGGCCTTCACTCTCATCGTCGTGCTGACCCTCGGGCTCGGCATCGGCGCCAACACGGCGATCTTCAGCGCGGTCAACGCGATACTGCTCCGGCCGTTGGCATATGCCGACCCCGATCGGCTGGTGACGATCAATCACTTTTACCCCAGCCTCAACAATCTCAAGGCGCCGGTGTCGGCGCCGGGCTTCCACGACTATCAGGAGCGGACACGTTCGTTCTCCTCGATGGCGGTCGAGAACGGATGGAACGCCAACCTCACCGGGGTGGGCGAGCCGGTGCGGCTGCAGGGGTCGAGGGTGACGGGCCGGTACTTCTCGACCATGGGCGTTCCGGCGCTGCTCGGCCGCGCCATCCAGCCCGGAGAAGACAGCGCCGGTCGGGATCTTGTC
Source organism: Gemmatimonadales bacterium (assembly GCA_038240975.1). Taxonomy (GTDB): domain Bacteria; phylum Gemmatimonadota; class Gemmatimonadetes; order Gemmatimonadales; family GWC2-71-9; genus CAVVWJ01. The sequence goes on from JBBRGF010000018.1 coordinate 7,066, forward strand.
GTGGTGCTGAGCCACGGCGTCTGGCAGCGGTTCTTCGGGGGCCAGAGAAGCGTGATCGGAAGCAGGCTGTTGCTCAACGCCGAGAGTTACGAAGTGGTAGGAGTGATGCCGGCCGGCTTCCATGACTTCTTCAATCGGGATGCGGAGGTCTGGGCGCCGCTCACCTTCACTCCCGACCAGCTCGCGAGCGGCAGGACCAACGAATACCTCAACCTGACGGCACGGCTCAAGCCGGGTGTAGCGCTGGAACAGGCGTCCGCCGAGCTCCACTCCCTCGGCGAGCGGCTCAAGCAGGAGTATGCCGGCGATTACGGGCCCCAGTGGACCCTCACCGCCGAGCCGCTGAGTCGCCTCGCTACCGGCGACATTCGCCCGGCGCTGCTGGTGCTGCTGGGCGCCGTCGGATTCGTGCTGCTCATCGCGTGCGCCAACGTCGCGAACCTCCTGCTGGCACGTGCCGCCGGCCGGACCAGGGAAATCGCGGTCCGCACGGCCCTCGGCGCCACGAGGGAGCGGCTCGTGCGCCAGCTTCTCACCGAGAGCGTCATCCTTGCCCTGACAGGCGGAGTGCTGGGACTGGGGCTGGCCTGGGCCGGACTACGAACCCTGGTGGCGCTCAAGGGGGGGAATCTTCCCCGCGCCGATGAGATCGGCGTGGACGGAACAGTGATGGTGTTCACGCTCCTCATCTCTCTTCTCACCGGAGTGCTCTTCGGCCTCGCCCCGGCGCTTCATTTCTCGGGCGGGAGTCTGCACGGCAACCTCAAGGAAGGGGCGCGCGGGGCCACCTCGGACCGGGGTAGCCAGACAGTGCGGCGGGCGCTCGTCGTGGCCGAGCTGGCGCTGGCGCTGACGCTTCTGACCGGCGCGGGACTTCTGGTCAAGAGTTTTTCCCGGCTCCAGACCATCGACCCCGGTTTCGTTCCCGAGAACCTGCTCACCTTCAACATCGGGCTGCCGACGACTCGATACAGGTCGGACACCGCTCAGATCGCCTTTTTCGACGAGGTGCTGCCGCGGCTGGCCCAAGTCCCCGGGGTCAAGGCGGTAGGAGCGACGTCGGTTCTTCCGTTCGGCGGGTCGTGGTCGACATCGAGCCTCGAGATCGAGGGCTATCAGACCCCCTCGGGCCAGCCGGGTCCGTGGGGCGACCTGCGCATCGTGAGTCCCGGGTTCTTCGAGGCGATGCGGGTTCCGCTGCTCAAGGGACGCGTGCTCACCGACAACGATCGCGCGGGCTCGCCCAAGGTCGCCGTGATCGACGATGAGTTCGTGCGTCGCTATTACCCGAAGGAGGACCCGATCGGAAAGCGAATCACGTTCGGGCCGGCCGCCGGGGCCACCGACACGTCGTCGCGGGAGTGGGTCGAGATCGTCGGCGTGGTGGGACACACGAAGCACGAAGGGCTGTCCGCCGAGCCGCGCATTCAGTACTACCTCCCGTACCGGCAGGCCGGAGTTCCCGGCCTGGCCATAGCGGCGCGGACCATCGGCGACCCCGAGCGCTACGTCAGCGCCATCCGGGCGGCGGTTCGCAGCGTCGATCCCACGCAGCCGATCTCGCTGGTACGCACGATGGATGAGCTGCTGGAGCGGTCGGTGGGCCAGCGGCGGCTCTCGATGGTTCTCCTCTCCCTCTTCTCCGGTATCGCCCTTCTGCTCGCGTCGGTCGGCATTTACGGCGTGATGAGCTACTCGGTGGCGCAGCGCTCGCGCGAGATCGGCGTGCGCATCGCGCTCGGCGCCGAGCGGAGCGACGTGCTGCGAATGGTGCTGCGGCAGGGAATGCGGCTGGCGCTCGCGGGCGTGGGCATCGGACTCGCGACGGCTTTTCTGCTCACCCGGGTCATCGCCAGCCAGCTCTACGACGTCCGGCCCACCGACCCCGCGACGTTCCTGCTGGTGGCGGGCCTGCTCACCGGCGTAGCGCTGGTGGCCAACCTGGTGCCGGCGCTGCGTGCGACGCGGGTTGATCCGGCGGTGGTGCTCAGGGAGGAGTGACTTGTGTCATCGGGCCGGGCCGCTCAGGCCGTCCCGATCCAACCTGTCGCGGAAGGTCTGCGCTGCCTCAGGGTCGATGCCGTGGGTAACCGACATGCCCAGTTTGTCGACCAGGAACTCCTCGAAGGAGATCCATTTGCCATCCACCCTGATCTTCCTGCTCCATGCGGAGACCGTGATGAGTTGCTGCAGTTCCTTGGAACGCTCTCCCGCGAAGAGCTGGGCGAGGGTTGCGATGGTCTTTCTCGCTGCCAGGCGAAGCTCCATCTGATCCATCACGATGCTGGCGAACTCGTGAAGCGATCTCTCGCCCTCGGCGTCGAATTCCCGGGGCTTGAAGTCGATGATGTTGATCGTTCCGAGCCGATGACCGTCGTGGGTGACCAGGGGTGCCGCCGCATAGAAGCGAAGTCCCATCTCTCCAGCGACCAGGGGGTTCGCTAGGGTCCGGAGATCTTCGATAGCGTTTTTGACCACATAGGCGCTGTCATCGAGGATGACCGAGGCGCACAGTCCCGGGGAGCGAGGAATCTGCTCCGCGTCCAGGCCGTGCCGGGACTTGAACCAGATGCGATCTTCGTCCACCAGGGACACGAGGGCGACCGGCACCCCGAAATACCGTGCTGCCAGCGCGGTCACCCGATCAAAGGCCCCGTCCGGCGGTGTGTCGAGGATTTCATAGCCGTGGAGTGCCGTCAGGCGCTCTACCTCGAGGTAGCTGGCGGCGTCGGTCATCTGAACGTTCCCGGCGTGTGCATCACTACTCCTCCGCGTGCCTGTGGCGCCGGGCCTCCTCGTGAGGAACGACGAAGTCCTCCTCTCCGGGCGGGCGGACGAAGAGGTCGAAGGCCAGAAACAGGGTCTTCGAGTAAGGGAAGAAGAGTATCGGGACGATGACCATCAGGACGACGGTGGCGATCTGGAACATGCCCCATGGCGGCGAGGGCCAAGTCAGCAGAAGGAACCCTGGTATCCAGATGCTGAAGACCGCCTCCACCGCCATCAGGTTGAAGAAGTAGGCGCCCAGCCAGTAGCCTTGCTCTCCACGCTCGAACCCGAGTCCGCACACCGGGCAATTGGGCAGCAGGCGCGACCAGGTCACGAAGAGCGGCCGACCTCCGCAGTGCGGGCATCGCAGGCGCAAAGCGCGAATCAGCGGTTTCATAAACACACATTGACGCTAGCCCCGTGTACCCGCCTGCGCGAGTGGGGCGTTGAGCCGGGCCTCGACCCACGCGGCGACATCGTCGAGCACCTGCTCTCGCCCGACGTCCGCGAACAGGGCATGGTACGCCCCGGGGTACTCGATCAGACGCTTGTCGGAGGATCCGGCCCGGGCGGCGAAGGCGCGGCTCCCGGCCGGTGGCACCATGCGATCGTCGGATCCGTGGAGCACCAGCAGGGGAAGGGTAAAGAAAGCGGCTCCGCCCTGGACCCGCGCGATGGCCGCGGTGACCTCGGTGGAGAGCCGCGCCGTTCCGCGACGGTGAAAGAGCGGGTCGGCCAGGATCTGCTCCGCGATGGCCGGGTCTCTCGCGAGTCCCGAGAGGTCCATGCCGGTCTCGAGGGAAAAGGCAGGCCAGACCCGAGACAGCAGGCGGCCGAGGGCCAGCAGCGGGGCGGGGACCCCGAGGTCGCCGAGCGGGGTGGAGACGGCGACGACACCGTTGACCGTGCCGGAGTGGTCCATGGCCCAGTCGAGCGCGATGAGGCCGCCGAGGCTGTTGCCGATGAGAAAGAGAGGAAGCCCGGGCTCGTCCCGGCGGACCGCCTCGATGAAGCGGGACAGGTCGTCACGGTAGTCCCCCCACGTCTCGACGAACCCGCGGGCGCCCGGAGAGCGGCCATTTCCACGGAGGTCGAAGGAATGCACCGCCATCTTCCGGCCGATCATGTGCTCGACCAGCGCAGGGTAGAGCCCGGAATGGTCGCCGAGGCCGTGGATGTTGGCCAGCGCCGCCCGCGCGCCCCCTGGGGGGCGCCACCACTGGCGGAATAGATCGAGCCCGCCGCGCCCGACAAACCGGCCCTCGGCGTGGACGGCGGCGGTGCTCAAGGCTAGACGGGGAGATCGTCCCTGATCAGGACGAGAATGGCGGCCTGCGGCACCACGAGATACTTCTTTTCCTCGAACGTGATCTCGACCGATGCCTTCCGGAAGAAGATGGCATGGTCGCCCACCTTGGCCTGCATGCCCTTCCCGCGCGTGTCCCGAGCCTCGACCTTCCAGGGCTCGTCGTCGAGGGTGCTCAGGTCGGCGACGGGAGTGCCGGGCCCGGTGGCGACGATGAGCCCCGTCTGGACCTGCTGCGAGTCGATTGCCGTCGCGGGGAGGTAGAGGCCAACCCGGGTGCGGTCGTCGCCGTCCTCCGGCGAGATGAGCACCCGGTCGCCCACTACGAGCAACTGCTTTGGCGGAAATTCCATCAGCGTTGTTCCTGGACCCCCGTCGCTGCGGCGGCCTGGTGCACCGTGACGAGGTCGGTGATGCGGATCCGCCTCATTGCGGTGGGCAGCTTGAGGCTGATCTCGTCTCCCACCCGCCCGTTGGCCAGAGCGCGTCCCAGTGGAGAGGCGAGCGAGATGTGGCCGGCATCGATGTCCATCATCTCCGCCAGGACCACCATGTAGGTGTCGGTGTCGTTGGAGTCGAGGTCGATGACGGTGACGCGCGATCCGAGTCCGACCCGGTCGCTGGGGGCCTCGGTGTTCGCGAGCTGCCCGAGCTGGTTGAGCCGCTGGTGCAGCTGTCCCAGGCGGGCCTGCACGAACTGCTGCCGCTCGAGGGCGGCCTTGTACTCGGAGTTCTCGCGGAGGTCTCCCAGCTCGACCGCTTGAGCGATCGCCTGGGGAAGGAGGACGTTGAGCTCATGGCTGAGCTGGTCGATCTCCCGGCTCAGCTTTTCGCGCATTTCACGAATCATGGTCCTGCCAGGCGAAAAAGAGGGTCGGCCTGGAGTGGAAATCCCCAGGCGAATTGGAAAGATGACTCTAACATACCACCGGGCTGGCGAAGGCGGAATAGGAGTTGGCGGTAAGGTATTGGGCGGGCTGTGGTTAGGGCAATTCCTTGACCTTCGACACGCAAACCCGTAAACTGCTGCGGCCTTTACCACGGTTCGTGTGTTGATCCTTGCCCACAGGACGCCAGCGTGATGCTCTTCAGGACCGCCGTCATCCGGCGTTTGCGCCGGCTGGCTCCCGCACTCTGTGTGCTTGCGCTGGCGCTTGCCGGCTGCGCTTCGGAACACTACCCGCAGACCACGCTGCGGCCGCTCTCCGACTTTGCCCGGATCGGCGACGACATCCAGACCACGACGTTCAAGTGGGCTGTGGTCGTCTTCGTGCTCGTCGAGGGCGCGCTGCTGTACGCCATCTTCCGTTTCAGGGGCAAGCCGGGCGACGCCGAGCCGAAGCAGGTGCACGGCAACACCACCGTCGAGATCATCTGGACGGTGGTTCCCGCTCTGATTCTGGCCGCCATCGCGGTGCCGACGGTGCGGGGAATCTTCCAGACCAACTCGCTCCCCGCCTCCGACGCTTTTCAGGTGGAGGTCATCGGCCACCAGTGGTGGTGGGAGTTCCGCTACCCAAGTCTCAACGTCACCACCGCCAACGAGCTGCACGTTCCCGTGGGACAAACCGTCTCCCTGAGGATGCGCACTGCCGACGTGGTCCACAGCTTCTGGCCGCCGCGGTTCGCCGGAAAGCGGGATGTCTTTCCCAACCGGGAGACTCGGCTCTGGTTCAAGGCGGAGGAGCCGGGGGAATATCCGGGACAGTGCGCCGAGTTCTGCGGCATTCAGCACGCCCGGATGGCGTTCAGGGTCAGGGCGCAGACGGCTGAGGAGTTCAAGGCGTGGTCCACGCATATGCAGTCGCTGCGGGCCAAACCCACCGCCGCGGCGCCCTCCGAATCGGTGCACACCGCCAGCGCCGGTGCGACGGTGCAGGCCCAGAACCCTCCGGTCGCCGGCAATCCGCTCTTTGCCACCGGAGAAAAGCTCTTCACCGCCAAGGGGTGCGTGGGCTGCCACTCGCTCAATGCCTATGAGGCGCCGAAGGGCATGATCGGGCCCAACCTGGCCAACGTGGGCGCCCGCAGCTACATCGGGGCGGGCACGCTCAAGAATACCGATGAAAATCTCGCTCGCTGGATCATGAACCCGCAGCTCATCAAGCAAGGCGTCCTGATGCCTAACCTCGGCGTAAGCGCCGTGGATGCCAAGGCGCTCGTGGCATACCTCCGCGCTCACCAATAACAGGGTTCGTATGGCAACCTCCGCACTCGATCAGCAACTCGCCCACACGGCCGCTCACGGGGAAAAAACCGGCCTCTGGAGCTGGCTGACCACGGTCGATCACAAGCGCATCGGCATTCTCTACGGCTCCACCGCCTTCATCTTTTTCCTGATGGGCGGAATCGAGGCGCTGCTCCTGCGCATTCAGCTCGGCTCGCCCGACAACACTTTCCTGGCGCCCGAGACGTACAATCAGTTGTTCACCATGCACGGCACGACCATGATCTTCCTCGGGATCATGCCGCTCAGCGCAGCGTTCTTCAATTTTATGATTCCGCTGCAGATCGGGGCCCGGGACGTGGCGTTTCCGCGGTTGAACGCCTTCAGCTACTGGGTGTTCCTCTCGGGCGGCCTCTTCCTCAATGCGAGCTGGCTCTTCGGCGCGGCGCCCGACACGGGGTGGTTCGGCTATGCCAACCTCACCTCGAGACAGTTCTCGCCGGGAAACCACGTCGATTTCTGGATGTTGGGCCTGCAGATCCTCGGCATTGCCTCGCTGGCCGCCGCGGTCAACTTTTTCGTGACCATCGTGAACATGCGGGCGCCGGGCATGAAGCTGATGCGGATGCCGATGTTCACCTGGATGAGCTTCATCACCCAGGTATTACTCCTGCTGGCCTTCCCGGTCATCACGGTCGCCCTGATCCTGCTCATGTTCGACCGGTTCTTCGGCACCAACTTTTATGTGCCGTCGGGCGGTGGCGACCCGCTTCTCTGGCAGCATTTCTTCTGGATCTTCGGGCATCCCGAGGTGTACATCCTGATCCTTCCGGCGTTCGGCATTGTTTCCGAGGTGCTGCCGGTATTCTCCCGGAAGCCGCTCTTCGGCTACGCCGCCATGGTGTTTTCCGGCGTGTTTATCGCGTTCCTCGGATTCGGCGTATGGGCGCACCACATGTTCGCGACCGGCATGGGTCCGATTCCCGACACGTTCTTTTCGCTCACCACCATGCTCATCGCCATTCCCACCGGCGTGAAGATCTTCAACTGGCTGGGAACCGTCTGGGGCGGGTCGGTGCAGTACAAGACGCCGATGTACTTCGCGCTCGGTTTCATCGGGATGTTCATCATCGGCGGCCTGTCCGGGGTCATGCATGCGTCGCCGCCGGCCGATCTGCAGCAGACCGACACCTATTTCGTCGTCGCGCACTTCCATTATGTAATGTTCGGCGGCAGCATCTTCGGCATCGTGGCGGGCGCCTACTATTGGTGGCCCAAGATGTCGGGCCGGGTACTCGATGACAAGCTCGGCAAGCTGCACTTCTGGCTGATGCTGATCGGCTTCAACGTGACGTTCTTCCCGATGCACATCCTCGGCCTCAACGGCATGCCGCGCCGGGTCTATACCTACCCGGCCGGACTCGGGTTTGAGACGCTGAACCTGATCGAGACGGTCGGCGCGTTCATCCTCGCGCTCTCGTTCCTGGTCTTTCTCATCAACATCTTCAAGACCTCCCGCGGCCCGCGCAACGCACCGGCCGATCCATGGAACGGCGCCACCCTGGAGTGGTCGATCCCGTCGCCCCCGCAGGAATGGAATTTCGCCGAGGTGCCGGTAGTCCACGGGCGCGATGCGCTGTGGGAAGAGAAGCGGCAGCAAGGCGGGCACCTCCCCGAGCCGGTGCTGGTGAGCGGCCAGGGAATTCACCTTCCCAACCCATCGTACTGGCCGCTCGTCGCCGGAATCGGTGTGCTGGTGACGATAGCCGGTGTGATGGCGTTCCCCCACATCGGGCCGTGGGTGAGCATCGCCGGGGCACTGATCCTGTTCCTTGGGGTATTTCGCTGGGCGTTCGAGCCGGCGTAAACCGTGGTTGACCGTCACCGTTCACGTAGTCCTTGGGGTTTATGTCCCACGCCCACGCTGCCCATCTAGAAACCTCGACCGGTCTCGACAACCGGAAGCTGGCCATCTGGACCTTCATCGGGTCCGAGTGCCTCTTCTTCGCGACGCTGATCTCGAACTATCTGGTGCACAAGGAAACCTGGCTCACCGGGCCGGGTCCCTTTCCGCACGAGGTGTGGAAGTCGCCGACGGGGCAGGTGTTCGAGCCGATCATCGAGATTCCGCTCGTCACCCTCGGTACCGCGCTGCTGCTGTTCAGCTCGCTGTTCGTCGTGCTGGCGTTGTCGGGTGCTCAGCGCGGAAGCCGGAAGGCGCTGCTGGGGTGGCTTGCCGCGACCATCATGTGCGGACTCTTCTTCGTGGGCATGCAGGTGTTCGAGTTCACCCATTTCGTACACAAGGGACTCACCCTCAAGACCAACCTCTTCGGGGCCAGCTTCTTCACCCTGACCGGATTTCACGGCACCCACGTCACCATCGGCGTCATCTGGCTGATCACGATGTGGGTCGACGCCTTCCGCGGCAGGGTGCCGCCGGCCAAGTCGCTGAATCTGGAGATGGCGGCGTTGTACTGGCACTTCGTCGACGTGGTCTGGATCGTGATCTTCCCCGTCGTCTATCTGATCAAGTGAGGCCCTGAGACATGGACGCCCACGCCGGCCACCCCCAAGACGAACACGCGCACCCGACGGCCTCGCTCTACGCCAAGGTCGGTCTGATTCTGTTTATTCTCACCGCGCTCGAGGTCGGTCTCTACGAGATCACCTACGGCGGCCATGCCGGCCCGTCGTCGGCGTCGATCCAGCCGTTCTTCGTTCCGGTCCTGCTGCTGCTCTCGGCCGCCAAGTTCGCGCTGGTCGCCATGTTCTACATGCACCTCAAGCAGGACCACCGGCTGTTCACCGGGGTGTTCGTGTTCCCGCTGATCATCGCGACGGTCATCATCCTCGCCCTGATCGTTCTCATCGCCTATCACTTTTCCTTTGCGAGCTCGGCCGGCTGATGCTCATGCCGTTCGTGCCGATGCTGGACGACCGGCCCCGACCTACCATCCCGTACGAGCTGGACTGGGGGTTGCACCCCAGCGTCGTCCTAGGCACCGGGCTTCTCGGTGCCTTGTATTTTTGGGGTATCGGGCCGCTGCGCCGCCGGCTCAATCTGGGACCGCCCGTGCCGGCGTGGCAGGTCGCGTCGTTCTCCGCCGCACTGCTCGTACTGCTGGTCGCCCTCAACGGTCCGGTTCACGACCTGAGCGACTACTATCTCTTCTCGGTCCACATGGCTCAGCACCTCGTGCTGACGCTGATCTTTCCTCCGTTGCTGATCGCGGGAATTCCCGGCTGGCTGCTCACTCCGCTGCTGAGACACAAGCCGGTGCTTCGAGTGGCGCGGTTTCTGTCCCACCCCGTCGTCGCGGCTGCGGTCTACAGCGCCACGATAGCCGGTTGGCACGTTCCTCCGGCGTACGATCTCATGATGCGTAACCACAACGTGCACATCGCAACGCATCTCATGTTCATGGTCACGGCCACGATGATGTGGTGGCCGGTGATGAGTCCGTCGCCCGAGCTACCGAGACTGTCGCGCGGAACCGGCATGCTCTATCTCTTCCTGGTAGGGATTCCGATGCAGCTCGTGGCCGCGCTGCTCACCCTGAGCGGTGACGTGCTCTACCCGTGGTACTCGGTGGCGCCGCGGACGTGGGGACTCTCACCGCACGACGACCAGCAGCTCGGCGGGCTGCTCATGTGGGTGCCGGGAAATCTGTGGATATTTCTGGCCATCGGGGTGTTGTTCTTCAACTGGGCGCGCGAGAGCGAATAGGCCTTTCAGCGATCGGAGAGTCATATGAGTGCTCCATCCACGCCGGCCCCGGCCGATGCCAATCTCGAAAGAGTGATTCAGCCGCTTCGGTCGCTCCTGATTCCGGGCGAGCAGCTCGAGGCTCACGCCATACAGCGGCGGATCTTCGCCCTGACGCACCGGCGCGTGGCGGTCGGCAGCACGTCAGGGCGGCTGATCTCCACGACGCGCGGTCTCTTCGGCGGATTCACCGCTGACGACGTGCGCTGGCAGGACGTCCGCAATGCCGATATTCGGGTGGGAATTCTCGGGGCGACGCTCACGGTCACCGCATTCGTGACCAGCGATCTCGCCAGCACCGAGGGGGCACAGCGGACCGTCGTCTTCACGGGATTGAGGAAAGAAGAGGCGCAGGCGGTCTACCGGCTCTGCCAGGCGCAGGAGCAGGCGTGGCGCGAGAAGCGGCGGGTTCGCGACCTCGACGAGCTGCGCGCCAAATCGGGCGGCATCACTCTCGGCCAGGCGCCTGTGGCCCCTCCTCTCGGCGCCACCGGAGAGGCCGATCACTCGCCGGCGGCTCGGCTCGAGCGCGCGAGGTCGATGGTGCAGAAGGGGCTGATCACGGACGCGGAATTCGAGCAGATCAAGGCGAAGATCGTCGCCGATCTGTGACGCTAGGCGGTAGGTGAGCAAGAGTTCAGGCGGCCCATCCCGTCGGCCGGATACGTCGCGACGCGTCAGGAATTATACAAATCGGGATACTGTTGCTTCAGCCAACTCAAGACTCGCTCGCGTAGCTGGGTGGCTATCGCGCACATTTCCAGGGCGTCGGAATGTGAGGCGTTTCCCGTCCTGTCGTAGTTGTAGATTATCGACCTCATCCCGACTTGGGACGTGCTGAACGACCCCGTGACCTGACTGTCCCCTGGCCTTACTGCTGTCGGGTGGCGAGAAGGAGGCAGGCCCAACCGGCCAGAAAGGCCACGCCTCCCAACGGAGTGATGGCGCCGAGCCACCGTACGCCTGAGAGCGCCAGCGCGTACAGGCTTCCCGAGAACAGCACGGTGCCCACGACGAACAGCCATCCAGCCCAGTGCACCAAGGCGCCGGGCCAGCGCGTCGCCGCCCACGCGACCACGATCAACCCCAGGGCGTGATACATCTGATAGCGCGCCCCGGTCTCGAACACGGACAGCAGCTCGGGAGATATCCGCGCACGGAGCGCATGGGCGCCGAATGCCCCTGCCGCCACGGCGATGAACGCCGACGCAGCGCCGAGGATGAAGAAGAGCCTGTCCACCTTCACCTCGCGGGACGAAGAGCCGCGAGCTCTTGTGGCGATGCCGCACGGTCGGCCCACGCGCCGAGCGCCACCATAGCGAGTATCAGAACGATGTCGCCGATGGCGATGGTGGTGGTGTTGGAGGGCGGCGGTGTCGACAGCGCCGCGGCGTAGACACCCGCCAGAACCACGAGCACCACCGCCAGCCTCACCGGTCGCACGGGGTGCCGCCTCGACCGGAAGGCGACATAGACCGCGGCGCCGGCGGCGAGCACGATGATCTCGAGGGCGACGCTCGGCCCCAGATGATTCCAGAGCCCGAGCCCGAGTTTCTGCGAATCGTTGCCGGCCAGCGGAAGGTCGGGAAGGTGCACCAGCACGTCGAGGAGGTAGTGAGAAGCCGCCGCGGCGCCCACCAGCAGCGAGGCCTGCCGATGCCGGGTCGTATCGCGCGTGGGCCAGGAGTAGTACACGACCGCGGCAGCGATGCCCCAGCCGATGGCTCCCATCAGGCTATGCGAGATGGGGTAGTCTATGAACTCGAGATTGAGGAGCGGATTGGGATTAGGAACGATGAGCACGTGCTCCCAACCGAGCAGGAGAAAGCAGCCCCACAGCAGATCGGCAAGCTGAGCCGCGGCGAAGAGGGTGCCGAGCGAGATCTTGGGTTCCGCCCGCTTGAGGGCGAGCGCGACGCCGTAGTGTCCCAGGAACATGTCAGGGTCTCCCGCCGGACAGCCACGATCCGCCGTCGACCACGAAGATCGCGCCGGTGATCCAGTCGGCGGCGGGGCTCGCGAGATAGGTGACCATCTGGCCGATGTCGTCCGGCGTACCCCATCGGCCCAACGGGATGCTGCGGGTTGCGTGCTCGTCCATCCGGAACAGGTCGGGAGCGGTCGCGTCGGGCGGCGTGAACGCGCGCTGGACTCCCTCGGTCGGGATCGGACCCGGAGCCACGGCATTCACGGTGATGCGATCGGGAGCCCACTCGAGCGCGAGGGTGCGGGTGAGGGCATCGACGCCGGCCTTGGCCGCCGTCGCGTGGGACATCTGGGGCCAGCCCCTGTAGTGCAAAGTCATCGAGATGGAGACGATGCGCCCTCCGCCTTGCGCTTTCATCACCGGGTGAACGGCCTGTGCGCAGTAAAAGCTGCCGTAGAGGTCGGTCTCGACCACGGCGCGCCACGCGTTGGGCGAGAGGGTGGCGGATGGGGCGTAGAAGTTTCCGGCCGCGTTGTTGACGAGGATGTCGAGGCGCCCATGCTCGTCCATCACCCGGCCGACCATGCGGGCGACCGTCTCGGGCTCGCGGACATTGGCCTCGACGGTGCTGACCCGCGCTCCACCAGCCCGGAGAAGCGCCGCGGCATCCTGGAGATGTTCGGGCTTCCGGCTCGCGATGGCGACGATGGCGCCGGCGGCCGCGAGGGACGAGGCGATGCCGAGCCCTATGCCCGTGCCGCCTCCGGTGACCAGCGCCACGCGGCCGGCGAGGAGGTCGGGGCGGAATACGCTATCGGGCAAGGAAGCGCTCCAGCCGGCGATGAAACTCCGGCTCCTGCAGCGCCTGCAGCTGTGCCGCGCCCTCGGCGGCCAGCGTCTGCTCGAGCGCGCCGAGCTCTCCGGCGCGGGCGAGACGCTTGATCGTCCGGATGCTCGTGGGAGCGCCGCTGGACAGCTTCTCGACGAATGCCCTCACGCCCTCCTCCAGCGACGCGTCGTCCACCACCTCGTCGACCAGTCCGATCGCCTGGGCGCGCGCGGCATCGAACGTCTCGCCCGCCATGAGGAGGCGGAGCGCCGCTCCGACGCCAACAAGGCGCGGCAGGGTGAATGTCGACCCGCCGTCGGGAACGAGACCCATCGTCGCGAACGCGGAAGTGAACCTCGCGCCGGCTCCGGCGATGCGAAGGTCGCACGCCACGGCCAGGTCGAGCCCGAATCCGGCTGTCGAGCCTTGCACCACGGCAATTACCGGCACCGGACAACGCACGATCGCCAGTATGGCCGACTGGAAGTCGCCCAGACCGCGCTGAAGATCCTGGACCGTCGCGACGCCGAGGCCGCGGAGCCAATTGAGATCGAGGCCGGCGCAGAAGTGCCCTGCCGAACCGGTGAGGACGACCACTTCCGCGTTTTCCACCTCTTCGATCCCGTCGAGATGCCGGGCGAGCTCACGCGCCAGGCCGGGGGTCAGGGCATTGCGGCGCGCCGGCCGGTTGAGCGTGAGCCGGTGCACCGGTCCGCTGATGGAAGACAGCAACTCGTCAGTCATCCGGCGGCTCGAGAGGCGAGGGAGCGACTTGCGACCCGTGACTCAGCTCGGTGGGGCCGCCATACCCATGACGTTGAATCCATTGTCCACGAAGATCACGCTTCCGGTGATAGCCCGCGAAAGGGGGCTGCAGAGGAAAACCGCGGTCGAGCCGACGTCGTCGGCCTCGATCGCGCGGGGAAGCGGCGAGTTCTTGGCGGCGTAGTCGATCATCATCTCGATGAAGCCGATGGCCGACGCCGCACGCGATGCCAGCGGGCCCGCGGAGATCGCGTTGACCCGCACACCCCAGCGGCGGCCCGCTTCATATGCCAGCGTCCGCGTGTCGGCCTCGAGCGCGGCCTTGGCCGACGACATTCCCCCGCCGTATCCGGGAATGACCCGCTCGCCCGCGAGATAGGTGAGCGACAGAAAGGCGCCGTTCGGCCGCATCAGCGGTGCGAGGTGCCGCACGAGCGACACGTTGCTGTACGCGCTCACTCCGATTGCCGAGAGATATCCCTTGCGGCTGGTGTCGACGAGCGGCGACCTCACCTCGGGTGCGTTGGCGAGACTGTGCACGACGATGTCGAGCGACCCGTCGCCGAAATCCTCCTTGAGGCGGGCGGCGAGGCCGGCGATCGAGAAGTCTCCCTGGTCCTTGTAGCGCTTGTTCTCGCGGATCTCATCGGGCGCCTCCTCGAGGGAATCGAAGGCGGCGTCGAGGGGGTAGATGCGCTCGAAGGCCATGGTGCTGCCGTCGGGCAGGCGCGACGAGTCGGCCAGCTTGCCGCGCTCGATGAGCTTGGTGAAAATGCCGAGCGCGGGTGGCCAGCTTCCCAGGCAGATGGAGGCGCCGGCCATGGCGAGAGCCTTGGCGATCGCGAACCCGAAGCCGCCGTCATCGGAGACGCCGGCCACCAGTGCACGCTTTCCGGCGAGATCGATCGCGAGCATGCGGAAACGCCTCTGAAATGGTCGGCGGGAATATAGTCGCGGCGGCGCGGGGAGCGCCTACTCGGCGCGAAGCACTTCGAGCGGTGGCCGGCGAATGACATCGCGGCTGTTGAGTAGGCCGACGCCGACGGTCAGGCTCACGACAGCCGCCACGAGTCCGGCCAGCGGCACGAGAGCCGGTGTGAAGTCGGCCTCGAAGAGAAATCGCGCCAGCGCCCAGGCGGCAAGGAGCGCCAGCGCCATCGCCGCGCCCGATGCCATGAGGCCGAGCGAGAGATACTCGGCGACCACGATGCGGAAAAGCTGCCCGCGGGTGGCGCCGAGCGTTCGGAGGAGCGCTCCCTCCCTGACGCGCTGAAACCGGCTCGTGGCGAGCGCGCCGACGAGAACCAGGGCCCCCGTGCCGAGAGTGAAGAGGGCCATGAACCTGACGGCGAGCACCACGCGGGCGATCAGATCCTCCAGTGTCTGCTGCACGGAGGAGAGGTCGAGGGTGGTCACGTTGGGGAATCGCTCGGCGAGACGCCGCTGGAACGCCCCCCGATCGGCCGGCCGCTCGATCCGCGTGAGCGTCACCAGCGACTGTGGCGCTCCCTCCAGCGGCCCGGGCGCGAACACCACGAAGAAATTGGGCTCGAAGCGCGCCCACTCGACATCGCGCAGGCTGGACACGCGGGTCGTGACCGGCACGCCCTGCACGTCCCACACGATGGTGTCTCCCACGGTGACGCCGAGCTCGCCGGCCACCTCCGACTCGACCGATACTTCCGCCGGAGAGGCATGTCCCGTCCACCACCTTCCCTTCACGAGGCGTTCGGACGAGACCAGGGTGTCGCGGTAGGTCGAGCGATACTCGCGCCGGAAGGCCCAGCCATTTCGCGGCTCCTCGCCGTCGCCATCGGCAGTCTCGGCCAGCATCGCGGTTACCGGCCGTCCCTTCACCGACTGGAGCCGCATCGGCACGATGGGCACCGGCCCCACGGAGAGGAGTCCACCGGAGGCCAGCATCGTGTCGATCGCGGGCAGTTGATCGGGCTGGATGTCGAGAAGAACGAGGTTGGGTCGCGCCGGACCGCCGGTGAGCTGGAGGGTGCGAAGGAGATTCGCCTGGACCAGCAGCAGGGTGCCGAGCAGGAAGGAGCCGAAGCCGATCGCGAGGATCACCGTGGCCGTCTGGTTGGAAGGGCGCCGAAGGTTTGCAAGGCCCTGGCGCCAGACGTATGGCCAGCGAGTGGGTGCCCATCTCCGTGCGGCGGCCGCCAGCGACCACGCCGCCCCCCAGAGAAGGAGGAGGGCGGCGGCGACGCCCGCGGAAAAGACGGCGCCCCGGCGCCAGCCACCGGCCTGCCAGGCGGCGAGAGCGACGGTGCTGGCTACGACCGCGATGACCGCGGCCGCGCGCCATCCGTCGAAGCGCCGGGGCTCGTCGCTCTCGTACGCCCGGCGCAACGCCGCGAGCGGCGGCACCCTGCGAATCGAGAGGAGCGGGATCGCGGCGAAGAGCAGCGCGACCCACAGTCCTACGCCGACCCCGAGCGCCGCCGACGGCCAGGAAATTCGGGGGTCGACGTTTATCGGGAGCAATCCCTGGAGCAGGCCGGGAAGCACCCGCTGCGCCGCCACCCCTCCCAGGGCGCCGATGAGGCTGCCGGCGAGTCCCATCGCCGCAGCTTCGAGCGCGTAGACCGCAAGCACCTGCTTCACGCCTGCACCAAGACAGCGCAGCACCGCGACGGTCTCCCACCGCTGGCGGATGAATACCACCACGGCGCTGGACACCCCGATGCCCCCGAGGAGCAACGCGATCAGCGCCACGAGTCCGAGGTAGCTGGTGAGCCGCGACAGCGATTCGTTGAGGTCGTTGCGATCCTCCGAAACGGTGCGGACGGTCACGCGCTGCGCCCGCATCGGCGAGCGGTAGCGGCCTGCGATGGCCTCGGCCGAACGGCCCGGCTGAACCTGGAGGAACGCCTCGTACTCGGCGCGCGAGCCGAATCCGAGCAGCTTCGTCTCGGCGAGCTGGCTGAGCGGGATGTAGACCTTGGGGCCGAACGCAGTGCGAATGCCGGTGTTTCCCGGCGCGCTCTCCACCGTGCCGGATATCTCGAATCGCGCCTCGCCGAGCGAGAGAGTGTCTCCGATCCGGGCCCCGAGGGCGGTGAGCAGGGTCGGGTCCACGACCGCCCGGCGGCCCTCGTGAAGCCCGCTCCACGCCTCCGCGGGCCTGGTGACGATCGCTCCATAGAAGGGGTAGCCGGGCTGCACGGCCTCTACCTGTACCAGGCGGGTGCCTGTCGTGCGCGGAACGAACGCCATTCCCGAGAAGCTGGTGACCCGCGCGATCCGCGCACCCGACGCGACGATCGTGGTGAGAGCCGACTCGGCCGCCTCCGTGAGCGGCCGCCGGCTCGACATCACGAGATCGGCTCCGAGCAGGGCCTGGGCCTGCTGCCGCACCGAGTCCCGCACGTTGTCGGTAAAGGAGTCGATGGCGACGAGGGCCGCGACGCCGACCGCGACGGAGCCGGTGAGCGGGAGCAGTCGGCGAGGGGCCGCACGGAGTTCCCGCGCGGCCATGCGCAGCACAAACCCGATCGAGGTCACGCGGCCGTGTCACCGACGAGGCGCCCGTCGGCCAGGCGAACGGTGCGCCGGGCGCGGGCGGCAAGATCGAGATCGTGGGTGACGAGCACGAGCGTCGTGCCCAGGTCGCGATTCAGCTCGGACATCAGGTCGATGATGGTCGCGCCGGTGGCCGCGTCGAGATTGCCGGTCGGCTCGTCGGCGAACAGGACGCGGGGGCGTGTACTGAAGGCTCGCGCGAGGGCCACCCGCTGCTGCTCTCCGCCGGAGAGCTGCGCCGGATAGTGATCGCCGCGGCCGGCGAGCCCCACCCGCGCGAGCAGCTCCGCCGGTCGGCCGGCGGCGTTCTCGCCGCGGAGCTCCAGCGGTACCTGTACGTTCTCCAGCGCCGTCAGGGTGGGAATGAGCTGAAAGGACTGAAAGACGAAGCCTATCTTCTCGGCGCGCAGCCTGGCGCGTCCGTCTTCGTCGAGGGCGCCGATCTCCTGGCCGTCGAGCGAGACGGTGCCGCTCGTGGGCCGGTCGAGGCCGGCAAGCAGGCCCAGCAGGGTCGTCTTGCCGCTTCCCGACGGGCCGACGATGGCGACGTACGCACCTGCCTCCACGTCGAGCGTAATATTGTTCAGTACGGTGAGAGGACGTCCGGCGGAGGAATACGTCTTCGTGAGAGAGGCGCAGCGTAACATGCGGTCAATGATAAGTGGGTACAGCGCGGCCGGTCTTCTGGTGGCTGGGATGGCCGCGTGTGGAGGGGACGCCGCGAGGTCCGCCGACGCACCGCCGTCGGTTCCTCAGGCCACGCGCGAGCGCATAGTCTTTCTGGGCACCAGCCTTACCGCCGGATACGGCATCGATCCCTCCGCCGCCTATCCGGCCCTCATTCAGCGGAAAATCGACTCGGCGGGACTGCCGTACGAGGCGGTCAACGCGGGAGTGAGCGGCGAGACATCGGCAGGAGCGCTCCGGCGAATCGACTGGCTGCTGCGCGACCCCCCGGCGGTCCTGGTCATCGAGACCGGAGCGAACGATGGGCTCCGGGGTCAGGACCTCGACTCGCTCCGAAGCAACATTCAGGCGATCATCGACCACGCCAACCGCCTGACGCCCAGGCCCGGACTCGTTCTCGTCGGCATGCGGATGCTGTCGAACTACGGGTCCGATTACGTCCAGCGGTTCGAGGCGATCTATCCCGAGCTGGCCAGGCGCAACAACCTGCCCTTCATTCGGTTCCTCCTCGAGGGGGTGGCTGGAGTGGACTCGCTCAACCAGCCCGATCAGATCCATCCGACGGCCGCGGGCCAGCGGCTGATCGCGGAAACGGTATGGCGAACGCTCGAGCCGGTGCTGGAGGCCGGCGGCGCCCGCGGTCAGCCGGCTTCGGCGAGCAGATCCGACAGCGCGGCCACGGCGACGTCGATCTCGTCGCGCGTGTTGTAATAATGGGGTGAGATTCGAAGGGCGCCCGACGCTCTCTTGGCGTCCATGTCGATCACGGCATCGGAGCGGCCGGTCGAGCTGGTGTTGATCCCCCGCGCACGGAGAGCGAGCTTTATCTCCTCCTCATTCGCATTGCCGGTTTGCAGGGTCACGATGGCGCACAGCTCGGGGCCGCGGTCGAGCACGCGCACACCGGGGATTCCGATCACCCGCTCCCGGGTGTAGGCCGCAAGCGCGCGCGCCCGTTCTCCCGCTGTCGCCACGCCCACGTCCAATGCGTAGCGGGCGGCGGCACCGAGTCCGAACACCAAGCCGTACGACATCTCCCACGACTCGAATCGCCGGGCGTCGGGAGTGAGCTCGAAATCGTCGGGGTCGGTCCACGTGGCGCCGTGCATGTCTACCAGCAGGGGATGAGCGCCGGCCGCGAGGGCGCGGTCGGAGACGTACAGAAAGCCGATCCCTCGCGGACCTCGAAGGAACTTTCTCGACGCGCCCGCGAGGTAGTCGCAGTGCAGGCGGTCTACCACGATGGGGATCTGTCCGACGGCTTGGCAGGCGTCGATCAGGTACGGCACATCGGCCGACCGGCAGATATCTCCGACCGCTTCGACCGGCTGGACCAGGCCGGAGTTGGTGGGCACCCAGGTGAGGGCCACGAGCGCCGGCCGGCGCCGCCTGACGATGCTGTTCACCGCCTCCGGGTCGACTCCGCCTTCGGCGGCGTCGGGCGCACGCACCACCTCGACGCCGCGGCGCCGAGCCAGGGATAGGTACATGATCTGGTTCGAGGCGTAGTCGGACAGGCTGGTTACGATCACGTCGCCGGGACCGAAGTCGAAGGCCTCGAGCGCCTGCGCAAAGGCGAGCGATGAGTTCTGGGTAAAGGCGATGTTCCGCGCCTGGGCGCCAAGCAGATGGCCGACATCACGGTAGACGTCGGCCACCTGATTGGATCGGGCCTCGAACGCCTCGTATCCGCCCAGCTCGTCTTCCAGGCGCAGGTAGCCGGCGACCGCTTCGTGAACGCCCCGCGGCGTGAGAGCGGCGCCGGCATTGTTGAGATGCGCTCGCGCGGCACACCCGGGAGTGTCCCGGCGCCATTGTTCGATCATCTCGAGGCCCATGCCTGGAGCTCCTCGATTCCACGGCGCCACTGCTGCGCGAACACCAGATGCGCGGCCTTGCGATCGCCGTCGCGCAGGGCATCGATGATCTTCTGGTGGGGCAGGGTCGACAGGGCCAGGCGAGCCACGTCGCGGAGATACGCCGAGAGGTACCGGCGCAGGACTTGTCGCAGGCTCACGATGAGATCCAGAAGGCGCCTGTTGGGGCATCCCTCGAGGAGCGTGCCGTGCCACTCATCCTCGAGGTCGGCGCAGCGTGCGGCATCGCCCCTGGTCTGTTCGAGTTTCCGGTCGATTGCGCCAAGGCGCTGCAGCCGCTCGGCCGGGAAGTCGGGCGTCAGGTCCAGCGCCAGCGATTCGAGGGTCCCCAGGATTTGCCCGGTTTCGGCGATCTCACCTGCCGCGAGCGGCGGAACCCGAAACCCGCGACCCATGTCGGCTTCGAGCACCCCCTCGCGGCTGAGCCTAAGAAGCGCCTCGCGAACGGGTGTTCGACTGACGCCGAGGCGTGCCGCAAGGTCGCTGTCCCGGACTCGACTCCCGGCAGGGGGAGTTCCGTGATGGATGGATTCCAGGATTTGCCTGTAGACCTCGTCACGAAGCGGGGCGCGATGGATCATGGGTTGTCGAACGGCGAAAACCTCACGCAGCACCTGGTGGATAGAGTATTCTGTATACGATATGCTGTATGCAAAAATAACACAAGATCGCTCGAGCTACCCGCGACTCCCGAGGCTCAATCATGACTCCGCGGCATCGCTTGGCCGTCCTCCTCGTCTTCATAGCTCTTGTCGGTCCCCGTCTCCAAGCCCAAACCGAGGCGGCCCTTCGGCAGGAGTTCGAAGGTCGCACCGTTACGGTCAAGATTGCGATGCCCGGAACCGAAGACGGAATCGACCTCTACCCCGCCGACGATCCGCCGCTCGATTATCCCCGCTACGCCAGCCGGATCAAGGATAACGGAACGGCTATCAGATCCGGCGAAACCGTCATGGTTACCAAGGTCAAGGTCAAAGCCAAGCTGACGCCCGCAATCACGCGTCGGTCGCCGATGCGGCCGAGCAGAAGAAGCAGAACATCCGGCAACGACGCCTCGAGGGCGGGTCACGCTTCAACCTGCGGTACCGCGAAGGTGTGCCGCCTACTGCCCTGACACCCCCCGATGCGATCAGGAAGGCGCTGGCGGAATACGTCTCGTTCGAGGGCTCGCTTGCGGGTGTCACGCCGTTGCAGCCGGCGGCTGCGTCGGAGGCGCCTCCACCCCCTCCGCCCGGCCTGCCTCGCAAGGGCATGCTCATCAGCGAGGCCGATGCTCATCTCGGCGCACCAGAGAAGACCTCGGAGCGGTCGGAGGGCCAGCTCAAGGTGGTGACAAGGGTGTATGCCTCGGCATCGGGCCGGATCACCGCCGAGTTCGTGGAGGGCGTGCTCTTCAGGTACACCGCGACTTCAGACTAGGCGCCCTACCCGAGGCGCCGGGTAAATCCGGCCACGAGCCGGAACGGGCTCGTGCCGTTCACGAACGTCCAGCGAAACTCCACGAACGGCTGCCACCTCGACTCGGCCTGCGCCGGGATGAGGCCGAAGAAGAGGTTGTATCCGACGCGGGTCCGGTCGTCACCGAGGTGAACGAACGCCACGCCCCCTCCGCCGTACACCGTGCCACCCGGGCCGAACTTGATATCCGCGTCGCCATTGGCCTGCCACCCGGTCTTGTCATGGCGTGGGAAAAAGACGTCGGCGCTGGGACGCAGCTCCAGCTTTTGCCCCAGTGGGAGCCGGCCCACGGCCCCCAGGCTCCATGCGTGATTCTCGAAGTCCCGCCCGGCGCGCGGTCCTACTTCGATCGGTCCCTGAATGAACGCCGAGCGTCCGCGGCCTTGAGCGAAGGCGGTGACCGGCAGGAGACCGAGGGCGCCCGCGGCCAGGATCAGCTCGATCGTCCGCCTCACGACGTAGGCACCGGAACGCCATCGGCATCGACGAGATGGATCTCGCCGAGCCCCAGCTCCCGAACGGGCGCCTCGATCTTGGCACGGTCGCCGACGATGATCCACACGAGGTGGTCGGGTTGCACGGTGCGCGTCGCGGCGGCCGTGACCGACGCGACGGTTTGCGCCCTGATCCTTCCGGCGTAGCTATCGAAGTAGCGGTCATCGAGTCCGAACGTGACGATCTCTCCGATGCTTGCGGCGAGCGCGCCCATCGTCTCCCACGACCCCGGCAGCGTGAGGGTAAGAGAGGCCTTCGACCGGTCCAGCTCGTCAGGCGCCACCGGCCGGCCGCCGACGATGCCTCGCAGCTCCTTCAGCACTTCGGCGGCGGCTTCCTTGGTCTTGTCTGTCTGCACCGGTGCGTAGGCCAGGAAGGGGCGCTGCCCTCGGGCATCGCGGATGAAGCTGCCCGCGCCGTATGCCCAATGCTTGTCTTCCCGAAGGTTCATGTTGAGTCTGGACCCGAAGTCGCTGCCGAGCACGCCGTTCATCGTCTCGATGGCGGGCTCGTCGGGACTGGACTTGGGCGGCGCGACGTTGCCGGCGATGATCACCGACTGGAGCGACCCGGGCCGATCGAAGAGGTATACCGACG
>JBBRGF010000019.1:0-28548 GCA_038240975.1 Gemmatimonadales bacterium
CGACGAGCCGATCGATCGGCGCGCGCGAGAACAAGATCAGCGTCACGTCGCGGTGTCCGAGGTGCAGCGCGGCGGCGGCGAGATGATCCACCAAGTTAGAGCATCCGGGGCAAGCGCCGAGCTCGTAGTCGGGCCCGAACATGATGTTGTAGGCGAGGAGCTGCGAGCGCCCCTCGAAGAGATCCGAGAGCGTCCTGCGGCCGGCCTCGGTCTCGAACTCGTATTTTTTTTCGACCGGAACCCAGGGCAGCTCCAGGCGCCTGCGCTTGATCTCCGCGTTGCGTTCCGCGTGCTCCGCCTCCAGCTTGGCCAGTTCGTCGCGCGCAGCCTGCCACTCTGCGCGGGTTCCGATTTTGTGATCAGTCATCGCTTTCCCTTTCCGGTTAGAGATGAGACCGGGCAACGTGCGCTAAGGGCGAACGCCTCCGGAGATCTCGCAGCCCTCTACCGACACGACGAGCGAGGAGTCATGAGTTCGACATCGGGCCGATGGTCGCGCAAGTCGTTATCACCGGGGGCGTGGCGTGAAGGGCCTTATCCCGCCCCTCCTTGACCCCCTCCCTCTTCACCATATATTCGACTGAGGATACCGAACAAATACCGAAGATCGGAAAAGGGGCTCCCATGTCATCCACTCAACCCGCCATCACCGAGCCCTCGGCCGACAAGCGCCAGTCTAACCCCGCTACCCTGCTGCTCATACGGCGTTGCCCCGAGTGCGCCGGCCCCGTGGTTCGCGCCTCCGGCTGCCTCTCGTGTGTCCAATGCGGTTGGGGGCGCTGCGGATGAGCACCCTCCCCAAAACCGCCCCGGCTCAGCTCGACATGCTCGGCTCCGGCATCGAGCCACCGGCCGGCTGGTCGGTGCTCGACGAGCGCAACCGCGGCACCCGCTTCCTCTCGCTCCCCGTCCGCTCGGCGCTCAACAACCCGGCCACCACGCGCATGGGGTTCTGGTCGATCAACCCCTACGTCGGATGCGAGTTCGGCTGCACGTACTGCTACGCGCGCGACACACACCGCTACACCATGGAGCGCCGCGGCGGCGCCGATGATGAGCCGATGCCCGCCTGGCAGGCATTCGAGAAGCGGATCCTGGTGAAGCACAACATCGTGGACGTCCTCGCCCGCACGCTCGATCCCGCACGCCTGGCCGGCCACTCGCTGGTGATCGGGACCGCCACCGACTGCTACCAGCCCGCGGAACGGAAGTTCCGCCTGACCCGCGGAATCCTGGAGCTGCTGCTGCACTACCGAGGGCTCTCGATCGGGATCATCACCAAGTCGCCGCTGGTGACTCGCGACCTCGCACTGCTGCAAGAGCTCGGCGAGCGGCACGAAGTCACCGTGAACGTCTCGCTCGCCACGGCCGATCCGCGGCTCGCCCGGCGACTCGAGCTGCGGTCGCCCACGCCGGCGGTGCGGCTCAAGGCGCTCCACCGCCTCACCGACGGCGGCGTATACGCGGGGCTGCTCGTGGCGCCGATCGTTCCCGGCATTACCGACAGCCGGGAAGGCCTCTCGAATCTCATGGCGCAGGCGAAAGAGGCGGGCGCCCGCTACGTGGTCGGGTCGGCGCTCCGGCTCGGCCCCGCGGCGCGGCACCGCTTCCTTCCCGTGCTCGCCCGCGAGTTTCCCGAGCTCGCCGATCGGTACGCGCGGCACTACGACCGGCGCGAGGGAGTGAGCGCCGCCTACCAGCGCGCGCTGAGCCAGCGGCTGCACGAGCTGCAGCGGCAGCACGGATTCCCATTAGACGAAGGAATGAGAAGGAAGCAGCAGCTCGAAGGGCACCAGCCGCGCGCGCTTCCGGCAGTCGAACAGCCGTCGCTCATCTAAGAGACGGCATGGCGCGCTCCGTTCTCTTCATCGACCCGCCTGCCTTCTGCACGTCGGTCGAAGGCATCGTCGCCCCGGCGCTGCGTACGCGCCCGGTTGCGGTGGCGCCGCCCGGTGCCGACCGCGCCACCATCATCGCCCTCTCAACCGAAGCGCGGCTGGCGGGTCTCACCCAGGGCATGGCGGTGCGGCACGCGCTCAAGATCTGCCCCGACCTCGTGCTGCTGCCGCCCAACCCGCATCTCTACGCCCGCGCCTCGCGCGCGCTGCACGAGGTGCTCCGGATCTACGCGCCCGTGATCGAGCCTCGCGGCTACGGCCACGCCTTTCTCGATCTCACCGGCACCGGGCGTCTCTTCGGCCCCGCCGTGGACGTCGCCGCGCGGGTTCAGCGCGAGGTGAGGGAGCGGCTCCGGCTGCCGGTTTCGGTGGGCATTGCCGCCAACAAGCTGGTGAGCAGGGCGGCCACCACCGTGGTCAAGCCCGAGCCGCTGCTCGAAGTGCTGGGCGGAATGGAGGCCGGCTTCCTGGCGCCTCATCCGCTCGACGTGCTGCCCGACCTCGACCCCAAGGTCCGGAGCCGGCTCGACGATTACCAGCTCGAGCTGATCGGCGAGGTGGCGGCCATCGCCGAGAGCGCGCTCTGCGCCGTCTTCGGCCGCGCGGGACGCACGCTGCGTGCGCGGGCGCGCGGCATCGATCCGAGCCCCGTGCTGCCTCCCGAGCGCCGCGCCGAGTTCCACGTCTCCCATACCCTGGCCACCGACACCAACGACCTCGGTGTGCTGCATCCGCTGCTCAGGGTACTGGGTGAGCGGCTGGGGCGCCGGCTCCGCCAGAGCGGGCTGGTGGCGCGGCAGCTCCGTGTCGAGGCGACGTACAACGACTATACCTCGGTGGCCCGCACCGTCAGACTGAGCGCTGCCGTGCTCGACGCCGACCTGTGGGACGGCGCACGCCGCGGCTTCACGCAAGCCAACACCCGCCGCCTGGCCGTGCGCACGGTGGCGCTCACGCTGGATCAGTTGGAAATGAAGGAATCACAACTGGACCTATGGGAGGCGGCAGTCGAAGCGGAGCGGAGCGAAGCGGAGAATCAGTCAGAGCATGGTGAAGGGGTCTGCGACGGCGGCCGCGGCCGCCGCCTGCAGCACGCGATGGACCGGATCCATACCCGCTACGGAATCCGAACGCTGTCACGCGGCACCACTCGTGCACTCTTCAGAGATACGACAACCACCATGCCCGGTTCCTCGCCTTGAGCTCCGCATAGCGCCGGCATAGCGGATAGAGCAGCAACACGACGGCGAGCCAGACGAGATATATCACCGGCAGGCCGAACCCGTAGCCCTTCGGTAGACCCACGAAGAACGCGCCGATGCTCGACGCGGGGTACCCCTGGGCTACCCCGGCGCCGATGGCGATCGCATGCACCACGTAGAGGTGCGCCACGTAGAACATGAACGGCACCCGCCCGAAGGTGATGAAGGCATCAGCCAGTCGACCCTTCGCCCGGCGGAACAGGGAGAGCGCGATGAGCGCCGGCCCGAGCGTCATCAGCAGGAACAGCAGTGACGGCGGATACTTCGTCAGGTTGAGGAAAGACATTCCCAGGAGCGCAGCTCCTCCCACCTCGAGGCGCGGGCTGGGATCGCCATAGCCGTTGAGCGTCCGCAGCGCGAGAAACCCGAGCGTCAGCAGGGCGCCGAGCACCACGAGCCGGCGCGCGGCGGCGGACTCCTGCGAGAACACGAGCGGTCCGGCGACATACCCGAGGGCCATCACACCACACCAGGGTGTGAGCGGATATACCAGGGACACGGGGACCACCTCGAGCGGCCCTCGCACGTGCAGCACCCGCCACAGCGGCGCCAGCGCACCCAACCGCTCCGGCGTGATCCTGTCCAGCAGGTTGTGCCCCAGCACCAGCGTCAGACCGAACGCCGCGATCGCCGCCCGCGGCAGGTACACCAGCCCGGCGAGCACCACCATCGAGGCGCCGATCACCCAGATCACCTGTGCGCGCACCCCGATCGCCCACCGGGTCGAGAAGTACCAGCCGAAGGTGACCACCGTGGCCTCGAGCAGGATCAACCAGAGTCCCCGGCTCACCAGGAAGCGGGTGAGCTCGGGACGGGTGCGTCGAGTGCCCGCGATCCACGCGCTTGCGCCGGCGAGGAAGATGAAGGTCGGCGCGCAGAAGTGCGTGATCCAGCGGGTCGCGAACAACGGGACGTTGGTACGGGCGAGGTCGGTCGGATCGAACCGGACCTCCGTGAGGTAGTCCCGGACGTGGTCCAGGACCATGATGACCATGATCAGGCCGCGCAACAGGTCGACATGGTTCAGCCTGATTCGCGGGGCGAGACGTGCGGAGGGAGTCTCTTCGGTTGTCTTGATCATGCACCAAGAGAACCCTCTGGCCGAGTCGCAGGTATCAGGCTCGCATGAACTCGCGCGTCAGCCTGCGGAGAAGCGCGGTGTCAGACTCCGGCCGCCCCGGCGCAAAAAAGTCGCCCGGAGCCCTGGGAAATGGCTCCGGACGACTCGGTATGCTCGCGAGCCCACCCTGCGGCTGCCCCGGTGTCGCTACTTCGATGTGTGGGTAGAGTCCGCGGATTTCGGCCGGTCGCTCCGCAAATCCTGGCGGGCATCGCTGCTCGCCTCCGACTCGCGCTTGACCGTCCGCTCGGCAAAGTCGAGCCGCTTCCTTTCCCGCTGGGTGCGGTTCAGGGCGCTGTCGCGCTTCTGCCGCAGCTGCGTGAGGGTCGCAAGGCCCCGATTGATCGCCAAGGTATCACGTGGCGAGGCCTTCTTCGCAGTCGCGATCCCGGCCTGGAGGGAGTCGATCAGCTTCTTGTCGGCGGCGATGGTGTCCTGATCCTGCTGCACCTTCGCACGTAACGAGTCGCGGACCGCGACATGCTGCTGAAGCTTGAGGGTGTCGCGGGTGATCATCCGCTGGTCGTGAGTACGGTCGTGCCGAAGACTGTCGCTGGTGGTCTGCTGAGCGTGGACGACCGTGGTGACGCCGATCACCATCAGGGCCGCCAGGATCGCGATGAATCTGCCTGTCATAGCTGTCTCCATTGCGTGCGCGTTGAATGAGCGCCGAGTGTCAGCGGCTCAAGACGTCGTCAGGTGGCAATTCCCAGACCACCCGCCTGAACTCGGGTAGGCCGAAATGAAGGGGTGAACGGGGAGGGACGGTCGCGAGGAAAGCCGTAGAGAGACAGCCTGTCCACGAATGGGCAGAATGTCACCAGGTCACGATCACCTTTCCGAACGTCTCATTGCTCTCCATCAGCCGGTGCGCGTCGGCCAGCTCCGCCATCGGAAATACCCGCTCGACCACCGGACGCAGGGGCGCGGCCTGCTCGGTGCGCCGGTCGAAGAGAGGGATCATCCGTTTGGTGAACTCACGCACGAGCGGCGCCCGTTCCTCGAGGCCGCGGGTTCGCATCACGGTACCGATGACCTCGAGGCGCTTGCGCAGGATGGGGCCCAGGTCGGCATTGCTCGCGCTTCCCGCCAGATGGCCGAGCATCACCAGCCGCCCTCGAGGAGCCAGCACGGCCAGGTTGTCGGCGAAGGCCGGACCGCCCAACATGTCGAGGATCACGTCGACCGGCTCGCCGACGGCGTGGCGAAACGGCCGGCGGCTCGTGTCGATGCCGTGATTGAGCCCGTAGATTGCCGCACGAGCCAGCTTGTCCGCGCTCCGCGACGTACCGAGCACGGTGGCACCGAGGTGGTGCGCGATCTGCGCGGCCGCGGTGCCCACGCCGCTGCCCACGGCGTGGATCAGCACCCGCTCGCCGGCAGCCAGCCGGGCACGTGTGACCAGTGCATCGTACGCCGTCAGAAACGCCTCGGGAATCGCCGCCGCGTCGGCGTAGGTCAGGCCCTCCGGCACGGGCAACGCCTCGTCCGGGTGCACGACGACCATTTCCGCCATCGCGCCGCCGCCGACCAGACCCATCACCCGGTCGCCCGCTTTCCAGCGTGACTTGCCACGCACTGCTTCGACCTCGCCGGCGTACTCGAGCCCGGGAATGTCGGCAGGCCAGCCCTTCGGTGCGGGATATTTGCCCTGCCGCTGCAGCAGGTCGGCGCGATTGAGACCAGCCGCGCGCACACGCACGCGGATGTGATCGGGCTTGACCTCCGGATTGGGCACGTCGCCGAAGGAGATGACCTCGGGGCCGCCGCCGCCCGTGTAGATCACTGCACGCATGGGAAACCGCGGGAAAGGGGAATAGGGAAGGAGAAGCGGGAAGGAGAAGGGAGAAAGGAGAAAAGGGAAGACACGGCGGGCCACCATTTCCGTTCGACATTCCCTTCCCCTTTCCCCTTTCTGTTCACCTTTCTCCTTTTTTCTCTGTTCCCCGCACCTCGTCGTCGATCACGAGTAGCGTCTGCGGGGGCATGGGTCGGCAACGTAGCGCGCCCGGGCGCTTCTTGGGAGTATCCGTCGCCCCGAGGACCCTTATCCTGGCTCGGATCGAATAGCGAACAACGCTCGGATTTGGTGACTCAGCAGGTATGCGAGCATCGCTCCGCCAATCGGCAAGCCCATCAAGGTACGCCAGTCGTGCCGTACCACAGCGTTCACGGTGTCACCTAGCAGGTTGACGCTGAGGATGCCGATAGCGAGTCGGCGACCCCAACGCTGCATCCTCCAAAGCCCCACCGCCGCCCCTGTGCAGGCCATCGCCACCACGATCATCAACGGAATTGCCCACGGCCCGATGCTGGCGAATTGCCCGGGCGCGTCCGGCTTCAGCCGCCACATCGCGACGGACCACGCACCTGGGAAGGCCAAGGCGGCCCCACTGGCCGCGCTAGGAATCGTTCCCGCGGCGAAGAAGACGCTAAGGGCGGTCAGTCCAACCGGGCGGTCATCCCTGTGAGCCACGCGCGAAAGCTACTGTTGGACAACTGTGCAATGGAAACCGGACACTACCGCTTCTTGACCGCTCCTCCCGGTAACGTATATTCGACTCAAATACCGAATAAACCCCGAATCCAGGAATACCGAATCAGGGGTGAAGGAAATCCCATGGCCCATACCTACTGCGATGCCGCCCCGGGGCACGAATGGCACGGCCCCTACCACGACCGCGAATACGGCTTTCCGCTCGCCGACGACGCGGCGCTGTTCGAGCGGCTCGTCCTCGAGATCAACCAGGCCGGCCTCTCGTGGCTCACCATCCTCAAGAAGCGCGACGCCTTTCGCCAGGCGTACGGCGGCTTCGATCCCCGAGTCGTGGCCGCCTACGGTGCGCGCGACCGTCGGCGGCTCCTCGCCGATGCCGGCATCATCCGCAACCGCCTCAAGGTCGACGCCGCCATCGCCAACGCGGCTCGCATCCTCGAGCTGCAGAAGACCCACGGCTCGTTTGCCGCCTGGCTCGCGGGGCACCATCCCCGCGGCAAGGAGGAATGGGTAAAGCTCTTCAAGCAGACCTTTCGCTTCACCGGCGGCGAGATCGTGGGTGAATTCCTCATGAGCATCGGATACCTGGAGGGCGCTCACACCGAGAGCTGCCCGGTGTATGGGCGAATCCTGAAGGAAAGGCCACCGTGGAAACGGGGAACGGAGAATGGGAAACGGAGAAAGAGAAAAGAGATGGCCCGATGAGCCGGCGGATTCCCGGCCCGGCGGGCAAGCTGGCGGTGGACGACGGCGGCGAAGGCGCGGCGGTGGTCTTCGTGCACTCGCTTGCCGGAAACACCGGACACTGGTCGGCGCAGCTCGAGCGTCTGAGGCATTCGCGGAGAGCGGTTGCGCTCGACCTGCGCGGCCATGGGCGCTCGGAGCCGTCGAAGAGCGGCTATGCCATCGATGCGGTTGCGACCGACGTGGGGGCGGTCGCCGACGCGCTTGGCCTGCCGCGGTTCGCCCTGGTGGGACACAGCATGGGCGGCGGCGTGGCGCTGGCCTATGCCGGCGCCCACCCCGAGCGCGTCGATCGCCTTCTGCTGCTCGACCCCATCGGCGACGGCACACAGATACCCACCGCGGAGATGCAGCCCTTCATCGACGGGCTCGGCTCGCCGGCGTACCAGGAAACGTGGGCCGATGCTCGCGGTCGTCGCCCCGTCGAAACGATTTCCCTTTCAGCATCCACCGCCTCAAGGGAGGGCCACCGCATCGGGTCATCGAGGGAACCGGCCACTGGATCCAGCTCGACCAGCCGGCGGAAGTGAGCCGGATAGTGGAGCAGTTTCTGGACAGCGGTGAACGGTGATCTGTGTTCTCCCATCTCCACGCCCACACCCACTTCTCCTTCGGGATCGGCGCATCGAGCCCCGAGGCCCTCGCGGAGGCCGCATCGAGGCGGGGGTTTCGCGCGCTTGCCTGCACCGACACCAACGGCGTCTACGGCGTCATCGAGTTTCAGCGCGCCTGTGAGGCCGCGGGCGTGCGCCCCATCCTCGGCGCGCATCTCGTCACCGACGAGGAAGAAACGGTGGCCCTGGCCACCAACGAGCGCGGGTGGGCCGCGCTCTGCCGGGCGATCACGGCGATTCACTGGGAGAATGCGGAGGACACCAAAGCAAGAACGCGCAGAGAGGGAAACAGTTTCCTGAGTAACCATGTGGCCGTAGACCGCGACGGCCTCATCCTCCTCTCCACCGACACCGCTTTTCTCGGCCGCGTTCTTGGCCTGAGCGGGCCGCATGACCTCTACGCCGAGCTCAGGCCGGGCAAGGAGCGCCATGCGGTGCTCGCCGACTCGCGCAGGCTCGGCCTTCCCGCCGCCGTCACCGCCGCCGTAGTGATGGCGCACCCCGAAGACTGGTCGCGGCACCGGCTCCTCCGGGCCATCCATCTCAATACCACGCTCTCGGCGCTCGAGCAGCGAGTCGCCGCGCGCGAGCCCGGCATCCGTCTCTCCCCTCGCGACGCCTGGCTGCGCCCCGAGGCCGACGTCTCGCGTGCCTTTCCCGACTGCCCCGAGGCGATGCACGCGTCGGCCGAGATCGCGGAGCGGTGCGAGTACCGGGTTCCGATCGGCCGGGTAGTGGCACCGCGATTCGTCGGCACCGCCGACGCGGCCGACGCCTTCGAGCAACTTCGCACCGAGGCGTACGAAGGCGCCCGGCGTCGCTACGGCGTCATCGCACCAGTGACGCAGGAGCGTCTGGAACGTGAGCTCTCGATCATTCGAGACAAGGGCTTCGCCGACTACTTCCTCGTCGTCCAGGACATCGTCAAGCGGGCGCGTACCCACTGCGGCCGCGGCTCCGTCGCCAACTCCATGGTGAGCTACTGCCTCGGGATCACCCACGTCGAGCCGCTTGCCGCCGGACTCCTGTTCGAGCGCTTTCTCAACCCCGAGCGCAAGGACCCGCCCGACATCGATCTCGATTTTCCGTGGGACGAGCGCGACGAAGTCTTGTCGTACGTCTTCCACCGCTACCCCCATCCCCAGTCGGCGATGGTCGCCAACCACAACACCTTTCGCCTGCGCGGCGCATTGCGCGAGGTGGCCAAGGTGCATGGCCGTCCCAACGGCGAGATCCGGGAGGTCACCCGACGCATCCCCTGGTACGACGAAGCGCCGCTCGAGCAGCTTCTCGCCTCGCACCCCAACTTTCGCGAGCTCGATCTTCCCGCCGGATGGCGGGAGCTGGCTCGGCAGGCGGAGCCGCTGGTCGGAATTCCGCGGCACCTCTCGGTTCATCCGGGTGGTGTCGTGATCGTTCCCACCGCGCTCACCGACTACGTCCCGACCCAACCGGCGGCAAAGCAGCTCGAGGGCGGGGAGGGAAACTGCCCTGGGCACAGCGAAGCGGTTCCGGTCATTCAGTTCGAGAAAGACGGCGCTGAGGACGCGGGGCTGGTCAAGATCGACCTTCTGGGCAACCGCTCTCTCGCCGTGATCCGCGACGCCATCGCCGCCGTGTACGCACACACCGGCAGGCGGATCGACTACACCTCGAGCGACCCCGGCGACGACGAGGCCACCAAGGCGCTCTTCCGCACCGGTCAAACCATGGGTGTCTTCTACACCGAGTCACCCGCCTCTCGCGCCCTCTGCGCCAAGAGCCGGGCCGACACCTTCGAGCTGCTGGTGCTCAACACCAGCATCATCCGTCCCGCCTCCAACCGCTACATCCGTACCTATCTCGAGCGGCTCCACGGTACGCCCTACGAGCCGCTGCACCCCGTGCTGCGCGACACCCTCGCCGACACTTTCGGCGTGATGGTCTACCAGGAAGACGTGGTCAACGTGTGCGCCGCCTTCGCCGGAATGCCGCTCGCCACCGCCGACGGCCTCCGCAAGTCGCTCTCGAAGAAGCGTTCCGCCAAGCAGCTCGCCGGCTACGCCAAGGAGTTCTTTACCGGCGCGCTCGGGCTCGGGCGCGACGCCGAAACGATCAAGCGAGTGTGGGACATGATCATGTCGTTCGCCGGATACAGCTTCTGCAAAGGGCATTCGGCGTCGTACATCCAGGTCGCGCAGAACTCCTGCTACCTCCGCGCCCACTATCCGGCGGAGTTCATCGCGGCGGTGCTGGCCAACGGCGGCGGGTTCTACCATCCGTTCGCCTACGTGGCCGAGGCGATGCGCATGGGGCTCACGGTGCAGCCGCCGGATGTGAATGCGAGTGAATTCCGGTGCACCGGACGCGATGGGGCGCTCCGGATAGGGTTGCAGTTCGTGAAGGGGCTTTCGGCGGAGGGGGCGGAGCGAGTGCTGGGCGGCCGCCCCTACCGCAGCCTCTTCGATATCCGCGTCCGCAGCGGGCTCGTGCCGTCGGATCTCCGCGCGCTCATCAAGGTCGGCGCCCTCGATTCGATCGCCGGCACCTGGACCCGGCCGATGATGCTCTGGCTGGTGGATTCGGGAACCGGCGCGAAGGCGGAAGAAGGCCAAGGCTGGGTCGACCACCTTCCGCGGGCGGTGCCGCCGCTCAGGAACTACCCGATAGAGCGGCGTCGCCGGGAGGAATACGCGGCGCTCGGCTTCATCACCGACGAGCACCCGATGCGGCTTCATGCCGACCAGCTCGTGCGCTTCCGGCTCTGTTCCAGCGCCGAGCTGCATCGCCACGTCGGCCAGCACATTCTCGCCGCGGGTATGCTCACCACCGCCAAACCCGTGCACACCTTGAAGGACGAGCCAATGCAGTTCGCCACGTTCGACGATGGAGCCGGGCTGATCGAGGCCGTGCTTTTTCCCCAGGTCTTTCGCGACCGCGGGCACGTACTCTTCGATCAGGGGCCGTTCATTTTTCGGGGCAAGGTGGAGGAGGAATTCGGATCGGTGACGCTCACCGTGACCCACTTGGATCGCCTGGAGAGGGCAGTCAGCCGAAAGGTCAGCGGATCATTGCATTGAAACGCTCTTCCCGTCCCTCAACGTGTCTTCGCTAAGGGGTCGAGGTCGGCTCGTGGTCCAGCGCGCTGGAAGAGCTTGCCGAGTCACCGCCCTCGAATTCCAGGTCACCGACCTGCGCGAAGCGAACCTCACGCTTACCGAAAGGAGTCGTGATCACCGCCGTTCCGTTCACCTCGAAGCGATGCGTCCCCGATGCGATGGCAGCGAGCCGGCCCCGGGGCATGCCTGCGGAGGGGGCCAATGAGAGGTCGACGGTCGAGGTAGCCTGCTTCGGTAGAATCATGGTACTGTCCTCATCGAGCGCCCCGATCGGCAGGCTGTCGAGCTCAAGGGCGAGCTGCACGTGTACGGTGGTGAGGGGATAGTCGTTGATGTTCTCGAGCTCGAGCCCCACCAGAACGGGCGCGGCCGCGAGGGAATCACGCCCCACACTCACGTGCGACACGGTGACCTTGGGATCGTCATACACCCAGCCGCCCAGCGGCGTGCAGCCAAGCAGTGACGCGATGGAGCCCGTTCGAAACACCTGCCCGAGGATTCGCATGACCTCATTCTTTCGTGTTCCCACGACTCTCGCGTCACTGGGATTCGGCGCTATCCTGGCCTGCGGCTCCGATGGCAGCGGCCCGACTCCACCCAATGGCGTGGTAAGCGTGGGCCTCGCACAAGTTGCCTCGGGATTGAACTTTCCGCTCTACGTCACGGCTCCGCCAGGCGATGCCAGCAGGATATTCATCGTAGAGAAGGGCGGAACCATCAGAATCGTCAAGGACGGTGCGCTGCTTCCCGTTCCATTCCTGGACATAACCAGCCTGGTCTCGACAGGATCCGAACAAGGCCTCCTGGGTCTGACATTCGACCCACAATATGGTACCAATCGCCGGTTCGTGGTGCACTATACCGATGTCGGTGGCAACACCCGGCTTTCGACCTTTCTCCGCTCGGAGGCCGACCCCGATCTTGCCGATCCCGCCACGGAACAGCTCGTCCTCAGCGCGGAGCAGCCGTATCCAAACCATAACGGCGGCCAGATTCTCTTCGGGCCCGACGGCTATCTGTATCTCGGATTGGGCGACGGGGGATCCGGAGGTGATCCACAGAGTCGGGGCCAGGATCTCACCGAACTTCTCGGCTCGATCCTGAGGCTCGATCTTAGTGCCGCTCCGTACGTCATTCCCGCCGACAATCCCTTTGTCGGCATTGCCGCGGCGCGCGCCGAGGTCTGGAGCTACGGGCTGCGCAATCCCTGGAGGTTCAGCTTCGACCGAGCCACCGGCGACCTCTATATCGGCGACGTCGGACAGAACGAGTGGGAAGAGGTCGACGTGAGCAGCGCGGCGGCCGGAGCCGGTAAGGGAGTCAACTTCGGCTGGAATCTGATGGAGGGACTCCACTGCTATGCGTCTACCACCTGCGATCAGTCGGGACTCGAGCTTCCGGTGCTCGAGTACGGTCACGATCAGGACTGCTCGATCACCGGCGGGTACGTCTACCGCGGCGCGGCGATCCCCGACCTTCAGGGCACGTACTTCTATTCCGATTTCTGCAGCGGATGGGTGCGCAGCTTCCGGTACGAGGGTGGCAAGGCGGTCGAGCCTCACCAGTGGCCCACCCTGGTACCCGGCGGCGCGGTGACCAGCTTTGGCGAGGACGCCGCCGGCGAGCTGTATCTGACGAGCTCCGAAGGCGGGGTGTATCGTATCGTTCCCAGGTGACCGACCCCGAAGAGTTCCGGCGCCTCGCGGTGCGCATCCCGGCGAGCGTCCGGTTAGGCTGCTCCTCCTGGAACTATCCCGGCTGGCGCGGCCTCGTCTATCACCGCGAATACAGCGGAACGGGCGCCCCGGCGCGCATGCTCGAGGAGTACGCCGCCTTCCCGCTCTTCCGCACCGTCGGCATCGACTCCAGCTTCTACGCACCCCCGGACGAGGCAGTGCTGCGGTCATATGCCGAGTCTCTCCCGCCCGGCTTTCCCTGCGTCAGCAAGGTGTGGAACCAGATCACCGCTCACACGTTCGCCAAGGCGCAGAACAAGGCGCGCGCCGGGCAGGTCAATCCCGATTTCCTGAGCGCCGATCTCTTCCTCGAAGCAGTGTACGAGCCGTACCGGCGCCATTTCGAGGGGCACGCAGGACCATTCGTCTTCGAGTTTCAGAGCATCGGAGAGCGGAGCGGCGTAACGCCCGAATCATTCGCCGGCCGGCTCGACGAGTTCTTCTCCGCCTTGCCCGTGGATGCGATGTATGCGGTCGAGTTGCGTAACGAAGAGTTCCTGACTCCGATGTATTTTGCGGTTCTGCGCGAGCACGGCGTCGCCCATGTCTTCAACTCCTGGACCCGCATGCCTTCCATCGGCGATCAGCTCGATCTTCCCGGCTCGTTATCGGGGTCGTTCATCGTGGCACGGGCGCTCCTCCGGAGAGGCCGCACCTACAATGAAGCGGTCGACGCCTTCGCACCGTACGACCGGATCCAGGACCCCAATCCCGAGCTTCGCCTCGACCTCGTGCGGCTGATCGAGACGGCCGTACACACGCGGATCCCGGCGTATCTCCTCGTCAACAACCGCGCGGAAGGAAGTTCTCCTTATACCATCGCCGAAGTGGCGCGCCTGTTGCCGGCCGACTTCCCGTGAGCCGCCAGCCGGGCATTCTCCGCTACGCCGCCCTTTCGGTGCTCGCGGCGCTGGTCACCATCGCCCTCAAGGGCTCCGCGTATCTCCTTACCGGGTCGATCGGCCTGCTCGCCGACGCGCTCGAGTCGCTGGTCAACCTGGTGGCGGCGGTGGTAGCTCTCTTCGCCATCTCCGTGGCCGCCCGTCCGGCCGACGCAGACCACGCCTACGGCCACACGAAGGCCGAGTACTTCTCGAGCTGGTTCGAGGGCGTGCTGATTCTGATCGCGGCGGTCAGCATCATTGTCACCGCCGGCCAGCGCCTGTTCGATCCCCAGCCCATCCACGATCCCGCACGCGGACTCGTTGTCTCGGGCGTGGCGACCGTCGTCAATCTCGGCGTGGCCCTGGTGCTCCTCCGAGCCGGGAGGCGCCACGAGTCGATCGCGCTCGAGGCCGACGGGCAGCACCTGATCTCGGATGTGTGGACGTCCGCCGGTGTGATCGTAGGCGTCGGCGCGTCCGCCCTTACCGGGTGGCACCGGCTCGACGCGATCGTCGCCATCGTGGTGGCCGCCTACGTGCTCCGGTTCGGAGTGGTCCTCCTTCGGCGCTCGATGCTCGGTCTACTGGACACGGCGCTTCCCGAAGAAGTGAGAACAAAGATTACCGACATCCTCGAGGCCCGTGCGGCCGATGGGGTGCAGTTTCACGCCCTTCGCACAAGGCAGGCCGGCACCCGCCGCTTCATCTCCTTCCACATCCTAGTGCCGGGGCAGTGGAGCGTGCAGAAGGGGCACGACCTTCTCGAGGAGATCGAGGAGCAGGTGCGCGCGGCAGTGCCCAACAGCAGCATAGACACCCACCTCGAGCCGATCGAGGACCCGGTGTCGTGGAACGACCTGCGTCTGGAGCGGGCGGACTAGAGCGAGGCGAAGGCGCGCACCGGCCAGGTGCCGAAGCCGGCTACCTTGGGCGGCACTGCGGAAAAGCGGAAGCCCTTGTCGGGCAAGGGAGCAAGACTGCAGAGGTGTTCGACGATCGGAATCCCGGCGCCCAGCAGAATCGAGTGAACGGGTCGATTCGGATCTTCGACGTCGTCGATGTTGAGCGAGTCGATTCCGACCAGCACCGCACCCCGCTCCACCAGGTACGCCGCCGCATCGCCGGTCACAAAGGGGTTGCGCGAGAGGTAGCGCGGCGTGCCCCAATGCGCGTCCCACCCGGTACGCACGAGCACCGCCTTCCCGCCGACATCGACCCCCTCGAACGCCTCCGGCCCGACGGCTTTCGAGCCGGCGGCGCCGTGTACCACCACGGCGTCGAGATCGGCCAGCGTGTCGAGCGAGAGCTGGGAAAGGTCCTTGCCGTCGGCATAGCGGTGGAAGGGCGAATCGACGTAGGTCCCGGTGTTGGCCACCATCTCGATCTTGCCGATCTGAAATTCCACTCCCGGGCCGTATCGCCCTCTCGACGCCTCGCGGGTCAGGAAGTCGCAGATGATCGGTCCGGGGAGCCCCGGGTAGGTGATCATCCGGTCGGTGATGGTGTGACTCAGGTCGACGAAGGGCACCCGGGTGCGCTCAGCTGGTGAGGGCGTGGAGCGCGCCGGTGACGCCGGCCAGCTCGCAGATGCGGACGATCGTCTCGCCGATCTTGTTGTTCGGCGTCGACGCGCCCGCAGTAATGCCGATCGTTCCGGCGGCAGGCAGCCACCCTTCGGTGCGCGCCTCGACTTTCGCGTCGATCGGCTGGTGGCGAATGGCGCCGCCGGATTCGACGCAGTCGGCGTCTTCGATGTGAAAGGTCCGAACGTTTTTCGACTCCACCAGCGCGGCAAGATGGCAGGTATTGCTCGAATTGTATCCGCCGACCACGACCATGACGTCGAGTGGCTCGTCGAGTAAGGCCACGACGGCGTCCTGCCGCTCCTGCGTCGCCGAACAGATGGTGTCGAAGGAACGGAAACGCTCCTTGACCCCCTCCGCCCCGTATCGCCGCTCGATGCTCCGGCGTATCTCTTCGGCGATGGCGAGCGACTCACCGGAGAGCATCGTGGTCTGGTTGGCGATTCCGACGCGCGCCAGATCGCGCTCGAAGTCGAAGCCTGCCGAGCTCGTGGCGGCAAAACGACGATTCAGCGAGGCGGCGCCCTCCCCGCGCTCGATGAAATCGCAGACCGCCCGGCCCTCGTCCATGTTGAGGAGGACGAGATACTGCCCGCCCGGGTACCTGGTTACCTGGCTGGCGGTCGCCTTGGTTTCCTCGTGGTAGTGCTTGCCGTGGATGATCGCGGTATAGCCGTCCTTCGCGTAGCTCTCCACCCGTTTCCAGACGTTGAGCACCGACCCGCAGGTGGTGTCCACCACCACGCAGCCGACGTCGCGAAGTCTGTCGAAGTCGCTTCTCGTGACCCCGAACGCCGGCAGGATGACCACGTCGTCCGCGGTGATCCTGGAGAAATCGAAGCCGCCCTTTGCCTCCTGAAGCAGGAAGGTGATGCCCATGTCGCGCAGCTTCTGATTCACGTGGGGATTGTGGATGATCTCACCGACCAGGTACAGTGGCCTGTCGGGAAATTTGAGACGGGTCTCGTACGCGTAATCCACGGCCCGGTCGACACCGTAGCAGAAGCCGAACTCGCGAGCCAGGCGGAAGGTGAGAGGTCCGACGTCCAGCCGGTACTGCCCGGCGCGCAGCGCCTCGACCACGGTGCTGTGGTAGTCCACCGTGAGCTGGCTCTCGATGTCGGCCTTGAGCCCGAAACCCCGGCGGTAGTAGGTGCTATCCATGGTTCCTAATGTACACCAGCGCCGGTGTCGGCAGGCGCTTTCCTGGGCACGCATCCGCGAGATCCGGGACGGATCGTCACGTGGCTGAACAGGCCGCGGACGGTGACCCGCCCGCCGTCGGTGACGGAGTGCGCCTTGGCCTCGAGGACTCCCGAGTAAATACCCGGCAGCAACTCCTCCATCACCACGCTGCCGCTGTCGCCCTGGAAACCCCTCACCGACGTCGAGGCGAACCACCTGAGCCCGAGTGCCGCGGCGGGTGGAACACTGTCTGCCTTGAGCGGAGGCTTGATAGGATACCGACCGGCCTGGAGCCGATTCCGCGGATAGATCGCGATGGCGATGCCGGTGTCGCCGCGGAGGGCGCGGATCTCCAGGAGATGGAGCGAGTCGCACCACTCCGCCGTAACCGGAGTGGCGATTTTCCCGGTGTCGGAGCCACTCCATTCCGCCGCGAGCATCGGCTCGCTCTTCCCGCTCGACGCCTCCTCGCACCCGGCCGTGAATGCCGCCGCACACAGGAGCGCGAGAGCCGCCGCCCGCCAGCTCACTTGGCGGCCTGGACCACAATGTCGAATCGTACTTTGCCTCCGACGTCGGGCGTGATCGGGTGACTGAGATCGAACCTCACCAGGCCATTGAACACCGACAGTCCCACGCCAGCGCCGACCAGCGCCTTGCTGGAGAACAGATTCTCCAGCTCAGCTGCCTGGCCCACATCGCCGAAGACCACGGGGCGGAGGCGTCCGGGAATCGGCGCGACGTCGAGGCGCGCGGCCCAGAAGCCCTGGCCCCGGAGCGTGCCGTACTCGAAGCCGCGCACCGTCGACAGCCCGCCGAGCCGGAACAGTGACTGAGGCAGGGTCGGCTTCGTAGCCATCCCGCCCTTCACGTCGAGTGTGGCGCCCGTGCGTCCGCCGAAGCCCTGGCGAAGCCGCCCGAAAAGCCGGCCGGTCGCCCGGCCCTCACCCGCCTGCAGGTCGGCGGTGACGGTCCATCTCGGCTTGCCATATCCATCGAGTCGTGCCCACAGCCCGCCGTACGTTCCTTCGGCGACCGGCGGGTTTGGAGGAAAGAGTCCCGATCCGCCGAGAAAGTCGTTGACCGCCGATTTTGCCTCCCTGCCGACGCTCCGCTCGCGCTGCACACTCGCGCCGACACCCAGATCGAGACCCGGATTGAGAGGTGCCTCGTATCCTATCGACCCTCCGTGGACCAGTGAAAAATCGTCATTATCGTGTCCCGCGAAGAGCGCGTTGAGGGAGTTGCCGAAGCCATGGCCGAGCGCGAAGGGATCGAGGTCAAAGATCTCCCGGTACCCGCTCATCGCGATGCGGCCACCGGGGGCGTCGCGCAGCACAGTCACCCTGGCGGTGACTCTGTCGTCGCTCAGCCCGTACCGGACTGTCCCATACACGCTGGTCAGGTCGATGCCCGGCATCCGCAGGCGGTATCCGAGTCCCAGGCTCAGCCCTTGAACGCGGTCGTACCGGAGCACGTCGCTCAGGCTCTCGTAGGCGATTCCCTGGCCCGGTCGATCCGATTCGGCGGAATCGCCCGCCTGCGGGGCCATGATGGTTCGCGCGATCAGGTGTTCAACAGAGGGATTCGAATCGGGCGGGGAAGTGTCGGTCGGAGCTGCTTGAGGAAGGACGGTGGAGCACAGCAGGATCAGGAAGTTTGCGCCCATTTGCTCCGGCCGTCTCGATGAAGCCCATAGGCCTTGAGACGGCGCCAGAGGGTGGTACGACTGATGCCCAGGTGCTTGGCCGTCTCGGCGAGCTTCCAGTTATGCGCGTCAAGCGTCTTGACGATAGCCTCTTTTTCCCTGGCCGCCAACGTGGTCGGCCCTTCGACGCCGGGAATGAACATGGCTTCGCCCAGCTCGAGCGCACCAACCCTGAGGGGCCTCAACCGTCCGCCAAGCGCCGCGAGCCGTGGCTGCAGGTCGGGCGCACCTTCGGATAGCTCGAACCCCTCGAGCGCCATGCGAGCCTGGTTGTTGGCATAGAGGAGCCGCCCGCCAACATCAAAGACGACGACCCCCTCGCTGAACCCGTCGAGGAGGGCCTTGGCCAACGGCGAAAACACCGAGGGCAGGGAGTTGAGCGGAAGCGTGTCAGGCATGGCCAAAATACGTATCAGGGGATTCGGGGTTTCAATTGTGGACGTGCTGGCCCGATCGGTCGAGCCGTGCTTAAGTACCGGCGCACCAACCTACTTTCTTCAAGACGCCCACCGGCCCCCGGGGTGCACATTGGAGCGTCGAGCCCGCCTCAGCGCCGCCGGCCAGGCCGGCCTGGAGGGCGTCCGCCGCGCCGTCCCCCCCGATGCCCGCGCCTGGGACGGTCGCCCTCGTCATCCCGGGTGGCGAGGGGCGATCGCTGGAGCATCGACTGCATCTGGGGCACCGAGTCGGCCAGCAATGGTGGGTGCCGGCCACGCTGCACCGCGAAGTGAAGCGGCCGGTCGAGTTCGGGAAGCTCGTCCTTTCGAAGGCGCCTGGCCTGCCCCTCCCGCAACCGCACCCTCGCGACGCCCTCGCCGTTCATCACCTCATAGTCGAGCGGAGCGGCGTCTCCGCGAATGCGAAGCATGGAGGGAAGTGCTTCGAGTCGCTCGCGCGTGGCCGCGTCGATGAGGGATGCGGGGTCCAGTGCGATCGGTACTCGGAGAAAGTCTTCCCAGCTGTTGACGTGCTCGAGCTGACCTCGGATCGTGCGCCGCACCGCATCGGGGGAGACCGAAGGGAGCGTTCCCCCAGAACGACGCCACAGCTCGTCGAGGGCAGCGATGGCCTGACGGAGCCGGCCCTGGGCGTGATGCGTCGTCTCACCGGCGAGGAGCGCGTCGGCCAGGACATCGCGTGCGGCGGGGCGGAGCGCTTCGGGGATCACGCCGTGGACCGGCTCGATCTCGGTGTCGAGCTCGAATCCGAAGTACGAACGTCGCCGCTCGATCGCGAATCCCTGGTGTTTCCGTGGGCCGGTAATGATCACCCTTGGCGCACCGAGCGTCGCGTACTCGCGCACGAGGTCGTAGGAAAGGGTGGTCCCCTCGATGCCGGCGCGCGGTATGCCGAACCGGTCGGCAAAGAACCGGAGATTGCCGGCCACCGCACCCCAGGTTCCGGCGACCGACGTTTTCGAGACGCGGGCTTCCTGGCCGTCGGCGGTGTGCTCGTCGATCACGAGGTCGAATGGCATGATGCGCGCGAGCAGGTCGGCCCATTGGCGCCTGAGATCCTTGCCGGCGTAGGGCAGTTGCCTGGGCAACGACATCTCGATCGAGCGATACACGGAAGCCACGCCAAGCGCGGCGTCTTCGATCGCCTTGAGCAGCACGCCGCGCCGTTCGGCCCACTCCGAAAGACCCTCCTCGAAGAGATGCCGCGGCAGTCCGTACACCTCGCCCAGGTAGCCGTGCTGGTTGACCGCTTCGGCGTAGAGGTTGTAGGCGGTGAGGTGGTCGCTCCCGTTCACGATTGCGCCGTGCAGGTCGCGCTCCTCGCGCGTCATCCGGTGAAGCGAGTCGATATTCGCGCACACGGCCACGAGGGGAATCAGCGATTCACCCGCGTGAACCAGCAGCTCGCCCCAGGCGCGCTCCACAGGCAGCGCCTCCACCTCGCGTCCGTACGACGTGAGCCGCCCACCCTCGACAAGGCCGCGCGACGTGAGCAGCTCCAGTGCCCGCCGATACGCGATCCGGTCGAGCGCCACCGGCAGGTCGAGGTCGCGCGCGTCCACACCGAGCGCCGCGCACGTGATCGCCACCCGCTCCGCGTCTCCGGCGAGCTGAAACTCGGGAGGCGTGGGGCGCAGCTGCTCGAATACGAGTTCCCGATCGCTGAGGATGACGACCTCGCCGCCCGGCACTCGGCCGTGCACCCGCCCCGCCATCTGGAGGATCTCGTTGGCGCCGAGGTAGAGACGGTGAAGAACGTTCCGGCCGCGCTCCACCACGTTGCCGTACCGCGCATCGTAGATCACAACTGTATCGAGTCCGCGCACGTTCAGCGCCGACTGGCCGGCCGCCGTCATAGCGAGCAGAAAGGGCCGCTCGACCTCGCCTTCGAGAAACGGCCGGATCACCCGGATCGGCTCGCCGCCGTGATAGAACGCCGTCGTGAGGCGCTTCCACTGCTCGCCCAGCCCCTCGGCGAGGCGCTCGACCTCGGCCCTGGTCGGGACGAACACCGCCACGCCGCGGCGCTCCTTGATGACGTGGCGGATGTACTTCTCGTTGAGGAATTCGTCGGGGGTCTGCTGCAACACCTCCACCTTCGCCTTGAGCGCGGGATCGAACGCGCGCGTCTCCAGCACAGATGCGCTCTCGAGGTATCGGGCGTAGAACGCAGGGTCCACCGTGGCGCTGAGCCAGATGAAGCGGCATCCCGCACGCTTGCCGAGGGCCAGACAGAGCTCGAGCTCGGCGGAGGTCTGGTGGATCTCGTCCGCGACGATGGTGTCGCGGCCGGTGATCAGGTCGTCCTGAAACCACCTGCGCGCGATGCCGGTCGTGACGATGACGACGTTCCAGCGGGGCGTTTCCGGGGTTGCCTCGCGCTCGCGGTTGACGACGCCGACCTCGAGCGGCACCTGGAGGATGGACTCGGCGATCGGCCGGATGCCGAGGGTCTTGCCGGTGCCGGTGCCGGCGACGATGCCGAACCCCTTGCCCGAGACGGCCAGCGCGCGCAGCTCGGCCCCATGCTCGCGCTCGAGGAGCGTATCGAGGTGAAGGCGGAGCGCCAGCTCGATGGTCTCACATGCCGCGCGCGTGGGCGCGATGACGATGATGCGGCCCGTGGGGTGCGAAGCGTGGCGGTAGGCGTCGGGGTCCGGAGGGAGATGATGGTCGCGGTGGGAGGGCATGCGGGAAAATAGCCGCGGCGCGCGAGCGTTGGTGCGGGACGGCTCGCTGCGTCCGGGAGAGGAAGTGGGAGTAACTGGCGGCCCACTGACGCGCCCTCCGTGAACCTGCCCCGCTCGCCAAGCGGTGGGTGGGGATCGTCCAAGGCGAGACCGGTGCCCGGTCGCGAAGGGGGCGGCACTCCCTGAGCCAGGCGTCAGTCGGGCGGTTGCAGCCCCACTTCCTTTCCGGGACGCAGCCGACTGCAGGCCGGCGAGGGGGGTGACGCTCCCGCACGCGACTGCACACCGAGCGCC
Source organism: Gemmatimonadales bacterium (assembly GCA_038240975.1). GTDB lineage: Bacteria > Gemmatimonadota > Gemmatimonadetes > Gemmatimonadales > GWC2-71-9 > CAVVWJ01. Next base: position 21,772 of record JBBRGF010000019.1, read on the forward strand.
GGACGATCGCCGGAGCGAACGACCCGGCGAGCCGCGCCCACAAACAAATATCCCCGCGGGTGCGGGGATATCTGATCCTGAAGCGGGGCCTGGATCGGGGAGATCGGGCGCCGGAATGGCGCATGGACAGACCGATCGCTTCAGGGTACCGCTTCCTTAGTAATCGTCGCGGTCGCAGGCCTCGTAGTAACGGCCGCCGCGCTCGTACACCACGACTTCGCGCACCACGTGGCCGTCCGTGCGCCGGTCGTAGTAGCGTCCATCCACATAAAAGAGCGTTACCGGCCGGTACCCGTGACGCGTCGAGTAGTGCCCCCGACCGTGTCCGCGCGTGCGCTCCACCACGATCACCCTCGGCGCGTACCGCTCGACCACGACTCGCCGAGCCTCGGGGTTCCGATAAACGACCACAACCGGACGGCGATACGTGGAGTATCCGTTGCCGACGACGGCGTGGCCGGCGACCGGACGGCTCCGAACCACGGCGTTGGCTGCAACCTGTTGTGCCGAGCTGGGAGTGGTGAGTACGACACCTGTCAGCAGCGAGACTGCAAAGACGGTGGCATTCATGGTGGCCTCTGGAGAGACGGTTGGACGACGGCGCCTCCATGTGCGAGGCCCGTGCCATTCCGTAAGTCGTTGAGTCCCTTGAATGTCGGTCGGTCAGGCGGAGGGGAGCCCGTCCTCCCGTCCAGACGGTTGCCGCCGGCCTGTCACTTCCAGGCGCGAGCCACTCGCAGGAGGGGCAAAGACGCTCCTTGACACTCCTAGAGGGGCCGTCCATACTAGTGGCCTCTGCGCTCGACTGCGTCGCTAAGACGAGCTACCCGCGTGCGTCGCGGGACCACGTGGCTCCACTCCCGCCCACGTCGCTCCAAGTGCCGGCTCACTCTTCGCCCCGTAGAGCAGCACATGTTTCGGCAAATTCTCTCGTCGCTCACCAAATCGCACACGGAGGCTGGTATGGCAGCGGATTTCTTCATCGGTGAATCGCTGGTCGGCGATGGCAATGAAATCGCCCACATTGACCTGATCATCGGGTCGAAGTCCGGACCGGCCGGCGCCGCATTCCTGCACGCACTCTCCACCAACTCTGATGGGTTTACGCACCTTCTTGCCGTCGTCACGCCGAATCTCCCGGCCAGGCCGGACACGCTGCTCTTCAACAAGGTGACGATCAAGGGCGCCAAGCAGGCGGTGCAGATGTTTGGCCCGGCGCAGGCCGCGGTCGCGCGGGCTGTGATGGATTCGGTGAGCGAGGGCGTCATCAGCAAGTCGCAGGCAAACGATCTCGTCGTGATGGTCGGCGTGTTCATCCACTGGCAGGCCGAAGACGACAAGAAGATCTACCAGTTCAACTACCAGGCCACCAAGGAGTCGATCGCTCGCGCGCTTCAGGGCAAGCCGTCGGTGGACGACGTGCTTGGCAAGTACAAGGCGGCGCGGCATCCGTTCGCCGGCGGCGCCGAAGGCTGATCGTACAGTCCCGCTGAATCGTCGTGTTGCGAGGGGCGGCCCATAGCGGGACGCCCCTCGTGTTTTCCATACACCAGAATACGAGGAGAAGGTCTCCCCGATGCACAAACTCCTGCTTCAGCTCGATACCTCACGTCTTCCAAGCGTGTTCGATCAGGTCGTCGCCTACGATGCCGGCGCCGACGACATCATGAGCTACGGCGGCGTGACGGAAGGCGATGTCCGGGATCTGATTCACGGCTGCATTTTCACCCGGGGACCTAAGGACCTCCACAACACCGCGGTCTGGATCGGCGGCAGCAACATGTCGTCGGGCGAGCAGTTGCTGGCCATGGCGCAGGACGCGCTGTTCGAGCCTTTCAAGGTCTCGATCATGCTCGACTCGAACGGCTCGAACACGACGGCGGTCGCGGCCGTGGTGAAGATCGAGCAGGCGCTCGGTGACCTGAAGGGCAAGAAGGTGGTGGTTCTCGCCGGCACCGGCCCGGTGGGCCAGAGGGCTGCGGGCCTGCTCGCGCACGACGGCGCCCACGTCACCATCACCTCCCGAAAACCCGAGCAAGGCGAAAAGGCCCGCCAGTTCATCAGTGCCCGCTTCAATGTGCACGTCGAGTCCACCACAATGTCCGATCCCTCGCAGTGCGCCAAGGTGCTGGACGGAGCGGAGGTGCTGCTCAACTCGGGCCCTGCCGGAGTGCAGATGGTTCCGAAGGGCGCGTGGCAGGCCGTCAAGACGCTCAAGATCGCCGTCGACCTCAACGCGGTTCCCCCCTTGGGCATCGAGGGCATCGACGTGAACGACGCCGGAGAAAAGCGTGACGGTGTGATCATGTTCGGCGCCTTCGGGGTGGGAAATTTCAAGACCAAGCTGCACAAGGCGTGCGTCGCCAAGCTGTTCACCCGGAATGATCTCGTCATGGACGCGGAGGCGATCGCGGACGTCGCCCGAGCGCTGGTCGTGAAGAAGAAGTCTTAGGGCGGCATGCCGAGGGTGGTGGGCATCGATCCGGGGACCGTGAGCCTCGATCTCTGCGGTCTCGATGAGGGCCGCCTCTTTCTCGACGCCACCTTGCCGACAGTCGGCGCGGTGGCCGACCCCCGCCGGCTGATCGACCTGATCGGTAGCTCCGGGCCCGTCGACGTCGTTGTTGGGCCGTCGGGATACGGTCTGCCTCTGATGAGGACGGCCGACGCCACCGATGCCGATCTCAGGCTGGCCTTCCTGTCGAGGCCGGGAGATCCTGGAGGCATTGGCGGCATCCGGCGGCTCGCCAAAGCGCTGGGAGAGAGTGGCCTTCCCGTGATGTTCATTCCCGGCGTAGTTCACCTCGACACCGTTCCCGCGCACCGCAAGCTCAACCGAGTGGACATGGGGTCGGCCGACAAGGTGTCCGCGGCGGCTCTGGCCATCCACGACCAGGCGGAACGACTGGCGCGACCGGTGGCCGATGTGTCACTCATCCTGGTGGAGCTCGGTGGCGCCTTCACCGCCGGAATCGCGGTTCAACGAGGACGTATCGTCGACGGCACCGGCGGTACGGGCGGGCCGATCGGATGGCGCTCGGCGGGCGGGTGGGACGGCGAGGCAGCGTTCCTGGCGGGCGAGGTCACAAAGGAAACCCTCTTTCGAGGCGGAGCCCAAACGTTTCTCGAACTGCATCCCGGGGAGCGGGCGCTGGCCATCGAAGCGTACGCCGAAGGTGCGGCCAGGATGGTTGCCCAGCTTCGGCTCTCCGCCCCCGAGGCCGATGAGATTCTGCTCTCGGGACGCATGGCCGGTGACCCGGACATCCGGCGGCGCCTCGACCATCTGCTCGGCGCCGAGTTGATCGCGAGACCGCTCAGCGGATTCGCGCCCGTGGCCAAGCAGGGCGCGCAGGGTGCGGCGATCATCGCCGACGGGCTCGCGGGCGGTGTGCACCTGGGTTTGGTGGAGTGTATGCGGCTCCGCGAGGCCGCGGGCACAGTGCTCGACCACCTGTACGTCATTTCGCCGGCTCAGGCGCGCCAGCAACTCGGCCTCGATGCCGGCGTTTGAGGGACGAGTCGTGGTGGCCGGGGTCACGACGCGCGCCTTGGCGATTTCGGCGGTGCGCGCTGGTTATCGGGTGACCGCGGTCGACGGCTTCGGCGATCTCGACCTGCGCGCGGAGGCCGAGGTAATCTCGCTTCGGCGCGACGAGGGGACTTCGTTCTCTCCCGGCGGCGCTGCCCGTGCCGCCCTCGCCGTGGTCGCCGGCGCCGCGGCCTATACGTCGAACTTCGAGAACTATCCGGATGCCGTATCCCTTCTCGCGAGGGGTCGGCGTCTGCTGGGGAATACGCCACTGGTGCTCGAGCAGATACGAAACCCCGTCACCCTCATGCGCGCTCTCCGGAGACGGGGCTTTGCCGTTCCCGCCACCCGCGCGAGCGCGCCGAAGCCTGCTTCCGGCGGCAGGTGGCTGCGAAAGCCGCGTCGCTCCGGCGGGGGGCACGGTATCTCGGCCTGGAAGTCGGGACCGGTGCCACGATCGGCTTACCTGCAATCGCCCATCGCCGGCGTCCCCGGATCGATCGTCTTCGTGGCCGACGGCCGCCACGCCGTACCGCTCGGGATCTCCCGCCAGCTCGTGGGTGACGCGGCATTCGGCGCGCGCGGCTTTCGCTACTGCGGAAGTCTTCTCGGCGGCGGCGGAAACGTCGCCCTGTTCGAGAGGTCGGCGGAGATCGCCGCCGCGGCGCGCGCGCTGGCGCAAGCGGTAACCGAGGAATTCGGGCTGGTGGGTCTCAACGGTCTCGACTTCATCGCCCACGATGGGATTCCCTACCCGATCGAGGTCAATCCCCGCTACTCCGCGTCGATGGAGCTCGTCGAACGCGCGGCTTCGCTCTCGGTGTTCGGCGTCCACGCGCGCGCCTTCGATGGCGCCCTGCCGGCCGAGCCCCCACCGAGCCGGTCGGTCGCCGGAAAAGCCGTGATATTCGCCCGGCGGCCGGTCAAGCTCGGCGGCACAGATGACTGGCCGTCGCACGGCGTCGCCGATGTGCCGCATCCCGGCGAAGAAATCGGCCGCGGCCATCCCATCTGCACCGTATTCGCCGAGGCGCGCGACGCCGACGAATGCCACCGCCGTCTCGTGAAAGAGGCGACCCGCGTCTATCGTGCCGTCGAGTCGACGGCTCGGGGGGCGGCATGATTGCGCCGCGCACCGTCGAGTCGGTGGCCTGCCTGGGTTGCGGCTGCGTGTGCGACGACCTGGCCGTCACGGTGACGAACGGCCGCATCTCCGATGTCGCTCCGGCGTGTCCAGTGGCCCGCGCCTGGTTCGGCGACGGCATAGTCCCGGCGGCAGTGACGCGCGGCGGCAAGCCTGCCTCCTTCGACGAGGCCCTGGCCGAAGCGTCCCGCGCGCTCGCTCAGGCGCCGGGGCGAACACTCGTGTACTTGGGCCCCGATCTGAGCACGCAGGCGCAGCGCGCGGCGGTGGCGATAGCCGACCTGCTCCGCGCCCGGCTGGACACCGCCACGTCGCGGCCCGCGGCGTCGGGGTTGCTGGCCGCCCAGCGTCGCGGCCGCGCAGCCGCCACGCTCGGAGAGATCCGCAATCGCGCCGATGTCATCCTCTTCTGGGCCGTCGATCCGCGGGCCCGCTATCCCCGCTTCTTCTCGCGATTCGTCGAGGCCGCCGGCACCCATGTGCCCGCCGGCAAGTCGGGCCGGAGACTGGTCTCCGTGACGGTCGGCTCCGACGGTGGGCCGGCCGGCTCCGAGATGGAGATCACGATCGCCTCTGCCGATGAGATCGCCGCTCTCTCGGTGATGCGGGCGACCGTCCTCGGAAACCCGCTCGGCGAGCTGCCGCCGGCCCTGCAGGCCACCGCCCGCGCCGCCATGCTCCTGAAGGAAGCCCGGTATGCGGCAGTGGTACACGAAGCCGAGCCGGGTGCCGGTCAGGTCGACGCGCTTCGGGCCGAGGGGCTCATCGCTCTCGTGCAGGCGCTGAATGGCCCGACTCGCGCCGCGCTCACAACCCTCAGAGCGGGTGGGAATCGCTCAGGAGCCGAAGCGGTGTTGACCTGGCAGACAGGGTATCCGATGGCGGTCGACTTTTCCGCCGGATTCCCCCGATATACTCCGGACGTCCGCGGGCTCGACCACGTCGAGGACGCCGCGGCCGTGCTCGTCGCGGGGTCGGCGGCGGAGCTGCCGGCCGAAGTTGCAACGACTCTGAGCCGCGTGCCCACCGTCGCGATCGGCCCGAGGGCGAGCGAGACGTCGTTCGCGACGCGTGTCGCGATCGATACGGGCGTCGCAGGCATCCACGAGGGTGGAACAGGCTACCGCATGGACGAAGTGCCCCTCCCGCTTCGCCCCCCAATTCCCGGCGGGCGATCGGCGGCGGACGTGCTGACGGCGCTTCTCGCCTCGCTCCAGGCTCTGCCCGCTGGGAGGAAGGGATGAGCGTGCCCAGCCGTCTCCGAATCGTCGGCGGTGCGGTACACGATCCGGCAAATGCCGTGGACGGGGAGATTCGGGACATCTGCATCGAGGACGGAAGGATCGTGGCCGGCGTCCCCGACGGGTCACCCACCCTCGATGCGCATGGCATGGTGGTCATGCCCGGTGGTGTGGACATCCATTCGCACCTGGCCAGCTCGAGTTGCAACCATGCGCGGCGTCTCATTCCCGACGAGCATGCCGCCGACCCCGCGCCCGCACCGGTGCTGGCCGATGGAGAGGCTCCCGGTCGCTCCGGAACGGGAGGGACGGTGCCGACCACGTTCACCACCGGATACCGGTACGCGGGCCTCGGCTACACAACGGCATTCGACGCTGCGGTCGCACCTCTCACGGCCCGCCACTCGCACAGCGAGCTCGACGACACACCCTGCGTCGACGGCGGGATCTACGTGCTGATGGGCAACGACGAGTATCTCCTGCGTCAGATCGAGGCGGGAGAGAGCAATCGCGCGCGCGACTATGCTGCCTGGATGCTGGCCTCCACCGGCGCCTACGCCATCAAGATCGTCAACCCCGGCGGGGTGGAGGCGTGGAAGTCGGGACAGCGGAACGTGACAGAGCTCGACGACTCTATCGGGGGCCGAAAGGTCACGCCGCGCGCCGTGCTCGAGACGCTCGCCGGAACCGCGGACTCGCTTCGCCTGCCCCATCCGGTGCACATCCACTGCAACAACCTCGGGATCCCCGGAAACGCCGGTACTACGCTCGCAAGCATGCAGGCGCTGTCGGGGCGGCGCGCGCACTTCACGCATCTTCAGTTTCACTGCTACGGTGGCGAGCCGGGACAGGGATGGAAG
>JBBRGF010000020.1:0-26840 GCA_038240975.1 Gemmatimonadales bacterium
CTCGAGGCTCTCCGTCATCTCCGTGAGCAGCGGCTGAGGCTCGGGCCGGAGCGGCGGTGCCACCGGCTCGATCTGCGACTCGACGTCGATCACGTGGATCAGCAGCAGCGAATGGTGCGCCGTGAGCGCCCGTCCCGACTCGGAGATGAGGTGCGGCATCGGCAGCTCCTCGGTGCGGCATACGCCGCCGATGGTGTACACCACGTCGTTGGCGTATTCCCTCATCGAGTAGTTCACGCTCGCCGAGCGCGTCGACCGAGACCCGTCGTAGTCCACGCCGAGGCCGCCCCCCACGTCTACGTGGGTGAGATCGAAGCCCATGTTCCGGAGCTCCACGTAGTACCGGCTGATCTCCTCGAGCCCCGCCTTGACGTAGCGGATGTCGGTGATCTGGCTGCCGAGGTGGAAGTGGACGAGCTTGAGGATGTCCTTCCGGCCGATCCGCTCGAGCTGGTCGAGCAACTTGATCAGCTCCACGGCGCCGAGCCCGAATTTCGATCGTTCTCCTCCGCTCTTGGCCCAGCGCCCGGACCCCTCGGTGGCAAGCTTGATGCGGACGCCGGCAGTTGGCTGAATGCCCATCTCGTCGGACACCTTGAGCAGCACCTCGAGCTCGGTGAGCTGTTCGAGCACGATCATCACCGTGTGCCCGAGCTTGTGGCCCATGAGCGCGAGCCGCATGAACTCCTCGTCCTTGTATCCGTTGCAGACGATGAGGTGGTTGGTGCTCTCGTTGAGGCCGAGAATCGCCTGGAGCTCGGGCTTGCTGCCGCATTCGAGCCCCACGCCGTGGGGGGCGCCGAACTCCACGATCTCCTGCACGACGTGGCGCTGCTGATTCACCTTGATGGGGTACACCGTGGTGTACGTCCCGCCGTAGCCGAATTCCTTGATGGCGTTGTCGAAGTCGGCGGCGAGCGTGTGAATCCGGGAGCGAAGGATGTCGGAGAACCTGAGGAGAAGCGGAAGACCCACTCCCTGGTCGTTCAGGTCCATCGCCAGGCGGTAGAGGTCGAGTCCGCGCTTCCGGTTGGCGTCGGGATGCACAGTGACGTGCCCTTCCGGGCTGATCCGGAAGTATCCCTGCCCCCAGCCGCTCATGTTGTAGAGCTTTTCGGCGTCCTTGGTGGTCCAGGCGGGCGGTGTGATCGTCGTGGCGATTGTGGGGCTCCGGCGAAAAGGCGAAGGGCAATTGTAATTCGTTAGTTGCGGCCGCGCCACAAACCGAGGCGCGCACCCACCCTGCAACCCATGGCATCAACGGCAACCTCTTGCCCCAGAGCTTAGTGCGGCCTCGCCGTAACCTCCATGGCGGGCACAAACCTCGCGTTCCAGGCCATCGTGGTTCAGGGGTCAGAAAGCAACAACCTGCAATGCAGAAACGAGGCTTCCAATGATCGCCACGAGCCTGATTTCCGTGCGGCGGCTCTCTCAGGAAACCCGCCTCCGCCTCGAAATCCATTTCGCCAGGGCCTTCGAGGCGCTGGCGGAAACCTATTGCATACAAGCGGTGGAATTCGTGCGGCGCCTGCGTACCAAGTTGCCCATCGAGGAGTCGCTCGACCGTTTCTTCCGGGAGGTAGGCGTGCCGCTCGCCATGGAAGAGACCGTCCGGGCGCGGGCTCTGATCACCCTCGGCCCCCTTGCCGGCAGCGTGCGCGAGCCCGAGAGCAAAGCCTGGAATTCACTGCGTCCCGACCATCTGCTGGAGACGTTCCGACGCCGCGCGCACGACTCCGAGGAGATCGCCCTCGACTGCCGGATGGCTGCGTCGGTGTCGGCGGAGGCGGTGGCCGCCACGCATCTGGCGATGGCGCTCGGCACCGCCGAGGTCCTCGAAGGCGACTTCCTGCCGGATGAGGCGATCATGCACTACATCCGGTATTTCAACGTGCCGTCGGTCGACGCGCAGATGCTGAACCGGCGGGCGCTCGCTCAGCTTGCCGGGCGCACCGACTACGTGCCGAACGCGTTGTTCGAGCGGTCGACATCGGGCAATGCGTGGCGCGGATCGACAGTCACCTTCCGCACCGGCTTGGCGCTCCGCACCCGATAGGCAAAGCTCGGCCCCAGGTTCCACATCTCCACCGGCAGCTTCACCCGTTCCGTGGAACCGTCTGCGTAGGCCAGGTCCATCTCGAGGGGCAGCGTCATGCTGCCGCGGTTGGACAGGTACACCTTCTGGCCGCTGTCGGCGGTGGCCACCGAGTCCACCGCCTGGTCGAGGCGCGCCGTGGTGTAGATCCAGTCGCGCCAGAACCAGTCGAGATCCATGCCCGACTCGTCGCGCATGAGCCGAAAGAAATCCGCGGGCGTCGGGTGCCGGTACGCCCAGGTGCGGATGTACTCACGGAACGCGCGGTCGAAGCGCTCCTTTCCCAGCACCTCGTATCGCAGCGTCTGCATCATCAAGGCGGGCTTCTGATAGCCGGTCCAGAACAGGTCCTTGGCCTCCACCGGGCGGAGAATGAGCGGCTGCTCCCGTCCGGGCGTCGCGTGGTCGGCATAGAGGTGGAGGGGATGAACTTCGATGCTGTCGCCGTACGGCGTGCCGGCGAAATACTTCGCCGCGTTGGCCAGATCGATGAAGGTGTTGAAGCCTTCGTCCATCCAGGGGTAGAGGCGTTCGTTCGAGCCCACGATCATCGGCACCCACTGATGGCCGAGCTCGTGCGCCAGCACCCACTGCCGCTCTTCGCGGCTCGGGCTCCGCGGGTCGAAGGTGATCATCGGGTATTCCATTCCCTCGACAGGTCCCTCGATGCTCGTCATCTGAGGGTAGGGATACGGGTACCACTGCTCGCTGTAGTATTGGAGCCCTTCGCGGACCATCCGGTTGGCCTCCTCCCACTCCTTCGCCGACGGGCGATAGAGCGTGTGGACCATCGTCCCCTTGTAGCCGCTCGCGTCCCACCGAAAAGCGGGTGAGGCGCCGAACGCGAAGTCTCGGACGCTGTCGGCGGTGAAGCGCCAGGTGAGGGTGCCATTGCTCGTGGGACGGGTCCGGTCGGAATGGCCCGCCTCTTCTGCCGTGACGATGGCCACTGGGTCCTTCGAGGTGCGCGCATGGGCAAGCCGCGCGCGCTGGGCGGCCGTGAGAACCACCTCGGGATTGCGGAGCACTCCGGTCGCCCCCACGATGTAGGAGGCCGGCACGGTCAGCGCGACGTCGAAGCTGCCGTACTCGAGATAGAACTCACCGCCACCGATGTACGGATCGTGGTTCCAGCCGCGCACATCGTCGTACACGGCCATCCGCGGGTACCACTGGGCGACCTCGTAGAGGTCGCCGTCGCGACCCATCCGGCCGGCGCCGTAGTCGGGCACCGTGAACCGCCATACGAGTATCAGGTCGACGAACGCTCCCGGCGCAAGTGCGCGCGGAAGGTCGAGGCGCATGGTGGTGCCGTAAACCGCCGGCGTCAGCTCGCGGGGCCCGACGCGCACGCTTTCGAGCTCGAGCCCGCCGGAGAACCCTTTGCAGGAGAAGTCGAACGTCGAGCCGAGGAAGACGAGCGGCGGCTGGTCGAGCTGTTCGGTGATGCTCGTGGGTCCGCAGATGTTCTGTTCCAGGAACAGCCAGAGATAGGGGAGGGCGTCGGGCGACCGGTTGACGTAGTGAATCGTCTCCCTCCCGCGCAGCTCGTGCTTCCCGGGATCGAGCGTGGCCTCGATACGATAGTCGGCGCGCTGCTGCCAGTAGCGCGACCCCGGCCTTCCGCTGCCGGTCCGGATAAGATTGGGTGCCGGAAGGAGGAGCGGACGGAACGGGGAGGATGGCGCTTCGGCCGTCTGGGGCAGTGCGCCGGGAGTCTGGGCGGCGGCGGGGCCGGCAAGCGCCACCACGACGAGGAAAAGGGCGGCGAGTCGGCCGGACATCGAGGCTCCAGGTTGGTGAGGGGTGGCGACCAACATACGTTGGCGGCGCCGGGCGGCAAGTTGCGCCAAGGCTGGAAAATTCGTTCGAGCATGGGCATTGTACACCGCGTCCGCTCCCCGTTTTCCCGAGCAGAGGAGCCGTCATGTCCGGTCGAGCAGGTTTCGCGTGTCTGATGGTGGTGGCCGCGTCCGCTTGCGGCCCCGACAAAGCTCCCGCGCCCCCCGCCTCAACCCAGGCCGCGCCTCCAGCCAATGTGGTCACCTTCATCGCGAGAGACTACGGCTTCGAGGGTCCCGCCCAGATTCCCGCGGGGTTCACGGTATTCCTGCTCGACAACCGGGGAAAGGATCTGCACCATCTCGTGATCACCCGGCTCGACGAGGGGCGGACGTATGACAGTCTTCTCGCCGCGCTCAGGAAGCCTGGACCGCCTCCCGCATGGATGCATCTGGCAGGCGGTCCCAACGCTGCCGCTCCGGGTGCCGGAACCAACGCGACGATGAAGCTCGTCGAGGGCCACTACGCGGTCATCTGCTTCATCCCCGGCGCCGACGGCATACCGCACATGGCCAAGGGAATGATCGCCCCGCTGGAGGTCACCGCCGCAACCGGACCGCCGGCTCGCGAGATCGCGGCAGACATCACGATCAAACTCACCGACTACGACTTCGAACTGTCCTCCCCGCTCACGCCCGGCAATCATCTCATCCGCGTCGAAAACGCGGGGCCGCAACCCCACGAGGTCGTGCTGGCCAGGCTTGGGCCCGGCAAGACGATAAAAGACATCGAGGCGTGGGAAAAGGGAGGCGAGAAGGGACGTCCACCAGTGAGCCCGCTCGGCGGCATTGCACCCATGATGGCTGCCGAGAGCGGGCAATTCAGCGTCGACCTGACGCCCGGCGACTACGCACTGATTTGCTTCCTTCCCGATATCAAGGATGGCAAGGCACACCTGCTTCACGGGATGGTCAAGCCCGTCAAGGTGGGATGAGCCACTGCCGCCCGCTCCTCACGTCGTCGAGCGCAGCAGCGGACTATCGGTGTCCGCGGAGACCGCCTATGCCTGGCATGGTCGCCCGGGGGCGCTCGAGCGCCTGACGCCGCCGTGGGAAAATCTGGAGGTGGTCGAGCCCGCGGCCGGCCTGGCCGACGGATCGAGAACGGTGCTCCGAGTGCGCGAAGGACTCATCCCGATCCGCTGGGTCGCCCGCTATCGTGACGTCATCGCGGGGCGGCAATTCGTGGACGTGCAGGAAGAAGGGCCGTTCACGCGCTGGACTCATCTCCACAAGTTCGAGCCACGCGCGGACGACACCTGCGCCATGACCGACAGGATCGAGTACGTCCCTCCCCTCGGCCCCGCCGGCGCGGTCGCCGCCTCCCTGCTGCTCAAGCGCCGCATCAAGCGCCTGCTCTCGTACAGACACGAGCTGCTGCGAGCCGACCTCGAGGCCGAGGCGCGGTTCGCGGACTACGCGCCGTTGCGACTCGCCGTGAGCGGCGCGACCGGTCTGGTCGGCCGGAGGCTCCTCCCTTTTCTGCAGACCGGCGGCCACGAAGTGCGGAGGCTGACGCGCACGCCGAGCGAGCCGAGTGACGCCGATTGGAGCTACAAGGACGGCAGCATCGAGGCGGTCAAGCTCGATGGCCTCGACGGTGTCGTCCATCTGGCCGGGGAGACGATCGCCGCGAGGTGGACTGAGGCGCGGAAGAAACGCATCTGGGAGAGCCGGGCCATCGGCACCCGGTTTCTCTGCGAGACGCTCGCGAGGCTCCACCGGCCCCCGCGGGTGCTCGTGTCGGCATCGGCGATCGGCATCTACGGCAATCGCGGCGACGAAATCCTGACCGAGGACAGCCCGCTGCCACCGCCGCACGCCGACTTCCTCGCGGAAGTGGCCCGCGAGTGGGAGGCGGCCACCGAGCCGGCGCGCGCGGCCGGAATCCGCGTCGTCAACCTGCGCTTCGGCATCATCCTCACTCCGACCGGAGGCGCGATGGCCAAGCTTCTGGTGCCGTTCCGTCTCGGGCTCGGCGGGCGAGTCGGCACCGGCCGGCAGTGGATGAGCTGGATAGCGATCGACGACGTCCTCGGGGCAATCCAGCACGCCCTCCTGACCGACGACCTGGTCGGTCCGGTCAACGCTACCGCACCACATCCCCGCACCAATCAGGAGCTGGCCGCGGCGCTGGGACGCGCCCTCGGACGGCCCGCCGCCATCCCGCTCCCAGCCAAGGCGGTGAGGATGGGGCTCGGCGAGATGGGCGAAACCACCCTGCTGTCCAGCGCCCGGGTGCTTCCCAAGCGCTTGCAGGAGTCGGGGTACGTCTTTCGCCACCCGCATTTGCCGGGAGCCTTCAGGTTTCTGCTGGGGACCACGAGCGAGTAGCTTTGGCGGATGTCAGCGCCCAGGGCCGTCGTCCTCCTGAGCGGCGGAATGGATTCCACCACCGCCGCCGCGATCGCCCAGCGGCGCGGATTCGACGTGCACGCCCTCAGCATCCGCTATGGACAGCGGCACGCCGTCGAGCTTGAGGCGGCGCGGCGCGTGGCGACCAGCCTCGGCATCGCGCGCCACGTGGTGATCGACATCGATCTTCGCGCCTTCGGCGGGTCGGCCCTCACCGCCGAGATCGAGGTTCCGAAGGATACGCCCATCGGTGAGATAGGCTCGGGAATACCGGCGACCTACGTCCCCGCCCGCAATACCGTCTTTCTCTCGCTCGCCCTCGCATGGGCCGAGACGCTCGGCGCCTGCGACATCTTCCTGGGTGCGAATGCCCTCGACTACAGCGGCTATCCCGATTGCCGGCCCGAGTACATCGAGGCATTTCAGCGGATGGCCAACCTGGCCACGAAGGCGGGAGTCGAGGGCGGTGGCCGGATCACGATTCACACTCCGCTCATCACCCTCTCCAAGCGGGAAATCGTGACCCAGGGACTGGCGCTCGGACTCGACTACGCCATCACGTCGACCTGTTACGACCCCGCACCCGATGGCGCCGCCTGTGGACACTGCGAGGCCTGCCTCCTGCGCCTCAAGGGCTTCAGGGAGGCGGGAGTGGAGGACCCGGCGAGGTACGGCGGGGAAACGGGAAACCGCTCTTACGCGGTCAAGGAAATCTTCTACACCCTCCAGGGGGAGGGAGCCAACACCGGCCGGCCGGCGGTGTTTTGCAGGTTCGCGGGGTGTAACCTCTGGAGCGGGCGAAAGACCGATCGGGAGACGGCGGTCTGCGGGTTCTGCGACACCGACTTCGTGGGTACCGACGGGCCGGGCGGGGGGAAGTTCGCGTCAGCCGAGCAGGTGGCCTCGGCGGTCGCGTCCACCTGGCCGCCCGACGGCGGGCACGGTCGCCGACTGGTCGTGTGTACCGGAGGCGAGCCTCTCCTCCAGCTCGACCAGCCGCTGCTCCTGGCCCTGCACGAGGCGGGATTCGAGGTGGCGGTGGAGACCAACGGCACCATCGCCCCGCCGCCGGGCATCGACTGGCTCTGCGTGAGCCCGAAGGCCGGCGCCGAACTGGTGGTCCGGGGGGGAAACGAGCTGAAGCTGGTCTATCCCCAGGAGGGCGGCGAGCCCGAGCTCTTCGAGGACATGGGGTTCGACCAGTTCTTCCTCCAGCCGATGGACGGGCCCGATCGGGACGCGAACACCCAGGCCGCCCTGCGGTACTGCCTAAGGCACCCGCGCTGGCGACTCAGCCTGCAGACGCATAAGCTTCTCGGCATTCCTTGATCCCCTCTTCCGAGTCTACATGCACGGCTATTCCGACCGCATCAACCACGCGCTCGCCTTTGCCGCCAAGTACTACGTTGCCGTCGCGCCGCCAGGCTCGGGCATGGACTATCTGGCTCACCCGGCCAACGTCGCCCTGATCCTCGCGCGCTACGGCTGCGAGCAGGTGACGATCGTCGCCGGCATTCTCCACCACGTCCTCGAGGAAACGCCGCCCGATCGCGTTCTGCCGATGGAGCAGAAGATTTCGGAGAAGTTCGGGTCCGTGGCCCTCGCGGTGGCCAAGGACGCCATCGAGCCGAAGTTCGACCGTCGCGGGGGTGAGCGGCCCTGGCGGGCGTGCAAGCAGGAGTACCTGACGCAGCTCGCCACCGCCGAGCCGCGCGCGCTCGACATCTGCATCGCCGACGAGATCCACGCCTGCGGGTCGACCAGCACGGCTCTCAGGCGTTTGGGCGTGGAATACGTGCGGACGGTGTCGCTCGCGGGGTTCGACCAGACCATCTGGTGGTACCGGTCGATGCTGGAAATCGTCTCCGCGCGCGAGGACTGGCCCCGCCGCGAAATGTTGAACGAGCTGAGACTCATGAGCGCCGATCTGGTGCGGAGTCTGCGAGAGAACGAGGAGGGGTTGTGAGACGTCTGGTCCTCGCGGCACTCATCGGCACCGGCGCCTGCGTCGGAGGCGGTGGCCCGCCGATACCGCTCAATCCGGTCCGCTTCCTGTCGATCAACGACGTGTACGTGATCGATACGATGGCCAACGGCGAAGGCGGTCTCGCCCGGGTGGCCACCGTGAGGCGCCGCCTGGCCGACCAGGGCCCGGTGATCTTCGTCCTCGCCGGCGATCTGCTGAGCCCCAGCCTCCTGAGCAAGTACTACAACGGCCGCCACATGGTCGAGGCGCTCGATTCGGCAAGGCTCAATTACGCTACGTTCGGCAACCATGAGTTCGAGCTGCCGGTCGATACGCTCGACGCGCGGATCGCGGCATCCACCTTCAAGTGGCTCTCCAGCAACTGCACTCTGGCCGACGGCACGCGGTTTCCCAAGGTGCTTCCCTGGGACACCGTCCGCGTGTCGGGGCACAAGGTCGGCCTCTTCGGGCTGACGCTTCAAGGCCCCTACCGCAAGCAGGTTCGGTGCAGCAATCCCGACAGCGCGGCCCATCTGGCGATCGACACCCTTGCCGCCCAGGGTGCCGACCTCATCGTCGGGGTCACTCACCAGACCATCGAGGCCGACCGCGACCTGCTGGGCAAGGAGTCGAGGCTCGATCTGATCCTCGGAGGCCACGAGCATGAGGCGCACGACTCGGCAGTGTCGGGCCGGCACGTGCTCAAGGCCGACGCCAACTCGCGTACGGCCCAGTTCGTCACGCTGTGGGGAGGAAAGGGACAGTGGAGGGAGGCGGTCGCCCTGGTCCACATCGACTCCCGGCTTCCCGATGACAGCCTGGTGGCACCGGTGGTAAAGGCGTGGGAGGATTCACTGCAGGAGCGGCTGGGACCGGAACGGGTGCTCGGCACCACCACCGTGCCCATCGACGCGCGCGACGTCGTCGGCCGATCGCAGGAGTCGGTGCTCGGCGATCTGGTCACCGACGCGATGCGGGCCGGCACGGGCGCCGACGCCGCCATGCTCAACGCCGGGACGCTTCGTCTCGACGACCTCATCAGGCCCGGGCCGATCTCCAACTACCAGATCGAGTCGATCTTCCTCTTCTCCGACGAGACCCGTGTCATCACCTTCACGCTCACCGGTGCGCGTCTCAGAGAGATTCTGGAGCATGGGGTCGCCGACGGATCGCTCGGCAAGGGACCGTTTCTTCAGGTGTCCGGGATTCGGTTTACGTACAACCCTGCCGCGCCATCGGGCAGCCGAGTCGTCGGCGACGTGATGCGTGCCGCGGGTGGCGCGATTCGCGCCGACGATACGCTCGCCGTGGCCTTTCCGGTGTACCCGGCGTGCGAGCAGGGCGACGGTTACGATGTGCCCGAGGCCAAGGCCGGGTGTGACTCCCGGGCTTCGGCGCCTCGGGCGGTGGACCTGCTGTCCAAGTACGTCACCGATTCACTAGGCGGAACGATACCGAAGCCGGAGGACGGCAGGATCGTGCGGGCTGGAAACACAAATCCCGGCTGAGCATGGTGCTCGCCGGGACCGGAGCCTTAGCAATTTTCATCACCCAGGCTGCAAGGCCGAAATCCCTGGGGCCCGTAAGGGCTATGTCCCGCTGTAACTGAGCATAATTGTAGTCGGTTAGGCGTCGCGGAACAAGGCCCTGTTACACTGTGTTACGTTCGACACTGCACGTCCGGGCCATCCTGCCACTCAGGTATCGGCTGGTCGCCCGTCGATATTAGTGCGGCTGTCCCGCTCCCCTCCACCCCCGCGTAATGGTATCATTTGCCATGGCTTTGACCCCCTCCAACGCCCTGCTCACCCTTCCCAGTGCCTTCGCCGCTGCGTGCCGGCTATCCCGTACCGAAGGGGAATTGTTCGAGCGTTGTCGGGTAGCCCTGGTCCGCCGCTTTCAGAGTGAATTCATCTGGTTCACCATGATGTCGCCCTCCGAGGCGCTGCCCAGGGTTGGTCCGGTAAAGGGCTTCGAGGACTCCCAGGAGGTGGCTCGCCTGGGCAGCGGCGAAACCGAAGTGGTCATCCACGCGACGCAGGCTGTGGCGGGCGACATGCGCGCTGTGGCCATGCCGCTCGCGCTGGGCCTCAGCGTGGTTCTGGAGCTGAGGAGTATCCTCCTGGAGCGGCAGGCCACCCTGGACGATGCCGTCTTCCAGCTCCGGGCGCTCAGGCAGGTGGCCAGGCTTCTGTCGTCGGTGCATTCCACCGAAGAAACCGAACAGCTGATCCTCGATTTCATGGCGGAGGTGTTTTTCGCGTGGTGGGCCTGCCTCTACCGGCCGGAGGGCGCGAGTTACACACCCAAGGTCTTTCGCTCGCTCAACGACCGACTTCGGCCGGCTCCGATCGACCGGGCCGCCTTCGACCAGGCGCTGCCCGCGGGCAGCGCGTCGACCGGCACCGACGACGTCGGCGTCGCCTCGCTCATCGGCCCCGGTGCAGAGCTGGTGGTGCCCCTCGATGCCGGATCGGAGCGGATGGCGGTTCTGGTGCTCGGCTCCCGAATCAGCGACAAGCTTTACGGCCGCGCGGAGCTCGAGCTGGCCGGAACGCTTTCGTTCGCGGCGGCCATCGCGCTCAAGAACTCCGAGCTCGTCGAGCAGCTTCACAGCGCCGCCACTACGGACGAGCTGACCGGCCTGTACAACCGTCGCGCGCTCGAGGAGCGCCTCGGCGCCGAGATCTCGCGCAGCCTCCGACATCAGCTCCACACCAGCGTGCTGCTCCTCGACCTCGACCGCTTCAAGACGGTGAACGATACGATGGGCCACGCCGCGGGCGACCGCCTCCTGATCCAGGTGGCCAAGATTCTCAAGCAGCAGTGCCGAGCGCTCGACGTGGTCGGCCGGTTGGGGGGAGACGAGTTTCTCGTGATCCTTCCGATGACGAAGCCCACCGAGGCGCAGGTGTTCGTGGCACGGGTACAGTCGAGTCTCAGTGAAATGGAAAAGACCAGCCCCGAGTTCGGCCCGTGCACGTTGAGCATGGGCATCGCCGAATCGCCCCGGCACGGCACCACCGTCGGCAGCATCCTTGCCGCCGCCGATACCGCGCTGTACAAGGCCAAGCGGGCCGGGCGAAATGCCGTCGAGGTGGCGGACAGCTAGGCGTTCATGGCCGACGACGAGTTCACCCTCCTGGGCGACGCTGTCTGGCTCGATTTCGCCAACACGGCGCGCGGCCGCATCGACCCACCCCCCGATCTCCTTTCCGATTTCGACGCCTGGCGGCGATGGGCGCTCACGCGAAAACTCGACCCCCGCGCCGGCCCCGCCGATTTCCCGGCGGTTCGCCGGCTTCGTGATCAGCTCATCGGCCTGGCCGACACGATGGACACCGGCCGGCCGGCGCAGGCCGGCGTCATCGTCACGCTCAACGGCTTTCTCGCCCGGTGCGGTGGAAGCCAACAGCTCACGCGCGTGGGCGGACAGTGGCGAATGCACTTTGCCCCAGGCCGGGCGCCCGGCGCGCTCGAAACGATCGCCCTGTCGGCGGCCGCATCGCTGTCAGACGACCCGAGCCGGGTGCGGCGGTGCGGCGGTCGAGGCTGCAGCCTCTTCTTCCTCGACGATACCCCCACCGGCAGCCGGCGCTGGTGCGACGACTCGGTGTGCGGTCGCGATCTGCATGTCGAGCGGCGGCGAGGAGTGCTTCGGTGACGGGCCCGAACCCCGTCCTGGCCTTCGACCTGACCAGCAAGGCCCTCGGCCACCGGTACCGGCTCGAGCGCCTCGTCGCGGCATCGGAGGCCCGGCTGCTCTTCGAGGCGTTCGACGAGAGCCTGCAGCGGCGCGTGAGCCTCCGGGCCAACTTCTATACCGATGAGCCCACTCGCGCCTGGTTCCTGCGCGAGGGCGAAGCGCTCGGGCAGCTCGACCACCCCGCCATCCGGCACGTATACGACACCGGCATCACGGGAAGCCTCGCGTATCGCGTCGGCAACTGGATCGAAGGCGAGAGTCTCGCCGACGCAGTGGCACGAGGGCCTCGGATGTTTCCAAGCGTCATCGCGCTCGCACGCGACCTGCTCGGCGCTCTCGAGCACGCCCATCTGCAGGGAATCGTGATGAGACGCATCGTGCCCGCCACCGTGCTGGTCGGTCCGAGCGGACGGAGCACGGTGACGGATCTGCGCTTCAGCAGCTACACCCTGCCCGCGATTCCCGCCAGCGAGATGCCCACCGAGATCAACTTCATGGCGCCCGAGATCCGTGAAGGGGGCATTGGCGATCCCACGTGCGACGTCTATACGGCGGGAGCGCTGCTCTACTTTGCGGTTACGGGCCAGGAGCCCCCGCTCGATACCCACACCGTGCGCCGCCCAACCGAGCTCAGGCCGACCTGCCCCCGGGTGCTCGATCGGATGATCCTGCGCGCGCTCCAGCCGGCCGCCGAAGACCGCTACCTCACTGCGGGGGAGATGCTCGAAGATCTGGCGTCGGACGTGGGAACGTTCGAAACCCGCGGCGCGGCCGTGAGCCAGGGTCCGCTGACGCCGGCGGAAGACCGCGCGCGCTGGGAAAAGCGGCTGCGCCGCGCCCTCGGCGACGACTACGAGCTGCTGGGATTGCTGGGGTCGGGCGGATTCGGACGTGTGTACCGCGTCCGCGACCTTCACCTCGAGCGTGAAGTGGCGCTCAAGGTACTGCACCCGTCGCTCACGCAGGATCCGGAAGTGGTGGAGCGATTCCGCCGCGAAGCACAACTGGCCGCACAGCTCAGCCATCCGAACATCGTCAACATCTTCGATATCGCCGGGCGGTCGGGACTACTGTGGTATACGATGGAGCTGATCAACGGGCCAAGCCTGGCGCAGCTCGTCGAGCGGGACGGCCCGCTGCCGCTCGACAAGACTCTCCGCTTGCTGCGCGAGGCACTCTCCGCACTGGCCCACGCCCACGGATCGGGGCTGGTGCACCGCGACATCAAGCCCGAGAACATGCTCATCGACCCCGAAGGAAGCCTGCAGATTACCGACTTCGGGCTCGCGCTCGCGTTGCGCGGCAAGTTCGGTGGCGCAACGAGCCAGAGCGGAACGCCGCAGTTCGCGAGCCCGGAGCAGCTGCTCGGAGAGCGGGTGGACCAGCGGTCCGATCTCTATAGCCTGGCGGCGGTCGCCTACTTCGCCCTGCTCGGCACGCCCCCGTTTTCCGGACTCACGACCGAGCAGATTCTGGCCAAGCAAACGACCAATCAGCTGCCAACCTCGCAGGGGCAGCGTGACGATGTGAGCGATGCGCTGGAGCGCGTGCTCGACCGGGCTCTGAGCGCCGACGTCGAGGCCCGCTACCCGTCGGCGGCAGAATTCTTGCAAGCGCTGAACCGGGCCGCCGGCGATCTCGACGACCGTGGATTCGAGATCAGGCCCCTGGAGCCGGTGGCCGACTGGGCGCGTGCGGCGGCCAGATGGCTCCGCGGCACCCCCCTTGACTAAATGCCGTCGACAGGCAAATTAGTCCTCGCGATTTTGGCCCCGTCAGGAGCACACACACAGCAAATCCGCAAATCGAGGCCCGGGGTTAGACGGCGGGTCTTACATTTTTTATGACGCGGGACTGGCCTGCGCTCATAAAAACTCGGCTGTCCGGACTTTCCCGGGCGCCGATGCAGTCAAACAAACATGGAGTAGAAGATGGCTCGCACCCTCGGCACGGTGAAGTGGTTCAACGACGCAAAAGGTTTTGGTTTCATCACTCCGGAGAATGGGGACAAGGACTGCTTTGTCCACCACACCGCCATCAAGGCGGAAGGCTTCCGCAGCCTCTCCGAGGGTGACCGGGTGGAGTTCGACATCGTGCAGGGTGCAAAGGGGCCTGCCGCGGAAAACGTCACCAAGGTCAAGTAGGTCGGTCGAAGGTCGCAGAACAAACGGGCCGCTCTTTCGAGCGGCCCGTTTCATTTGGCGGCGACTCCCGTTCCCCGGCCTACTTATGCCTGTATATCACCCTGCCCCGCGTCAAATCGTACGGCGATAGCACCACGCTCACGCGGTCGCCCTCGAGTACCCGGATTTTGAACTTGCTCATTTTTCCCGCGGCGTAGGCCAGAATCTCGTGACCGTTCTCCAACATGACCCGATAGTTGCGGTCGGGGAGGACCTCGGTCACCACCCCCTCCATCTCGATTCCTTCTTCTTTCGCCATCCAGGCTCCCCCATGGGCATCGGCTTAAATCCCGGCGAAACCGCCCCGGGCTGGTCGGCGTGGAATCTTGCGCCGTGGGGGCCGGGAAGCAACTGGGCGGCGGGGAAAGGCCAGCGGGGTTCCCTTCCTACCCTTCCAACTGCTTTCTGATCCGTTCGATGTGCTCTTCGACCAGCCTCACGAGGTCCCCGATCAGCCCGACGTCGAAGCTTAAGCTCGCCCCGGCAGCGCGGTAGATGTCCGGCAGTCCGCGCACTGCGCCGAGTGCCAGCGCCTCCCGATAGCGCGCCACGGCGGCCACCGGATCGCTCAGGCTGTTACGCCATACCTGGAGCGCCCCGATTTGTGCGATCCCGTACTCGATGTAGTAAAACGGATAGAGAAAGATGTGCAGTTGCCGGTACCACCGCGCGATCCGCTCCACGTCGAGGCCGGACCAGTTCACCCCGCGCTCGAATCGCGAGCGGATGCGGAGCCACGCTGCGTCGCGCGCCGATGCGTCGCCACCCTCGCCGCTGGTATAAATCCAAGTCTGAAATGCATCCACCGACGCGATGTGCGCCAGGCTGAGCAGGACGTCTTCCAGGTGCTCCAGCCACGCGCGAAGGTGATCCTCTTCCGAGAAGAAGCCCGCGGGCCTGGCCAGATGCGGAGTCGCCAGCAACTCCATAGACATCGACGCCAGCTCGGCGGCCTCGGAGCCAGGATGCCGCTGCCAGATGAGCGGCTGTGCGTGCGCGGCAAAGGCGTGGAACGCGTGCCCTGCCTCGTGCAGCAGCGTCATCACGTCGTCGACGAGGCCGACGGCATTCATGAAAATGAACGGCCGCCCGCGAAAGTGGAGCGTCTCGCAATAGCCGCCCGGCGCCTTTCCCTTCCGGCTGTCCAGGTCGAGCAGGCGCTCCTCCATCATGGTCTGGAACTGTCCGCCGAGCTGGCCGTCGACTCTCGTGAACACGCTGTGAGCCGTACGGGAAAATTCGTCGGAGTCGCGAAAAGGCCTGATGGGCGCGGTGCGGTCGGGTGAAACCGCGAGATCCCACGGACGCAGAACGTCTACGCCGAGCCGCCGGCGGCGATGCTCCAACATGCGTTCGACCGCCGGCGTTGCGGTGGCCTCGATGGCCTCGTGGAATCGCTCGCAGTCGGCAGGGGTGTAATCGAAGCGGAACTTTGCCGGGAAGATGTAGTCGCGGTAGTTGTCGAAGCCCGCGTTCCGGGCGGCCTCCTGCCGCAGGGCAAACATCCGGTCGAAGAGGCTCGCCAGGGCGGCTCGCTCCTCCATATACGGCTGGGTGGCCGCGCGGTACGCGCGCTCGCGCACCTCGCGGTCGGGGCTCTTGAGGAACGGCTGGAGCTGCGGAAGCGGCCGCTCCTCGCCCTCCCACTCGGCGCTCATCGATCCGGTGATCCGCTGGTACCGAGCGCCCAATTCCTCCAGCTCCGAGAACAAGGGAACGTTCTCCTCGCGGAAAATCTCGATCGCGGTCTGGAAGCGCCGGAGGGTGGTGGCCAGCGCCGGAGTGGAATAGCCGAGCGAGACCAGCCGCTTGGCCAGCTCGACGCTCCGCTCCTCCATCTTCGGCATGATCTCCGTTGAGAACCTGAGGTGATCGGCTTCCCTGGCGGTATCCGAGGTGTCGATCGTGTATGCGATCATCGCCTGGGCAGCGGCCTCGGTGACCAGCTCCTCGAGAGTGGACCACGCTTGAAGCCAGCTCTCGACGGTGTCCTCGTCCAGGGGCCGCGAGGCCAGCTCGTCGAAATAGGGAGCGACATCGTCCCACCTCGCCCGGGCGAACGCCGCGGGCGAGGCGGGGAGCATCAACGTGGTCACGTGAACTCCTGCGCGGTGCGGGATTGCGAGTGCCGAGATATTACGCCGGTCGAGCGCGGGTCACAATCCCGGAGGGCGCACCGTGTGATGGCTGGTTTGCGCCTGGTACGCGGCGCCGATGGCCAGCAGCACGGCCTCGGTGCCCGCCGCGCCAGTGAGCTGAAGGCTGGTCGGAAGTCCCCGTTCGCCGACGCCGTTCATGAGGAAGAGGCCCGGCACACCCGAGAGATTGGCGGGGCCGGCGATGTTCGCCCCTCCCGGATAATCGGGGTAAACCTTGTCGAACGTGGTGTCGATCGGCCAGGCCACGGTCGGCAGCGATGGCGCGATCACGGCGTCGACCGTTGCCAGCATGCCGTGAAGAGCCGCGGCGGCCGGACGCCGGAGTCGCAACGCACGAATGTAGTCCTTCGCCAATACCACCTGGCCGGCGTATCCGCCGATCCTGTCTTCCGGTGCCGTGAGACGGGTGATCCGTCCGCTCTCGAAGAGCGGCTCGAAGGCGCTCGCCGCCTCGGCCTCGATAATGAGCCCCGCCATGGCGTCGTAGGGAAAGTCGGGCAGCACGAGGCCTTCGACGATGTCACCCATCTCCCGCAGCGTCGAAAGGGATTGCTCGAAATTCCTCCGTACCTCGGGCTGCGTCTTGTCGAGCGTTCCCTTGAGAATGCCGAATCGAAAACGGCGCGCTCCCGCCTGCGCCGGCTGCCAGCCTGTGGAGATGGTCGTGGCATCGTCGGGATCGGGACCCGCGATGGCGGCCAGCACGAGGCCGCAATCCTCGGCGGTCCGGGCCAGCGGGCCGAGCTTGTCCATCGTCCAGCTCAGGGCCATCGCACCGTGGCGGCTGACCCTGCCGTATGTCGGGCGCAGGCCGGAGACCCCGCAGAAGGCGGCGGGAAACTGAATCGATCCCCAGGTCTCCGACCCGATCGCGAACGGCACGAGCCCCGCGCTCACTGCGGCCCCCGACCCGCTCGACGAGCCCCCCGACCAGCGCGACCGATCCCACGGCGTCCGCCCCGGGCCCGTAAAGCTCGCAAAGGCCTGGTTGTACCCCATACCACCTGCCAGCTCCACCATCGCCAGCTTGGCGGAGAGCACGGCGCCGGCGCCGCGCAGGCGCCGGACCACGGTGGCGTCGTGCTTGAGCAGCTGCTCGCGGTAGGGTCGAGCGCCCCAGGTCGTCGGTGCCCCGGCCGCGGCGAGCAGATCCTTGGCGCCGTACGGAATGCCGTGCAGCGGCCCCCTGTCGTTGCCCGATGCGAGCTCGCGGTCGCGCTCTCGCGCCTCGGCGAGCGCCTGGTCGCGGAGCACGGTCACCACCGCGTTGTACCCAGGTCCCAGTCGCTCGAGGCGATCGAGGAAGTGCCGCGCAAGGTCGACCGCCGACACCTCGCGGGCCCGCAGCCTCCGGCCCAACTCGACCACCGTGAGAAAAGAGAGGTCGGTCACGGAGTCCCCGGCCCCGCCGCAGGGAGGGCGGAGAAGACGAATGCCGGCTCGTCGCCGTTGGTGAGCTCGACCTTCCGAATCTGGGTGGCGCGGTCGAGGCCCGCCTGAATCTGCCGGGTGACCGTGGCGAGCTCGGCGCGGCTCAGCCGCGCGCCATACTGCGCGCGAATGGCGCCGGCCAGCGCTCTGGCGAGTGCGCCCGGCTCGTCGGCTGACGTGATCGGCGCGAGGCTCTCACCCCACGCCGGTGTCTCCGATCCGGAGGGAAGCCTCAGCGCCGGCGCGAGGGCGGCCAGCAGCAGCGATTCCGTGAAGGAGCGGCGGGTAAGGCCGTTGGACATGGGAGTCTCTCCGGCGGGTGTCAGAGTGCGCGCGCGCTCCGCTCGGAGCGGTAGTACAGATAGGCGAGCGAGAGCGCGACGAGCGCGAGGATGAATACCGAGCCGACCCGGTACAGGGCGTCGAGCGACGAAAGATCGAAGAACACCACCTTGAGCACCGCCAATCCGGCCACCGCGAGCCCGGCCACGCGCGCCGGCTTGAGCGA
The DNA here is from genome assembly GCA_038240975.1 of Gemmatimonadales bacterium. Classification (GTDB taxonomy): domain Bacteria; phylum Gemmatimonadota; class Gemmatimonadetes; order Gemmatimonadales; family GWC2-71-9; genus CAVVWJ01. The sequence continues at coordinate 18,245 of JBBRGF010000020.1, forward strand.
GAGACTGAAGCCGGTTGCGACGAGCGCGGCGGCAAAGACGAGCCACCAGGCGCTCACCGCTAGTCCGGCCGCCAGGCTCGCCGATTCGGCGGTGACGGTGGGGCCCTGAAAGTACCGGCGGATCTCGTTGGTCATTCCGAAAAGGACCATGGCGCCAGCCGCCATCCAGAGTCCTGCGCGCACCACACGCGTTTCTTCGGTCTGCCCGTCGGTGCGCCACAGTCCGGCCGCCAAAGTGGTGGTCGCAGCGATCGCGCCCCAGAGGCCGAGGGCCCAGGCCCCGGTGAATGCCGCATCGCCGGCGTCGCGTACCCTGGCCGCCTCGTCGAACAGGTACTGCAGCGCCGCGGCGAGGGTCACGAGACTGTACCACCGGCCGTCGATCCTGTTGAGTCTGTGATCGAGCGTGGCCCAGACCAGCGAAAGGGCAAGAAGCACGTATGCCTGCGGGGGACCGTTCCAGTGTTGGGAGACGGCCACGCCGAGCGCCGCCGCTCCGACTGCCGCGAACGGGGGCAGCGGCCGGAGATATCCCACCAGCAGATACGGAATCGCGACGACGAGGGCCACGAGACCCGGCGTGTCGTCGAATCGCCCGGGCGCCGCCGCGCGAACCGCCCACGCGAGCAGAAGCGGCGTGACGAAAAAGTAAAAGGCTTCTCCAACCGACCAGCCCGCTCCGTCGGCGCCGTCGGACGGGGCGGGCTCGAGCGGGCGGAGATGGATCGGCAGCACGCGAGGCGAGCGGAGTCCATGCCCCCAGACCGGCGCCGCGAGAACGATGGCGGCACCGAGCGTTGCCCAGTGCGACGCGATCCGGTCGTTGGCCGCCGCGAGCAGCCACCAGCCGCCGGAAAACGTGAGGAGCCGCGTCTCCCACCACCGCTCGCGAAGCCCGAGGTAGAGCCCCGCTGTCCCGCCCACGACGCCGTAGACCATCACGGCCCACGGCACCGCCCGCTCGGCGGCGCCGGCGATTCCGACGCCGAAGTAACCCGCGGCGATGATGAGCATCGCGAGCCTCCACCGGCGGCGAGCCGCCACCAGACCGAGTCCCACGGCCATGCTGGCGAGGTAGAGGAGCAGAAGATTCGAGTTGGCCCGGCTCTCTCCGAGGAGCACCGGCGCGAAGAAAGCGCCGAGCGCGGCGGCCGCGCCGAGCGCCTCGATGTCGATGGCGTAGGCGATCATCGCGAGCGCGACCGACACGAGCGCGAGGCCGACGATGCCCGGCGCAGACGGCACCACGCCGTACAGCCGGGCGGCGGCCCAGACGCTCAGGTATATGATCCCGGCGCCCGCGCCGATGAGCGCCGCTCCGTACGTGCGGTATCGCGAGTGCAGCCGCCAGCCGAGGGCTCCCACGACAACGCCGGCCGCGACGCCGCCCAGGCAGCGCATGACGGGCGTGATCCAGTTGCGGTCGAACGAGAGCTTGAGGAGGTAACCCGCCGCGGCCAGCAGCGCGGCGACGCCGATTCCCAGGAACACCCGCTGCCCGATCCACTGCTCGGATGTGAGTGAGGAGATGCCCCGCACCGTGGCGGAGCTCTGGTGTCGAGCCGGAGGGGCGGGTCGGGGCGGCGGCGGGATGGGTGGGGCTGGTGTGGCCGCGAGCTGGCGCACCAGCGACTCCAGCACGGCGAGCCGGTGCTCCAGCCTGTCCAATCGGTCGTCGACGCTCATGGCACCCGTCTCCTCTGCCGCGGTCGAACCCGAAGCTCAGCGCCCGGGTGGCAGCCTCAACGCCATCATTCCGACCAGACCAACGTAGCCACCCGCGATGTAGAACGGCCAGCCGTGGCCCAGCCGCTGGAACGCGGCGGTGGCGAGCAGCGGTGCCACGACGCGTGCCAGGCCGGAGAAGGTTTGAGCGACCCCCATGGTGGTGCCCAACTCGTTCGCATCCGAGTACCGCGACATGAGCGACGTGGTCGCGGGGAAGAGCAGTGCCGTGCCGATCGGGACCAGCGGAATGACCAGCGCCAGCAGCCCGAGGGTCTTGGGTACCGGGTACAGCAGCAAGCCGACGATCAGGAGCAGCGTGCCGATGCGCATCGCCCAGCTCTCGCCGATACGATCGACGATCGGTCCGAGCAGCAGGCTTCGCATCACGAAGGAAAGTATGCCGACGTAGAGAAATACATAGCCGATGGTCTTCTCGTTGAGCCCGAACTCGGCGCCCAGATAGAGCGCCATCACCGACGTCATCGAGGCGAAGGCCAGCATTCCGACCGCGTAGATCCACAGGAATCTCGCCACCGGCTCGAGCGGGTGCCGCACGACCGACCACGCCGGGTGCCAGAGCGGCCTGTGCGGGCGGGCCGGGCCGACGTGTTCCTTGCGCGACTCGGGAAGCCAGCGCCATGCGAAGAAGACGTTGATGATGCAGAGCACCGCCGCGATGAGTCCCGGTGCCGCCCGCCCGAGGTGCGCCGCGGCAGAGCCGACCACCGGCCCGACCATGACCCCGGCGGAGGTCGCGGCAGACAGCCAACCGAGCGCGCGGGCCCGGTCCTTCGGCTCGGTGGTGTCGGCGACGTAGGCCTGTGCGACGCCTGTGGTCCCTCCGCCTGCCCCCTGTACGATGCGCGAGACGAACAGCAGCCAGAGCGTCTCGGCGAATCCGAATACCACGTAGGCCAGCGCCGAAGCGGTCAGGCCGATCAGCAGGGCGGGCCGCCGCCCGTAGCGGTCGGACACCCTGCCCCAGAGGGGAGCGGACACGAGCTGTGCGATCGAGAACGAGGCGATCATGGCTCCGATCATCTCGGGCGTCGCGCTGAGCTTGAGGGCGTAGAAGGGGAGCAGCGGGAGCACGATCATGAATCCGATCATGTCGACGAAGTTCACGGCGATCAGCACCGCCAGCCGCCTGAACTGCGCGCGGGACCCGCTGGCGGCGGCGGTCATCCGGCGCTCCCCCTCTCGGCGCCCACCGCGAAGACCACCGAGCTGACGAGCATGAGCACGACGCCGTAGGCCGCCGCCACGCCGACGTCGGATTGCCGAAGGCTCGACAATATCTCGAGCGAGACGGGGCGGGTGTCGTAGGTGTAGAGCATGATCGAGGTCACGAAATCTCCGAAGGCCGTAACGAATGCGAGGCTCGCGCCCGCAAGGAGCGCGGGCCGGAGGAGCGGCAGCGTCACACGCCTGAGCGTGCGCCAGTGTCCGGCCCCCAGCGAGGCGGCGGCTTCGTCGAGCGAGGGATCGAGCCCGCGAAGGCCGGCCAGGATCGCGCGGCTGGTGATCGGCAGATTCCGTACGAGATATGCGAGGGGGAGGATCCAGATCGTTCCCACGAGGATGAATCGTCCTGCCCAGGGTGCGTCGACGCTGAACGTCGCGGCAATGGCGATGGCGAAGACGGTGCCCGGTACGGCCCAGGGAAGCCCCAGAAGGGACTCGAGAACGCGGCCGCCCCACACCCGCCTCCGAACGCTCACGATCCCGGCGGCCAGGGCCACCGTTACCGCCGCGAGCGTCGCCGCGGTCGCCAGCCAGAGACTGTTGGCCAGTGGCCGGGCGCGAACCGGGTCCTGCAGCAGCGTCACGTAGTTGCGAAGCGTGTAGACCGGTGGGGTCGGCTCGATGGTCCAGGTGCCGGCCGGCACGAACGACACCAGCAGCAGCGTGAGGTGCGGCAGGAGGAGCAGACCGGCCAGGCTCCAGGCCAGCGCGGCAAGACCCAGCCGCACGCCGCGGTTCGTCACGACCACCCTCGCCGGCGCGGTTCCTTTCCGTCCAGCGGCCGGCGCGTCGGGGGCGTGGGTGCCGCGCAAGACGGCGAGCGCCGCGAGCGCGAGCAGCGTGAGCGAGATGGTCTCGACCATCGCCAGCTCGTTGTCGCCGTTGAGACGGGTCGCCACGATCTGCGTGGTCATCACCCGGAAGCCTCCGCCGAAGATATACGGCGCGCTGAACGAGCCGAGCGAAGTCATGAACGTCAGCAGCGCCGCCCCGCCGATGGCCGGATAGAGCTGCGGAAGGACGATCCGGCGGAACGACCGCCAGCGTCCGGCGCCGAGGCTCGCCGCCGCTTCGAGCAGCGAGGAGTCGAGCGAAGCCAGGGCCGCGCGAACGAAGAGATAGAAATAGACATACATCGAGTAGGCATGGACCAGCAGCACCGCGCCCGCTCCCTCCAGGCGCCACGGCGCGTCGCTCAGGCCGAGCATCCATTGGACAGCGAGCGAGACGAAGCCGGTCTCGCCGTACAGAAACAGGAACGCCAGGACGCCGACGAGGGGCGGCAGCACCGCGGGCAAGGCGACGACCGCTCCGAGCACGCGCGCGCCGGGAAAGTCGTATCGGGCGAAGAGCCAGGCGAGCGGCAGGCCCAGCGCCGCGGCGAGAACGACGCTGGCGAGCGAGATCCAGAGACTGCCCCAAAGCGCCTGCCACTCGGTCGGCCGCTCGAGGAAGAGCCGAACGAAACGAAGGCTCCACCCCTCGGGCCCATGGAGGCCCTGAAGAAGCACGAGGACGATCGGATAGACGACGAGCCACACGAGCAGCAGGAGCAGCCCGCCCGCGGTCAGTTGCGCCCGCGTGCTTCCTGTCACGGCCGGTCACCCTGAAAGAGGTGGATGCCGCCTTCGGCGCGCCGGCCCGGCAGCACGCCGACCATCTCTCCGATATGCGCCGCGTCCGGGAGACCGACGGTCTCGAAGGTCCTCCCGGACTCGGTCTTCAGAGTGAACAGGGCATGCGGCCCGACGAAGCGCCGTGCGACCACCACGGCGGAGATCGCGCCGGGCTCCGGCGCCAACATCCGGAGCGACTCCGGGCGCACCAGCATCACGGCATCGCCGGGCAGCGGCAGCGCCCGCCCCGGCGGAGTATCCACCGTCCACTCGGCGCCGTGCACCGCGATACGCGCGAGCCGCCCACTCAGCTCCAGCACCGTCACGTCGAGCGTGCTCGAACGGCCCACGAATCCCCCGACGAAGAGATTGGCCGGTGCGCCATAGAGCTCATCGGGCGTGCCGACCTGCTCGAGCCTCCCGCGCCGGAGTACCGCGACCCGGTCACCCAGGTCGAAGGCCTCGTCCTGCTCGTGGGTGACGAGCAAGGTGGTGATCCCCAGGCGCCGGATGAGATCGCGTGTCTCGCGGCGGGTACGCTCGCGGAGCGTCGGATCGAGGTTGGAAAGGGGCTCGTCGAGCAGCAACACCCGGGGCTCGGGAGCGAGAGCGCGGGCCAGCGCCACGCGCTGCTGCTGGCCACCGGAGAGCTGGCCAACCCGGCGCCGCTCGAATCCCGCGAGATCCACCAGTTGCAGGGCTCGCGCCACCCGCCCGCGCAGTTCCTCGCCTCGCACGCCAGCCGACTCGAGGCCGAACGCGACGTTCTGCCCGACGTCGAGATGAGGGAAGAGTGCGTAGTGCTGAAAGACCATCCCGAACCGCCGGGCCACGGGCTCGACGCGGGTGACGTCGTCGCCGTCGACGATGACCCGCCCCGAGTCCGGGGACTCGAACCCGGCCAGCAGGCGGAGGGTCGTGGTCTTGCCGCTCCCGCTCGGCCCCAGGAGGGCCAGCATCTCCCCGCGCTCGAGCGAGAGGGACACGGCATCTACGGCGAGCACGCTGTCGAAGCGCTTGACCAGGTTGTCGAGCTCGAGGAACCCCGTCATCGCGACGCCTTGCGTCCGGTGCCGCGCACGTGCCGGTCCCAATAGCTCATCCACGCCGACCCGTCCTTCGCGAGGAGCGCCCAGTCCATCGGCGCCACGACCATCTCGCGCTCGACCCCGGCTACCCATGCTGGCATGCGATCGGCCGGCAGGTCGCGGCGCGCGGGTAGCCGGAAGACTTTCGCAGCGGCGAGGAGCTGCCCTTCCTCGCTCCCGACGTAGTCGATGAACGCCTTCGCGGCGGCCGGATGGCGGCTGCCCCGGACAAGGCCGATCGCGTCGTCGATCACGACGGTCCCGCTCCGGGGAAAGACGTAGTCGAACTGCCTTCCCTTCGACCGGTCGATGAGGATGTCGGGCAGATCCCAGAGCGTGATCAGCCCTTCGCCGCGAGCGAGACGCTCGGTGAGAATCGCGGGGTTGAGCGTGTACGCCTTCGTCTGCGCGTCGAGCTGCCGGAGCCAGGCCATGCCCCACGTCGTGTCGGCTGTCGCGCGCAGGCTTCGCTGGAGAATCAGTCCCCAGATGGCGCGCATCGTACCGCTGGCCATCGGATCGCGGATGAGGACCTTGTCGCGCCAGCGCGGATCGAGCACGTCGTCCCAGTCGTGGGGAGCGGACTCGCGGTCGACCAGCCGGCTGTTGAACGCGATCACGGCGGGGGTGCGATAGGCCGGATAGTAGAGGTCGCCGGGACCCACGCCATCGGTCCCGATGTGGCTGGCCCACGCCGGACGGTACGGCGCGAGTATCGAATCGTGGATGCCGCGGTCGAAGATCGTGGTGGGGCCGCCGAACCAGACGTCGGCCTGAGGATTCACGCGCTCGAAGCGCAGGCGATCGAGGATCTCCTGCGACCCCATGTCGAGCCACCGGACGTCGATGTCAGGGTGCCTGGCCTCGAAGGCATTCTCCAGCAGGGTCAGCTGGTCGCGCCCGTGCGGGGAGTAGAGGACGATGGGCGTGCGGCCATCTCCGTGGCACGCCATGAACAACAGCAGCATGCACCAGAGAGACTTATTCACCACGGAGGACACGGAGGTACCCGTCTTCCGTGTTTCCGTGGTGAGAAGCCAGTGATCCAGAAGGAAGCACAGAAGTCTCAGTGCGGGGAAAGCGAGAGCAGATTCGCGAACAGCCTGAACGCCCCCGGAACACCTGCCGGGAGCTGCCGGAAGAAGCTGAGCCCGGTGTACACGTACTTTCCCCTCCCGACCCGCGCGACCAGGAGCCCTCCCTCGAGCGGCGTCTCGCCGGGATCATGGGTCTCCAGGATGGGGCGGTACGCCGCGTCCCAGCTCCGCGCGAAGTAGAGTCCGCGTTCCTGAACCCAATCGCCCCAGTCACCCGCGCCGATTCGGTTGGGCGTGGTGACCACCGGATCGGCCCGCGCGACGATCGTGACCGGCACGCTCTCATCCGTCACGCGGTCGTGCGGCTCGGCGAGGGTCATCGGATACGGCGCGAAGCCGCCGGCGAAGAACGGCTGCTGCTGGTATTGCACGATCACGAGCCCGCCGCGGCGAGCATATTCCACGAGCCGCCCATTGTTCTCTACCAGTGCCGAATCGATCTCGTAGGCGCGGGGGCCGACCACGATCGCCTGATAACGGTCGAGGTCACCGCGCTCCAGCGCCGGGGCGTCGAGCAGTGTCAGGGGTACGCCAACGCTCCGGAGCGCCTCGGGCACCCGGTCTGACGCCCCTCTCACGTACCCCACCCCCACCAGTCGCGGCAGCAGCAACTGCGCGGGCCGCACCACAGCCCTGGCCGGGCGGACGTACGCGCGGGGCCTGATGTGCGCGTAATCCACGGTCACGACGCCGGCGTCATAGCGGTGGCCGGCGACGTCCTTCGCGACCGCCGTCAGCACGATCGGGCTCGACGGCACGGTGGCCGGAGCCACGACGTCGAAGGTGAAGACTTCCCGGTCGCTCTCGCGGGTGAACCGGAATGGCTGCGGCGCCACCCGCGGCCAGCCGGCCGGCGTCTCGACGCCCACCGACCCTGCGGTGGTGTCGCGGGAGCCGTGCGTCACCGTCACGGTAAACCGGTGTTTCGAAGGTGCCGTCGTCGACCAGACCTCGCTGGGCGGATCGATCCTGACGTCCAGCCGCGGCACCACAGTGACGGGCCGGCGTACCTCACCGCGAGCCTGGTCGTCGAAACGGAGGCTCACCTCGCGCGCCAACGTGAAGGCGCTGCCGACGGCGAAAGCCGCGCTGAGGGTGGGCGGCTCGAACGGGAGGCCCCGGACCTCGGGCGAGGCACGGCTCCAGTCGTAGATCGCGGGCTCGGCGGCGGGAAGGGAGAAGTAGGGCGCGGTGAGGGGGGCCTGGTCGGCCACCCGAATGGCGATCTCGCGCAGGGCGAGCGCGCCTGGCGCCACGTCCATCTGTACGGGTGCGATGGTATCGGCGGTAAACCCCGGCGCCGTCGCCAGCGCGACGCGCACCGAGCGGGGCGCCCCGCCGGTGTTCGCACACTCGAGGGTGACGCGCACCGTCTGGCCGGCGACGACGCGGTCGTCGTCGCTCCGCGCGTCGCAGAGCATTCCGGCCGTCGCCGCAAGGGCGGCCTGTCGGTGGGCGCGCTGGCCGGCCGGCTCAGGCCCCGGCGGCAACAGCGTGTCCACACCGGCGAAAAGCCCGCTGCCTCCCCGCCCCGTTCTGTCTTCGAGCAACGCCAGCCGCACCTTCGACGGGCCGATCTGCTGCAGTCGCCCCATGTCCTGCGAGCGGTGGAGGCTCCTCCCCGCCATCGCAATCTGGTGGAACGAGAGGCCGATGGCCGAATCGATCACGCCTCCCTCGACGGTGACGGTGGTGGCCGTGGTGTCGAACCGCGTGCTGCGGTAGAGCTTGAGCGCCGACCATGGCGCGAGTCTCTCCTCCCGCATCAGCTCCGGGACTCGCGTCGAATCCGCGGCGGCGGCGAATGCCTCCCGGGCCGCCC
>JBBRGF010000021.1:0-25809 GCA_038240975.1 Gemmatimonadales bacterium
GCCGTAGTTGCTCTTGGCCTGGTCGAGGTTGCCGAGCTCCTGCCAGAGCGCGCGCGTCCCGTCGGTCTGATCGACCGCGTAGGCCGGCGGCTTGTTGTCGAGATAGAACGTCTTCCACGCGTCGGCGGCGGGGTCGATGTCGGCGAGCGCCTTGGCTGCCATGAATGTGGCGAAGCCTTCCTTGAGCCAGAGATCGTCGAACCAGCGCATGGTGACCAGATCGCCGAACCACTGGTGGGCCGTCTCGTGCAGGATGGTCGAGAAGCGGCCAAGCCGCTGGGGCAGGGTGGGCCGCTCGCGGAAGATGAACCGGTCCTCGCTGTAGAAGACGGCGCCCGGGTGCTCCATCCCCCCGAAGGGAAACGCGGGGGCGAGAACGAAGTCGAACTTCTCGAATGGGAACGGCCGGCCGAAGTACTTCGACATCCAATCGAGCGCGCGATGATTGAGCGCGAGAAGCGTGTCGAGGTCGGCCTCGCTCGCGCGTGACCGGCGCACGTAGGCGGCGATCGTGCGGCCGTCGTGGGTGGAGCTCGCCCGGTGCCACGGTCCGGCCGCGAACGCGATCAGGTACGTGCTGATCGGCACCGTCTCGGCGAACCGGGTGGTGATCCGAGTGCCCGCCGTGTCGGCGGAAGCGGCCGAGCCGTTGCCGATCACCGACCAGGCGGCGGGGGCGGTGAGCGTCAGTCGGACCCGGGCCTTGAGGTCGGGCTGGTCGAAGCAGGGAAAGAGCTGATTCGCGTCGGCGGGGACGAGCAGCGTGTAGAGGTAATCGCTTCCGTCGGTCGGGTCGTGGTTCCGGATGATGCTCGCGCCGCTCGGGGCGATGTCGGCGACGAACCCGAGGTCGAGCGTATTCTCGCCGGGCACGAGCAGCCGGGCGGGAATGAGGACGTGCCCGTTCCTGGGGGAGCCGGCCGGCAGCGGACGACCGTTCGCGAGGGCGCGGGTGAGCCGGCGGCCGCGGAAGTCGACGATCGCGTCTCCCCGGCCCGATCTGTGAAAACGCACGATCACCTGGCCCACCGCGCTGTCGAGCGGAGTAACGTCGAGCGTGAGATCGTACCGGACGCCATGAATGCTCGCGGCCCGGTGGCGGGCGAGGGCATGGGAGACGCCCGGGCCGGCCAGGGTACTCGTCGAGTCCATGGTCGAGAGGAGCAGCGCGATCAGGGCGTAAGAGGTGGTCACGCTGGAATCTAGATGCGCCGGGCATCGAGCCGCCCGAGCGGAGGTTGTCGATTTGGGAAAGCGCCGTCCGTCGCTACACTGCAGCCAGGAAGTGCCGGCGTAGGCCGGAGCGTCCATCACTGTGACGGAGCACCCTATGTCGATATTCCAACCCGCCCCCGAGCCATGGCCGAGCCGCATGCTCGCCGTGCTCCGGATCGTCGCCGGCGTGGTGTTCATCTCGTTTGGGACGATGAAGCTCTTCGGTTTCCCGCCCAGGCCCCCGGTCATGGGGCCGTTCGTCCTCATGTCGCAGATCGGGCTGGCAGGAATTCTCGAGACCCTTGGCGGCCTCGCCATAGTTTTGGGATTTCTGACTCGACCGGTGGCGTTCGTGCTCGCCGGAGAAATGGCGGTGGCGTACTTCCAGTTTCACTACCCGCAATCGTTCTTTCCCACTACCAACATGGGCGCGCCGGCCATTCTGTACTGCTTCGTCTTCCTCTATATGGTGGCCGCGGGTCCGGGGGCGTGGAGCGTGGATGGGAGGATCGCGAGGTCGAGCCTTCGCTGAACCGGGTATATTGCGGCTTCTCCCTCCCGTGAACTTTGCCTCCTGGGGCAACCAATGGCACGAAGACTCCCGACCCGGGAAAAGCTGCCGTCACGGCGGCGCGTCGCTCTGCTGCTGGGGATCGGCGCCGCAGTGGCGCTGGTCTTCTTCTTTCCCGGGTCGACCACGCTGCTCACCGACTGGTGGTGGTTCCGGGAGATCGGATACCAGATCGTCTTCACGCGGATGTTGGTGACGCGCGTGCTTCTCTTCGCGGCCGCGGGCAGCCTGACTGCCGGCGTGCTCTACCTGAATCTCCGGGTCGCGCAGCGGGGCCTGGTCGCCAACCCGATCCTGCTCCAGCTCGCGGACTCGGCGCCACGGCTCAATGTCACGGTGGCCCTCCGCCGCCTGAGTGTTCCCCTCTCGCTGGGCATCGGGCTCGTGGCGGGGTTCGCCGCCACAGCGGCCTGGGAGGTGGTGCTCCGTGCGATCTTTGGAGTGCCGTTCGGCATCGCCGATCCAGTCTTCTCACGCGACATCGGATTCTATGTCTTCGCGCTGCCCGCCTTCTCGACCGTGCTCGCCTTTCTGCTCACCCTCACGACTCTCTCCCTTCTGCTGGTAGTGCCGGTGTACGCGGTTCGCGGCGACATCGTGCCGAGCCCTCGGCGGCTCAGGATAGAGCCTTCGGCCGGTGTCCACATCGCCATCCTGCTCGCGGTGTTCTTCGTTGTCACCGCGCTCGACCTGTGGCTGGTGGATATCCCGAGCCTGCTCTATTCGAACACGGGCCCGCTAATCGGCGCGAGCTACACCGACCTGCATGCACGGCTGCCGGCGATGCGGGTGTCCGCTGTAGTCGCGATAGTGGCCGCCGTAGTCGTCGTGGTCGGCACGGTGCGGGGCCGGCTGGCGCAATACGGGGTGTGGGCGGTTGCGGGATATGCGGTCGTGGGCCTGGCCGGGCGGGGCCTCTTCCCCCTGGCGATGCAGAACTTCATCGTCGCGCCGACCGAGCTGACCCGGGAGACGCCCTACCTCCGGAATCACATCATCGCTACCCGGAAGGCCTGGGGGCTGGACAGTGTGGACGTTCGCGAGCTTCGCGGCGAGGCGGGCCTCACCCTGGCCAACATCCGGGCCAACGGGCCGACCATCGAGAACGTGCGGCTCTGGGACCGCGACCCGCTGCTCATGACCTTCGGCCAGCTCCAGGAGATCCGCACCTACTACGATTTCGTGTCGGTGGACGATGACCGGTACTGGATCGACGGGAAGTACCGGCAGGTCCTGCTCTCTCCGCGGGAGCTCAACGCGGCGTCGCTACCCACCCGGACCTTCATCAACGAGCACCTCACGTTCACGCACGGGATGGGTCTCACCCTGGGCCCGGTCAACCAGGTGACGCCCGAGGGTCTGCCCGTCCTGTTCGTCAAAGACCTGCCTCCGGTGACGACGGTGTCGTTACGGATCAGCCGGCCGCAGATCTACTATGGCGAGCGCGCCAACGACTACGTCTTCGTGCGGACGCGGCAGCGCGAGTTCGACCATCCGTCCGGCGAGATGAACGTCTATGCCGCATACGCGGGCAAAGGCGGCGTCCGGGTGGGCGGGCTCCTGCGCCGAGTGGTGCTCGCCAGCCGATTCGGCTCAGACAAGATTCTGTTTTCCCAGGACATTATCGACAGCAGCCGGGTGCTCTACTACCGGAACATCATGGTCCGGGCAAAGATGGCGCTGCCGTTTCTTCGGTTCGATCGCGATCCCTACCTGGTGCTCGCGGACGACGGCACGCTGCAATGGATTCTCGACGCCTACACCACCTCCGACGACTATCCCTACGCCCAACGGCTCGCCGACGGCACGACCTACATGCGCAACAGCGTCAAGCTCGTCATCGACGCGTACAACGGGTCGCTCACCGCGTACGTCAGTGCCCCATCCGACCCCCTGATCCGAACCTGGTCGCGGATCTTCCCCGGCATCTTCGTTCCGCTCGACAGCATGCCGGCCGGGCTTCGGGCCCACATCCGCTATCCCGATGAGCTCTACCGGGTTCAGACCAACCTCTACGCGACCTATCATATGGACGCGCCGGATGATTTCTACCACCGGGAAGATCAGTGGCAGATTCCGGCAATCGCCGAGAAGGAAGGGAACGTGCCGTTCATGCGGCATCTCGTCATGCGGCTGCCCGAGGAATCGAAGGCCGAGTACATCTACATGGTGCCGTTCACGCCTCGGGGAAAGGACAACCTGGCGGCATGGATGGTGGCGCGAAACGACGGTGCGGCTTACGGCAAGCTCCGGGTATACCGGCTTTCCAGGCAGCGGCTGGTGTTCGGGCCGCAGCAGATCGAGAACCGGATCAACCAGAACACCGAGATCTCCCGCCAGGTGTCGCTGTGGGACCAGCGCGGGTCCCGGGTGATCCGGGGCGATCTCCTGGTGATCCCGATCGAGGAATCGTTGCTGTACGTGCAACCGCTCTATCTCCAGGCGGAAGGTGGAAGGATCCCGGAGCTCAAGCGGGTAGTGGTCGCCTATGAGAACCAGGTCGTGATGGGCGAGACGCTGGATGGCGCGCTGACTGAGTTATTCGGCGGCGCGCCCGGGGCGGGGGCGGGGGCGGGGGTGGGGCGCCAGCCGGCGCCGGCGGGCGCAGTGGAAGCGACGGAAGCTCCGGTGGCCGATTCGGGGCTCCGGGCGCTGGCCGGCGAGGCCCGGCGCCGATACGAGGCGGCAGTGCAGGCGCAGCGGGAGCTGGACTGGGCACGGTATGGAGTGGAGATGCGGCGGCTTGGCGAGTTGCTCGAACGGCTCGGGGGGAAAAGACCGGAAGGAGAGCGCTGAGCCCCGTGGAGCTGAGAGATCGTCTGGCGTCGGCGCTCGGAGCCTACGCGCTCGAGCGCGAGCTCGGCGGCGGTGGAATGTCGCGCGTCTTCCTTGCCACCGAGACCGCGCTCGGCCGCGCGGTCGTCATCAAGGTCCTTCCGCCCGAGCTCGCGCACGCCGTGTCGGCCGACCGGTTCCGCCAGGAGATCCGGCTCGCGGCGAGCCTTCAGCACCCCCACCTCGTGCCGATCCTCGCCGCCGGCGAGGCCGACAGGCTTCTCTACTACACCATGCCGTTCGTCGAGGGCGAGTCTCTCCGCGCCCGCCTCGCCCGCTCCGGCGAGCTTTCCCTCCGGGAGGCGCTGCGGGTCCTGCGCGATGTCGCTGCCGCCCTCGACTACGCCCACGGGCGCGGCATCATCCACCGCGACATCAAACCCGACAACGTGCTCATCTCCGGCGGAGAAGCGCTGGTCACCGACTTCGGTGTGGCCAAGGCGCTCACGGCGTCGGCCACGGCGGGCGATGCCGGGCTCACCGATCTGGGCGTGGCCCTCGGCACGCCCGCGTACATGGCGCCGGAGCAGGCCGCGGCCGACCCGCATGTCGACCATCGCGCCGACCTGTATGCTTTCGGCTGTCTCGCGTACGAGTGCTTGAGCGGCGCACCGCCCTTCGCGGGCCGCCCGATACAGTCCCTGCTGGCCGCACAGCTCACCGAAACGCCCGAATCGCTCGGTCGCCGGCGTCCGAATCTGCCGGCCGCCCTCACGGCGATCGTGATGCGCTGTCTCGAGAAGCGCCCGGCTGACCGCCCACAGCAGGCGAGTGAGATTCTTGCCGTGCTCGAGGGCACGATGACGCCGAGCGGCGAGCCCGCGCCCACCGTCAGGGTCGAGGCGGCCTCACGGCGTCGTCGCTGGCCTCTCGTCGCCGCCATCGCTGCCGGCGTGGCAGCGCTGGCCGGGGGCGCCGCGCTCCTCAAGTTACGAGGCGGTCCGCGCGTGACGCCGTCGGCCGCGGTCATCGCCGTGATGCCGTTGACGCCCGCGTCGCCGGACTCGGCACTGGCGCGCCTGGGCCGGGATCTGGCGGTGACGCTGAGCGCCAATCTCGACGGTGTTGGCGAGATCCGCACTGTCGATGCGCTTACCGTCCTGGCCCAGGTCAAATCGTCGGGAGTGACGCCGTCGCTGGGCGACGCGGCGGCGCTGTCGCTGCGGCTCGGTGCCAAGAGCGTCCTGCAGGGCACCCTGGTGCGGACCGGCGGATCGGTGCGCGCCGACATCGGACTCTTCACGAGCGACAGCGCCGCGGCCGTCACCCGGGTCACCGCCAGCGGCTCGATCGACGATGTCGCCGGCCTGACCGACTCGCTCACCTGGGCCGTCCTCCGCCAGGTGTGGCGGACGCGCGGCGCGCCTACACCTTCGATCGCCGCGGTCACGACGCATTCCGTTCCGGCGCTCCGCGCGTTCCTGGAGGGTGAGCGCGCGATCACCGAGGGCCAGTTCGGACGCGCGGAAGAGGCGTTCAGCCGCGCGCTCGGGGCCGACTCGTCGTTCTGGCTCGCCTACCGCCGCTACGATTTTGCCCGCTCGTACAACTTCAAGCCGGTGGACAGCGCGATCGTCGCCCGGTACCGGGCCAACCGGCAGAGCCTGCCCGAGCGGGAGCGGCTGCTGATCGAAGCCCTCATGCCCGACTCGCTCGGCGAGTCGATGGCTCGGCTCCAGGACCTGACCCGGGAGTTTCCGGATTTCTGGCCGGCGTGGTGGGAGTACGCCGAGGCGCTTACCCATCGGGGGGGAATGCTCGGCCACACCCGCCAGGAGGCGCAGACGGCGCTGGAGCGGACCATCGCGCTCAATCCAGACCTGACCGGGGCTTGGGATCATCTGCTGTGGATGGCCATCCAGAACCGCGACAGCGCCGCCACCCGGCGCGCCCTGGCGGCCAACGCGCGGGTGCACATCGACTCCCTCTGGCTGGCCACGGGCCAGAATTACTACCTCGGGATGCGGCTGGCAGCAGACGAGTTTCTCGCGCCCGATTCGGCGCCGGCCATGATGGACACCTTGTTCCTCATGACCCCCTCGAGAATGGCCGCCCACGCGCTCCTGACTCACGGGTTTCCCAAGGCTCAGATCGCGTTCAGCCGGCGGGCCCTGCAGGACGGAGTGAGGGTCGAGGGCCCGGTGACTCCTCGGCGCCTCATCGCCGTGGCCTTCGCGGCTGCCGGCGCGTGGGACTCCGCCCTGACCGCCGCCGACGATCTCGTCGGCGAAGGCAGCTCGGACGACGTGGCCCAGTTCCGGTACGGGCAGGCGGTGACGGCGGCGTGGCTCGGCGCTGTCGATCCCGCGGCCGCATCCCGGCGGCGTCCGGTGGGAACGCCACAGTCTCCGGAGGTCGCGGCCGATCTCGTCTGGCTCGATGGCATCCTGGCGTATGCGCGAGGCGACCGCACCGCGTTGGCACGGGCCGGTGCGTCGCTCCGCGCCTCCCGGGACGCGGCGGCTCCGGATCTCGAGCGATCGATCGCCGCGTTCGCCGCCTACCTGCGCGGCGATCACTCCCGCGCCGCCGCCGAGCTGGGCCGGCTGGAGCGGGAGCGCGCGCAACTGCAGCGCGACGACGACGCGCATCCGCTGCTGGCGGGGATCGACCGTCTGGCCGCCGCCCGGTGGCTCGCCGCCGCGGGCGACACCGCCCAGGCGCTGAGCCTGCTCCACTGGACCGAGACCACGCTCGCTCCGTACGGAAAATGGATTCTGGGCAGCCGGATGTTCCACGGGCCGGCCTTTCTGGAGCAGGCGCGGCTGGAGGAAGGTCAAGGCCGCACCCAGGAGGCGCGACGCGCGTATACGCGATTCCTCGAGTGGTACCAGCTCCCAGGCCCGCGCGAGCGGCCGCTGGTGGTGGAGGCCCGATCGGCGCTGGCGCGGCTGGCGGGAATCAAGGAAGTTGGGAGGGAGCCGTAACATCCGTTGCGCGCGCCCCGTAGTAGGTTGAAGCGGACGCACTACCACTCACACCGGACTCCCGATCATGAAGACCTCACTCGCGCTCATCGCGCTCGCGGCCTGGTGCCTTCCGACCACTGCCGTGGCGCAGAATCCCCAGACCCCCGTGTCCGAGGCTCTGCGCTCCATCGCGCAACGCAGCGAAAAGAATCTCGTTGCCGCGGCAGAGGCGATGCCTTCGGCCAAGTACGGCTTCAAGCCGACCCCGGCACAGATGAGCTTCGGAAAGATCATCGCTCACCTGTCGGGCGGGAACGACTACCTCTGCTCGAAGATCGGCGGGATCGAGGCCCCGAAACGGCCGGAAGTAACCGAGACGACCGCGAAGCCGAAGCTCGTATCCCGGCTTCGGGAATCGTTCCAGTTCTGCCGGTCGGCGCTGGCCAAGGTCAACGACTCGGATCTCGCAGGCAAGGTCCCCTTCTTCGGGGAGAATGAGGTTTCGCGGGCCGAGGCGATGTTCGCGACCGCGGAGGACTGGGCCGACCATTACAGCCAGTTGGCCATCTACTTACGACTCAACGGTCTCCTGCCCCCGACGGCCAAGGACAAGCAGGAATAGCAGGGCCGCCCGGCGCCGGTGTCCCCTCGGAGCGCCGGCCGTCGTCATATACGGTGTGGATCTCGGCGTCTCGCGTCACCTAACGGCTTCGAGCATGCACCTTACCCTCCTGGAATCCGACCGCAGCTTCTTCCGGACCGCGGAGTGTGTCTTCGCGAGCGTCGTGGCACATGTGGGACTGGTGTGGTTCGCCGTCGGCATCACCGAAGGCGGCAGCCAGATCCCGACCGACGAGCGCGAGGCAAGGGTGTTCTTTCTCCTTCCGCCCGACCGGGTGGTCGTGCCGGCGCGTCAGACCGAAGTCTTCCAGTTGGGCAAGACCGGCTCGGACTTCGAGGATGGGGTTCCGATCTCCGGTGTGGGCGAGGATCCCCGTGAGCGGCTGCCGGCCGCTGGAGCCGGGCGCGGCGAGCGGAGCGGCATCCGGGGTCAGGTACCCTTCGGTCCGGCGTCCACTCTCATGTCCGACAGCGTCTTCAGCGTGCTCGAGGTGGACAGGACGGTGGAGCGCTACGATGAGAGTGCCGCACCGGTTTACCCACGCGATCTGCTCGCCGTGGGGGCGCAAGGCCTGGTCCAGGCCAAGTACGTCGTGGACACCCTGGGCCAGGTAGACTCCGCCACGATTGAAGTGATGGAAAGCAACGATCCGCGTTTCACCGAGTCGGTTCGCGCCGCGCTCGGACACATGCTCTTCCGGCCGGCGAAGCGCGCGGGGAAGACCGTTCGCCAGCTCGTCATGCAGCGGTTCCGGTTCAAGATCGCTCCCCCATCTCAGGTGGCCGACAAGATCAGTTGAGCGGCCGGCCTCCGCTGACCACCAGCACGGGCCGCTCGACCACGTGGATGTCACGAAGCGGATCGCCCTGGACGACCACCAGATCCGCTCTCGCGCCGGCCTTTATCTCACCGACATCGCGCAGATCCAGCAATGCCGCGGCGTCGACCGTGGCCGCCCTGAGCGCCTCAGCGGGTGAGAGGCCGGCCCCGGTGAGCGCCACAAGCTCCTGAGCGTTCCTTCCGTGCGCGAGCACGCCGGCATCGGTACCGAGTACGATCGGAACTCCGGCCTGGTGCAGCAGGCGGAATGAGCGGAGCACCTCGACTCCCCCCGGACGTGGCCCCAGTGAGGCGAGCGTCGAGATCACCCGGACCCCGGACCGCCTCAAGGCGTCCGCGCCCGCGGAGTCGACGATCGGCGTGTGCGCCAGCGCGCGCACCCCCTGCGACGCGGCCAGGAGCGCGCCGGCCTGACCGATGGCGTGGGCGAATACCGGGCGGTGTGCCGCCGCGGCCACCTTCATCACGGCGGCCAGCGGCTCGGACGTCAGCTCGACCGAGTCGGGAAAGGCCACCGCGTCTTTTGGCCAGCCCGTGACGCACACCTTGAGAACGTCGGCGCCCGCTTTCAAGTCGGCAACCGCCCGGGCCCGCGCCTCGACTGCGCCGTTCACCGTCGCCCCGCCGAACTCGCATACTCCTCCCTTTGCGCCGATCCACGAGCCGGCCGCGACCACCCGGGGGCCCTGCACGCTCCCCCGCGCGATCGAGTCACGTAACCGTACGCCCCCGCCTTCGGCTGAGCCGAGGTCCATGACCGTCGTGAAGCCGGCCTGGAGGGTCGCGCGCGCGTTCGAGTCGGCATCGCCGGCGAGCGTCAGGTGCACGTGTGCGTCGATGAGGCCCGGCAGGATGGTTCTGCCGTCCAGGTCGAGCACCCGTGCCGCGGCAGGCTCGTGCCATCCGCCACCGGGCGCGTGTACGGCCACGATCTTCCCGCCCTTCACGACGATCGCGCCGTTCGGGCGCAACCGTCCGGCCCGCGCGTCGAAGTAGCTTCCGCCGCGCAACACGAGTGCCGTATCGGGTGGGTGGTCGGGCGACTGCGCGGCGGCCATGGCGCTCGAGTCGGCGATGAGAACCGAAAGGCACAGGATCAGGGGCAGCCGGCGGCGGGCGAGATGGAGCATCGGTTTCATCCTGGCGAGGCGTGAGTCTGATGACAAGGACGAAGGCGCCGGTGATATGGTGTCAGAGGTCACAGGCGCGATGCCGAGTCTAGAGTAGACTAGGCGCCGGATGCGGCACGCCCGCGGCATCCGGGAACTTGGAACGAGAAAGAGCTGAATTCATGAATGGGACATCTACGCGGCCGCTGGCCGTGGTGACGGGCGCCTCGAGTGGGATCGGGCTCGAGCTCGCGAAGCAGTTCGCGGAACGCGGCTTCGACCTGCTGATCGCGGCAGAAGACGAGGGCATCCATCCCGCGGTCGAAATGCTCGAGTGGAAGGGGGCGACGGTCGACGGCGAGCAGGTCGATCTTGCCACACGCGCGGGGGTAGAGACTCTCTACCAGCGCATCAGGAGTCTGGGCCGTCCGGTGGAGGCCATCGCCATCAACGCCGGCGTCGGAGTCGCCGGTCCGTTCGTCGACACCGACCTGGACGACGACCTGCGGCTCATCTACCTCAACGCCGCCGGAGTGGTGCAGCTTTCGAAGCACGTCGTGCGCGACATGGTCGTGCGGGGCAGGGGGCGGATCCTCTTCACCGCCTCGATCGCGGCCGACATGCCCGGACCCTACTACGCCACGTATGCCGCGTCGAAAGCGTTCGTTCTTTCGTTCGCCGAGGCGCTGCGGTACGAGTTGAAAGACAGCGGAATCAGCGTCACCGCGCTCCAACCTGGGGCTACCGACACCAACTTCTTCCGCCGCGCCGGTATGGAAGACACCAGGGTGGGAACCGGGAAGAAGGACGATCCGGCAGAGGTGGCCCGCGACGGCTTCGAAGCGCTGATGGCGGGAAAGGACCATGTAGTCGCGGGGTCGTTCAAGAATAAAGTGCAAGACGCCATGGCCCAGGTGATGCCCGAGCCAGCCAAGGCGGCCATGCATGCCAAGCTCACGGAGCCTGGCTCGGGAAAGAAGAAGTAGCCGCCACCCCGCCTACCCCGCTGCTGGTGCCCGTGCCTTGACGCACCGCTCCAGCAGGCGGGTCTCGCCGATCCCCTCGGCCCACGTACCGAACCCAAGCGTGGGGCCACGCCATTCGAGCTCGTCCACATCCCCGAACACCGGGGCGTCGGTTCTGAGCGTAGCCAGATTCTTGAACAACAGAGCCCGGTCACGGCCTTCGCCCAGCACACTGGAAGGGAAGGCCTCGATCGGCCCGTATTGATTCAGCAGCCGGGCCGCCGTGACACGTCCTATTCCTGAAATGCCCGGATATCCATCCTGCGCATCCCCAACCAGGGCGAGCAAGTCGGGGATGAGGGCGGGCTCCACGCCAAATTTCTTGCGCACTCCTTCGACGTCGCGGATTTCCATCCCCCGGCGATCCACCTGCACCACGCGGTCACCCCGGACGCATTGTGCGAGGTCTTTGTCGTTGGCCCAGATGCAGACCTTCTCGACCCGTGCGTCTTCCGACGCAAGGCGCGCGGCCGACGCCAGTCCGTCATCGGCTTCGAGCTCGATCATAGGCCACACCGCGACGCCCATAGCGGCGAGCGCGTGCTCGAGCGGTTCGAACTGGGCGAGGAGCGCGGGCTCGATGCCCTCGCCCGTCTTGTAATCCGCCCACAAGTCGTTCCGGAAAGACTCGATGACGTGGTCGGTCGCGACGCCGAGATGCGTGGCTCCCTTCTCGATCATCTCCAGCACCGCGTGCAGCAGGCCCACGACAGCACCGAACGGTTTGTCCTTGCCCTTGTTGAAACGGCGCTGGCCGTAGAAGTGGCGGAACAGCTCGTAGGTGCCGTCGATCACGTGAACGATCACGAGCCGTGTGTGTCGCGGCTCAAGCCTGATCGCCGTACTCGTCGTGACGCCGCCACCACTCGTACGGTGCCGTCTGCGGCCACCCTTCCGGCGAGTCCTCCCAAGTCTCCTGCCGTCCGTATGGTGTCAGGTCGAGCAAGGTCCAGACGCTCCCGAGCGCCTCGACACCGCGCCCGTTCGTGAAGTAGGTGCGGAAGACGTTGTCTCCATCGCGGAGAAAGACGCTGAGGCCAAAAATCTCGCCTTTGGGAGTCGAGACCTCGAAGTCGTCGTTGAAGTCGCTGCCGGCTCCTTCGATGCGTCTCGGTATGCGTCTCGGGTCGGGAATGCTGCTCGGAGGATGACAGCCGCCCCGTGGTGGACGCAAGTCCGCTCAGAATCCGGCCCTGAGTGGCCTGCTTCATGGGAACTCTCAGGGCCCGATCACCACTGGCAGCTCGACGAAGCTCGCCTGGCCTGGTGCGTGATAGACGCGCTGCACCGCCTTCCGGTAGTCGCTCGGCTTGGCCCAGAAGATATTGGGCACGAATGTCTGCGGGTTGCGGTCGTAGAGAGGGAACCAGCTCGACTGCACCTGCACCATGATCCGGTGGCCGGGAAGGAAGACATGGTTCGCGGTGGGGAGTGCGAAGCGGTACTGGAGTGGCTTGCCTGCCACGATGGGCTTCGGCTTCTCGAAGCTCTGGCGATAGCGCCCCCGAATGACGTCCGCCGAAACCATCAGCTGATAGCCCCCCATCTCGGGCTGGGCGGCAACTTCATCAGGATAGGCGTCGATCAGCTTTACCACCCAGTCGGCATCGGTGCCGCTGGTCGAGGCGATGAGGTTCGCCACCGGCTGGCCGCTGATCTTGACGGGTGCCGTCAGTGCCTCGGAGGCGAAGGTCGCGACGTCGGGCCGGCCCGACTGCTCCCGCTGATCGTCCACCAGCCAGTACTCCCACGTGAAGGGTCCGTCGTAGCCGACGGGCTGGATGGGGCGCGACCGGAACGGCACCGGCTTGGCCGGGTCGGAGACGTACTCGTCGAACGCCGCGTCGCGCTTTGCAGGCGCGGTCCAGCCGAGCCGGAGGCCGGCGAGGAGATTGAGCGGGGTCGGCCTGACCGTACATCCCGTGTCGCAACCCGACGGCCATGACTTGAGCCGTCGCCATGTGTTGGTCCCGGTCTCGTAGGCGGTGACCGGGGCGACGTCCATCGCCGGCGCGCCGTCCTTGAGGTAGTGGTCGAGAAACGGGCGGAGCACGTGCTGCCGGAACCAGAGGGCGGTATTGCTCTCGAAGCGGAGCGCGGCCAGGGCGCTGCCGTCTTCGATTTCCTGGCCGTGATACCAGGGGCCGAGCACCAGGAAGACGCGGTCATTGGCGCTGTCCTTGGGCTCGAGCGCGCGGTAGACGGCGGGCGCGCCGTAGATGTCCTCCTGGTCCCAGAGGCTGTGCACCAGCATGGTCGGCACCGTGAGCGGACGCTCGGCCAGGATCTTGTCCACCGCCTGGTCGCGCCAGAACGCGTCGTAGCTCGGGTGCTCCAGGATCTTGCGCCAGAAGCCCACCTGCTCGAGACCCCGCCGGCGGCCCAGCTCGCCGGCCGATCCCGCCTCCATGTACATGTCGTAGTCGTCGAAATTGGAGGTGTACCACTTCGCCGAGTTGTCGCGGGTGGCCTCCTGCTCGTAGATGTAGGGCAGGTTCTGCTGGCGGAAGGCGCCGTTGTGGAACCAGTCGTCGCCCATCCAGCCGTCCACCATCGGATTCATGGGAACGGCCACTTTGAGCGCCGGGTGCGGATTGACCAGCGCCATGAGCGCCAGGAAGCCGTCGTAGGAGATACCGAGGATGCCGACTTTCCCGTTGCTCTCGGGGATGTTCTTCACCAGCCAGTCGATCGTGTCGTACGTGTCGGTCGAGTGGTCCACCGCCGTTGGGTTCTGCGGCCCGTGGAGCGGCCGGTTCATGACATAGTCGCCCTCGGAGCCGTACTTCCCGCGGACGTCCTGCACCACCCGGATATAGCCGCCCTCGACGATCACGTCGGTCGCGTTGTCGTAGCCCTCGAGGATCGGGCCCAGGTGCGAGCTGTGGGCGTGGGTCGTGAGCTCGTCGGCACTGTATGGCGTACGGGTGAGGAGGATGGGCGCCCCGTGGGCCCCTTTCGGGACCAGGATGACGGTGTGGAGTCTCACCCTGTCGCGCATCGGGATCATCACCTCGCGCCGCTCGTAGTCGAAGCCGGTGGCCGCCGGCCGCACCGTATCCGGTGTCTCGCTCGGTAGGGCGGGGGTCTGGGCGGCGCAGAGCGCCGGGGCAAGAGAGAGCAGTATGGCGGTCAGGCGTGCGAGCGAGGGCAGCCGGGCGAGGCGTTCGGATGAGGGCATCAGAGAATTCCTGGCTCGTAGGTGCCGTCCAGCACATGAACGATCATCCGAGAGTATACTGCGCCCATGAACGCCGGCGCCAACGCCTTCGCGATCGCACCACCGATCGAGCCCATGCTCGCCACGCTGGCAGGAGCCCTGCCCACCGAGGGCGAGTTTCTCTTCGAGCCCAAATGGGATGGGTTTCGGGCCATCGTATATCGCGGCTCGTCCGATCTGTTCATCCAGAGCCGCGACCTCAAACCGCTCGACCGCTATTTCCCCGAGCTGCATGAAGTGCTGCTGGACCGGCTTCCCGAGGGATGCGTGATCGACGGAGAGATCGTGATCGTCACGCCGAGCGGGCTCGATTTCGACTCCCTGCAGCTCAGACTTCATCCTGCCGCCTCGCGGGTCGCCAAGCTTGCCGTCGAGACACCCGCGTCGTTCGTGGCATTCGACGTCCTGGCCGCGAGCGGACGCGACGTGATGGACACACCGCAGAGCCGGCGCCGGGAAATTCTCGAGGATTTGACGGCCGGCGTCGGACCGCCGCTGTATCTCACGCCGATGACCAGGGACCGCCCAACCGCCGAGTTGTGGCTTGCCCAGTTCGAGGGCGCTGGCCTGGACGGTGTGATCGCCAAGCTGCCGGACGGTCCGTACCTGCCGGGCAAACGCACCATGCTGAAGGTGAAGCACGCCCGCACCGCGGATTGTGTGATCGCCGGGTTCCGCTGGCACAAGTCCGGGAAGGACAAGGTGGGCTCGCTTCTCCTGGGGCTCTACGATGCCCGCGGAGTCCTTCAGCACGTGGGCGTCACCTCGTCGTTCACCATGGCGGTCCGCAAGCAATTGGTGGAAGACCTGGCTCCGCTCCGGACCGGCGCGCTCGACGGCCATCCGTGGCGCGCGTGGGCAGAAGCCGACGCGGCGGGGCACGGCCGCATGCCCGGGGCGCAGAGTCGGTGGAGCGCGGGAAAGGACCTGTCGTGGGAGCCGCTGCGGGTCGAGCGGGTGTGCGAGGTCAAGTACGACCACTTGCAGGGAGACCGTTTCCGCCACGCCGCCGTGTTTCTCAGGTGGCGGTTCGACAAGCCGCCCGGCGACTGCGGCTACGACCAGCTCGAGGTCACGCCGCCCTACGAGCTCTCCAAGGTCTTCTCGTCCGGATCGAGAGGCTCCTGAGCGGGACGCAGATCGGCCGGCACGTGCTGCAGATTCACCCGGATGCGGGTCCACGTGGAAAAGCGGCCCCGCATGGCGTCCACCAGCACGTCGGCCGGCTCCAGATGCTCCGCTGCCTCCGGGTGACGCGCTTTCCAACGTTCGAGCCCCGCAAGCACCTCCTCCTTATGCCGTGACCGGCCTATCTCGATCAACGGATGCTTGCTGGCGCGCGCCCTCGAGGGCTGGACTCGCTTGGGCTCACCCTGCTGTTTCTCGTAGTGGGGTGGCCAGGGGGCGTCGCTCAAGCCTTCGCGTTCGTGCCGCGCGGAAAGCTCCAGAAGTGATTCGAGCGAGCCGGGGTGCTCGTCGATATCCGAGTGCCGGTCACCGATCTGGGCGAACCGTGCCGGCATCGTTGCCAGCGTGAACTCCGCCGGATCGCAGCTCGCGAGCTCGTCCCATCCGATCGGCGCCGACACCCGCGCGTCCGGTGTGGGCCGCACCGAGTAGGCCGCGGCAACGGTCCGGTCCTTGGCGTTCTGGTTATAGTCCACGAACACGCCGTGACGCTCCTCCTTCCACCATTTGCTGGTAGCGATGGTCGGCGCACGCCGCTCGACCTCGCGCGCGAGCGCCAGTGCCGCGCGCCGCGTCTGGTTGAAGTCCCAGTGACGCTCGATGCGTACGTTGACGTGAAGGCCGCGCGAGCCTGACGTCTTGGGCCAGCCGGTGAGCCCGAAATCCCGGAGCGCGGCCTCGACCACCTGCGCCACCTGCCGCACCTGGGCCCACTCGACGCCGCGAACCGGATCGAGATCCACCCGCAGCTCGTCGGGATGATCGAGGTCGTCGGCGCGGACGGGATGGGGGTGCAGCTCGAGGCAGGCGAGGTTGGCGAGCCAGGCCAGCGCTGCCGCATCGCGAGGCACGACCTCCTCTGCGCTTCGGCCCGAAGGAAAGCGGAGCGACACGACCTCGATCCACGGCGGGCGCGACGTCGGAGCGCGCTTCTGGAAGAAAAACTCTCCTTCGACCCCATTGGGATAGCGGACCAGGACGTTGGGCCGGCCGCCGGCGCCGCGCAGCGCCCCCTCGGCCACTGCGAGGTAGTAGTGCACCAGGTCGAGCTTGGTGTGTTTGGGCCCGGGAAAGAGGATCTTGTGTGGATTGGAGATGGAGACCTCACGGCCACTCACCTCGAGGCGCTCGGCCTTGGCGCCACCCTCCCCAGTTGTCGCGGCTCGGGACTTGGGCATATGCACTAACGATAGCCCGGACTGGACCTCTCGGAGAGTACCGCTGGTGCAATGGCACGGTCTCCGTGTCTCCGTGGGTCCCGGAATCGTCATATTGGAAGACCACGCCCCCCATCTCTCAGGCGGCCTCGACATGCGCCTTACCCTATTGGAATCCGAACGGAGCCTTCTCCACACCGCCGAATACGGCGCCCTGAGCATCGCGGCGCACATTGGCGTGGTGTGGATTGCCCTGGCCGCGTCGACGAGCACCTTCCGTCTCCCGACCAATGAGCGCGAGGTCCGGGCGATGTTACTCCTGCCACCCGATCCGGTCGATGCGTCCGTGCGCCAGGCCGAGATCCGCTTGCCGGGCAGGCCCGGATCGGGACTCGACGAGGCCAGCCAGCTTCCGGACAAGGGAGAGGGCCGGCGTCTCGTTGCTGCCGCGAGCCGAGCGCGCAATCGGGGCGAGCGCAGCGGGGCCCGGACCGACCAGCCCTTGGGCCCGGCGCCGTTCCTGGAGGAGAGGGTCTACAGCGCGCTCCAAGTGGACCAGATGGTCGAGCGCTACGAGTCAAGCGCCGTCCCGGTGTACCCGCCCGAGCTCAGCGCGCGCGGGGTGGAGGGCAAGGTCGACGCGACGTACGTCGTGGACGGCTCGGGCCGGGTGGACACCACGACGATTCACGTCATGCAGAGCGACCATCTCCGGTTTACCGAGTCGGTCCGCAGCGCGCTCGGGAAGGCGCGGTTTCGGCCGGCCCAGCGAGGGGGGAAGACCGTCCGCCAGCTCGTCCAGCAGCGGTTCCGGTTCAAGCTTGCCGAGTCGTCCGGGGGTGTTGGCCGGAGCAGCTAAGCCACCCTGTAGCAGTCCCTTAGACCATCACATCGCAGGCGACTTGACCGAGGTGCGAAAATGGAGTAACATTACTCCATAATCGCACCCGGAGATCTTGTGTCGGAGCTGACCGTTCCTGCTCATGGCCGAGCTGAACAACTGGCAGGTAATCCCCGAGTTGTCCGCGAAGCGTTGCGGGCGTATTTCCGGGTGGTCGACCGGTGGCAGGTCAAGACCGACGAGGGACGCCGTCTTCTCGGAGGTCCGTCGGAGTCGACGTATTTCACGTGGAAGCGGAAGGGGACCGAGAGCCTCAGCCCCGACACCCTGACCCGTATTTCCTACGTGCTGGGGATCGCCGCGCTCCTTCAACGTCTTTTCAGTGGCGCCCCTGATCGGGCCGACGAGTGGATGCGCAGGCCAAATTCAGGTCCGCTCACGGAAGGCCGTTCGGCGCTGGACTTCGTACTCGAGGGCGGCGTCGTAGCTCTTGACGAGCTCCACGGTCTTCTGCAGTCCGACGCAGGCGGCGGTCCTCCCGTCACCATCGAGTCTGGCCACCCCACATCGGCCTAGCGTGAGTGTGCCGGGGTCGTCACCGTTTCCACGAGAAGCGTTCGCCGACTTGCCCCAGGATATCGCCGGCGGCTCGGAAGGCGTCGTCCGTATCATCGCGGCCAGCCTGTCGGCAGCCGCCTTCTTCGAGAGCCTCCTGCCTGGCGCCGACGTCGATGCGCTGCTCTCGGTACTCGCACTGACCTCGCCATCGCTCCTGGATCGGATCGGCGACCTCGATCGGGTACCCGTGTCTCAGCGTTCGTACGGGCCGGGCTCCGGCTGGGTAATGCCGTCGTTCACCCGCCGGCCCCGGTCCAGCCGATTCTCCGATGGACGGTTCGGCGTGTGGTACGCCGCATCAGATGTCGCTACGGCAACCGCCGAAGTTCTGTATCACCAGACCATCCGCCTGCTGGAAACCAGGGAACCAGCGCAGACAGTCGCGATGCAATCTCTGACGGCCGATATCGCCGGCTTTGCGGCGATGCTCTCCGGTCTTGGGCCGCCGCTCGGCCCTCTGATCCATCATCCCGCCAGCTACCTCGCCAGCCAGATCGTCGGCAGGCACCTTCGCGATCGTGGCAGTGACGCCATCGTCTACCGCAGTGTTCGGCACCAGGGAGGTACCTGCATCGGGGCGCTACGCCCGCGGGCCGTCCGCCACTGCCGCAGCACCGGCTTGGTTTCCTACCGCTGGACTGGAGCGACGCTCGTGGAACCAGAAGCCTGAGGTCTCACTTCTCGATCTCGCCCTTCCATTCGACGACCGATGCAACTGGAGAAGTGAAGCGGCCCACGTAGGTCCCGCTCCCCGAGGCGCCGGCGATCGTGCTCCAGGTGCCCTGAAAGCTGGTATCCGGTTTCTTGTTCTGGCCCATCGTCGTCGTCACCTGTCCGCTCCACTTGAACGACACCTTGTCCCCGCCCTTCGTCATGGTGAGGACTCCGTGGTGCGTCCCGTTGCCGTTGACCAGGCTCACGGTATCGGCTGACACCACGTCGGCACCGTCCATGAACGCCGACTTGCCGGAGCTTGCGTTGCTGCCCTTCGATTCGCCGATGAAGACCAGTGCGCCGCCGGGGCCCTTGTCGGGATGATCGTTTGGCTTGCCGACCATGTGCATCGTGCCCGCCACCGGAGCCGGCTTTGCCGGTGGTCGGAATGCCGTGCCGGAGATGAGGAGCGCTAATGGAAGAAGAGGCAATACGGCGCGGGACAGGGTAGAGAGGCGCATGGGGGCTCCAGGCAACGAGTGAGAGCGGTCGAATGGAATGTAGCTCGAACGTCGATCGTCGAGCGAAACTGCACTCACAGGCGCGGCACAGCGAGGCGACCCAGCTTGACCGCGCCCGCGAGATCCGACGACGACGTCCGGTAGCGAAGCTCGAGGAGCGCGTCGCCTTTGAGCAGCAGGAGCGTGCCGTCGGTACCGGCGCTGGCGACATCCCACGGGCCGTCGTCGAGGGTATCGGCTTCCTGGCCCCGCACGATCGCCTTCCCCACGATGCCGCCGACTATCCCGGAGAGCTTGAATGCCGACGCACCGCCCTCCCGGGTCGGCGACACCACGAGCACGCGATGGTGTGGGGTCCGATAGGAGCAGCTGGTCCCGGTCGCCTCGGCGAGCGAGCTGCCGGCGCTGGAGCGATAGGGAGCCTCACTCAGCTTGCCGACTACCGCCTCGACCTCACTGCGCGTGAGCACCTGGCAAGGGTCCGACGCCGGCGCGTCATCGTCATCCCGGCGACTGGCGGGTGCGGCCGCGGGAACGTCGGGGATGTTCGCAAGCACGCGGGCACCGATGCTGTCGACTCGGCCGTCCTTTAGTCCCATCCAACGCACGGTCACCTGCACGGCGACGTCGCCCTGCCTCGCCGTGAACAGCTGGTTGCCGAGTCTGGCAGCCGCATCCCACGGCCCAGCCACAGCCGTGTCGCCCAGTGCGTGACCCACCCAGTCGGCAGTGCCCTGCACCACGACTCCCGTCGCCGCCTGAAACTGGAGCCCATCGTGGGTGGCCACCTCGACCCGCACATTCTCGTCGCGCCGGTTTCCCTGGTCGAGCGGGAAGTAGGCGCAGACCCGGCCCTCGGGGTCGGGCTCGCGACCCTCATCGTTCTTGACCCTCAGCGGGGCCTGCTTGAGAGGTCCGAGGATGGATTCGGCCGCGGCCGGTGAGAGGAACGAGCAGGGGTCGGGATCGGCCGGCTGAGTGACAGCCGGCTGACCGACCGCGAGGCCGGCGGCGGTAGAGTGAGTCTTCGCGGCGCGATCGCCCGGCCGGTCGCCGCCGCACGCCAGCGGGCCGAAGGCCAGGAGAGTTGCGAGAGTCGCGACTCCGAGAGGGTGGCAAGGCCATGTCGAGTGCATCGTTCATCTCCAGGAAAGAGGCGTCATGGTGACGATTCAGCGAGTCGCCGCGCAGGGCCGGACCATTTCGACCCGCCGGTTTCGGGCGCGTCCCTCGAGCGTGGCGTTCGTCTCGCGCGGCCGGGTCGCACCGAGCCCTCGCGAGGTCAGTCGTCCCGCTGCAACCCCATAGGTCACGAGACTGAGGCGGACTGCCTCGGCCCGTCTGGTTGAGAGCGCCGCGTTGGCGGCGGCCGACCCGACGCTGTCGGTATGGCCCTCGACGGCGAGCGTCCATCCGGGATGTCGCCCGAGGAGCGCGGCTACGGCCCGAAGCGCCGGCGCCGACTCGGGACGTACGTCGGCCGCGGCGAAGGCGAAATACACTCCCGGAATCTCGGCGCGGCATGCCTGCTCGAGACCCTTCTCCATCGACTCACCCGCGTCCGCGCCCGGCCGGTCCACTCGAAGCACCTGCCAGGTCGCGTCGTGCCCCACGATCTTGAGCAGCAAAGGATGCTCGGGGTCGGGCACGATGAAGAAGTCGAGCTCGATCTTCCGGTCCCGGAGAGCAAAGCGGCCGCGGGCGTGGAGCGCGGGGATCGTGGTGCGGCGTCCGTCGAGGAGGAGGGGCAGGGCGACCGGATCGGGGGAGACGAGCGAGAGCGTGCCGCGGTAATAGACCCGAGTCCCGCCGAGTCCGCCCCCGATGCCCTTCAGAAGACTGCCAAGATCGCTATCCAGCTCCGCGTAGCTGAGCCGGGTCTGCCCCGCGCTCCGCAGCTCGTTCAGCGATGCCCGCGAAAGCGAGAAGGCGGTGGCCCCAGGGACGCGCTCCGGGTCGGACGACGCGAAGACCTGGTTGATGCGTGGCGCGGCTTCGAGGTCCTCCGCTCGAACGAACCGCGCGAAGGCCCCCTGCTGCCCCTGCCTCTTCGCAGTGCTGTCTTCGGTAAAGCTCCACCGGTAACGCACGCCATCCGGTCCGACCCGATCCACGACCACAACATCCTCCCGATCGCCCTGCCGCCCTTCGGGTGCCGCAGATCGACCCGCGTCGAGCGCCGAGACCAGGGTCAAGCCCGCCGCGAGCGGGATGCGATCGGGCGTCTGCTGGGCCGGTGCGCGACACGGGGCGAGCAGCGCGCCGCACGTCAGCACGGCGGGAAGGGAGCGGAGGTGATGAAGGGCCGGCGGCATGGTCGCTCTCGGTGGTTGACTCGGGCAGGTTAGCGCGTGCTCGTCACCGGCGCGGCCGTCCGGCCGTCACTCGGTCCGTGACAGGAGCCGGAGCGGCCGTTACCGCCGCAGTGACGGCCCGGCGTGCGAGGAGGTGATGAGCCGCAGGCATGTTGCGGCACACCAATGGCTGGAGGAACCGATGTGCCCAGGGAAAAACCCGATCAGTTTGCTGCTCGCCTTGCTGGGAACTCTCCCAGGGCCGACAGCCCTACTGGGGCAGTCCGGCGAGACGTCGGCTATGCCGGTCGAAGTGCGGGCCGAGCCGGAGGTCACCGGCCCCGATAAGCCCGTACGTCTCCTTGGCACCACTCCAATGGTGGGCGGCATCGAGCATGTGAAGCTCACGATCGAGCCCCCGGAGGGCGCGTCCTCGTCGCTCACCGCGGTCGTCGACCCGAGCGGGAGCTACACCATCACTTTTGCGGCTACAAAAGCCACCGGCACCTATCAGGTTCGTGCGGTGGCTCCGGACGGCAAGGGATCTGACACTACCACCTTCCGCGTCTTCGATCCGGCCTCCGCCGCCGACGATTTAGTCGAGGCGGCCGAGGATCTCGTCGAGGCTGCGGGATCCGCGGCCGGAACCGCCGCCGACCGCGTCGCGAGCCTTCCGGCATCGCCCGCGCGGCTCGAGGTGCTCGACAGCATAGCGGCACTCAAGGCGGCGCTGGCCCGGCTGCCGGGAGGCGTCGCTCAGATCAAGACCTTCATAGAGAAGGTGCATGGGGTGACCACGCGTTATCCCGAAGCCGGCCCCAGCTTCGAGCCGATGTTCGGCCGGCTCGAGGAATGGACCGGGCAGTCGCGTGCGGAGACGGTGCGGATCAACGAGCAGGTGCTGGCGAGCAAGGCCGCCGGGGTGAAGTGCGAGCAGATCGATCGTGTGACCGAGTCGCTCAAGCTGGTGTCGGCTGCGCTCAACTTCTTCCAGCGCGGCAAGCCGAAGGAGATCACCCGTGCGATCGGCGTGGGCTTCGCGAACGATGCAGCTCTCGACCGCCTCGTGAAGGAGTACACGCCGCCGAAGTACAAGGACGACGCGGCCTACGCCTTCATGGTGGGCCAGACGTTCAAGCTCGTGCCGGGGTTCGAGAACGGCATCTCGATCTCTGCCACTACGGCCTTTACGCTCGCGTTCGACGTCACGGGATTCGCCTCGCAGGTGCTGTTCAGCAAGTTCTGCGAGAAGTTCGAGGGGCCGGTCACGGCTACGATGTATGCCGAGTTCATGAAGAACGGGCTGCGCTGGTGGACCTATGACGTCGCTATCGAAGGCCGCCTGGTGCTCCGGTACGCCAAGAACGATCAGCCCGGCGAGGCGGTGCGCGTGAACGGGGAGCTCGTCGGCGTGGCGACGGGCTTCAAGATGAGCGAGAAGGCGGCCGAGGTGCTGTTCCCCGACATCATGGTCGGCAAACAGGTGGTCTACCGAAAGCTCGTCACCCCGGTGGGACGGCCGTACAACGACGTGGAAGGGAAGATCGTGGCGTCGAGTGGTCCCAACTCATTCAGAATACCCGTCGAGGGAGAGCTGGTGGGAACCCGGCTCGATCTTCGGCTGAGCGCCGCGACGCATGACTTCGACGGAGCCGTCGCGCGCGGGATGTACGCGATAGCGGGCCCGAAGACGCTGGGCATCCCACTGTTCACCAACTTCACGCTGCCATACAAGGGCGCTCACTGGATTTTCACCCACACGCTCGTAGGCGACGGCGGCGTTGGCGAATTGCCGGTGCTCGTCAACCGCGCCGCTAAGACCATGACCATCGAGCGGACAGTCGAGCTCGACCGCCCCGGCTCGAGCAACACGGCTCACTACTCCCTGCGGCTCAAAGCGTGTAACCCCGGATGTTAGAGGAGGAGCTATGAAGCTGACCCCATCGAGGTCACCCCGCGTGGCGTATCTGCTGTTGATGGTGGCGGCCACCGCATCCCCGCTGGCGGCTCAAGATGGCGCGGCTACGACCGGACGCGGCGCACCCGATCCCTGCAAGGTGGTCGGCGAGGCCGAAGCGGGCGCCATCGCCGGTGTGCCCATGCAGCACCGCACGTCGGATGTCGAGGCCGCGATCGAGGCCGTGCGAACCTGTACCTATTACGGAAAGGCGCCGAGCGGGGGAGGCGCGATGTTGCTCCGGGTGGTGACGTATCGGTGCATCGGCTGTCAGCCCGCCGACCTCGTGCGGCGGCTGGACCAGAACAAATGGGGTGCGGCGCGCTTCCAACACGAGCCCGACCTCGGACCGCTCACCACGTCGCTCGTGACCGCCGCCGGGGCGCAGGTCATGGGCTTCAAGGGCACCACGGGTCTCACGGTCTACGTCGGCGCCAAGTCGCCCGGGATGCTTCCTCTCGCCCGCCGAGGCTTCGCGACGGCGATGAAGCGGATGCCATGAGCGGGTTGCCCGCCCGCTGCCGGGCCGATAGCCTTCGGAGGTAGCCTACCCAGCTCGTCACTTCCGCGCCTCCGCCTCGGTGTGCGTCCGGTGACGTCTCCTCCCGGCCGGTCGCATGCTGCAATTCCACACTCTGGGCCGACTCGAGCTGGTACGCTCCTCATCCGGCGCAATCGAGTCGGTGCCGGCCCAGCCGAAGCGTCTGGCACTGCTCGCGTACCTCTGCTTCGCGCCGCCCGCCGGTGCTCGCCGCGACACGCTCATGGCCCTCTTCTGGCCCGAAGCGGGCGAAGACGAGGGCCGCCGCGCGCTCCGACAGGCGCTTTACTATCTGCGTCAGTTCACCGGCGACGGTGTGCTCGTGAGCCGGCCCGACGAGACGGTGGCCGTCGCCGAAGGGCGCCTCTGGTGCGACGCGGTGGCGTTCGAGGCCGCGCTCGCCGCGGGTAAGGCGGCCGAAGCGCTCGACCTCTATCGCGGCGACTTCCTCGATGGCGGGCTGGCCTCCGAGGTGTCGGCCGACTTCGAGCTGTGGGCCGATCAGGTACGCCGCCGGCTTCGCGGGCGCGCGGCACAAGGCCTCTGGGCGATCGCCGATCAGGAGGTCGCGGCCGGCCACTCGGTTCCAGCGCTCGACGCGGCCCGCCGCGCCCGCAGCCTGAGTCCCGACGACGAGCCGGGCGCCCGCCGGCTCATCGCGCTGCTCGATCGGCTAGGTGATCGCGCGGGGGCGCTGCGGGTCTATCAGGATCTCGTCGCCCGGCTGGCCAGCGAGTTCGCCGCGGAGCCGTCGGCCGAGACCCGCGCGATCGGTGACGCGCTTCGCATGGCGGCGCCGGTCGAAAAAACTGTTTCACCTGCCGCAGAGCCGCGGACACCGGCTGCCGCGGCTCCGTCCGGGGCGCCGGCAGCACGACGGATCTGGGTGCGTGTTGCCGCGGTGGCCGTGCTGGCGCTCCTGGCGTACGCCGCCGTCCGCGCATTCCGCACGTCCTCCGGTCCCACGCTCCTCGAGAGCGGCCGCATGAGCCGGCGCGACCGCGTGCTCGTCGCCGAATTCCACAATCACAGCCGCGACTCGCTCCTGGGCGGGGCTGTCACCGAAGCGCTCCGCGTCGACCTGGCCCAGAGCCGTGTCGTCAGGCTCATGAGCGCGCAGCAGGTTCAGTCGGCCCTCCGCCGAATGGAGCGCCCCGCGGATGGTGCTCTCGCCGACTCCCTCGTCCGCGAGGTGGCGCTCCGCGAGGGGGCCAAGGCCTACGTCACCGGCGACGTGGCGGCACTCGGGGCGCGTTACACCATCTCGGCGCAGCTCGTCTCTGCCGAGTCGGGCGAAGTAC
Organism: Gemmatimonadales bacterium; assembly: GCA_038240975.1. Classification (GTDB taxonomy): domain Bacteria; phylum Gemmatimonadota; class Gemmatimonadetes; order Gemmatimonadales; family GWC2-71-9; genus CAVVWJ01. Next base: position 25,419 of record JBBRGF010000021.1, read on the forward strand.
TGGCGGCGATCCGCGAGACCGCCGCCGACTCGTCGGAGCTCCTCACCGCCCTGGGCCGGCTCTCCGCCTCGATGCGCTCCCGCATCGGCGAGTCGATGCGATCGATCCAGGCGGCGGTGCCACTCGACCAGGCGACCACGCCATCGCTTCAGGCGCTCCGGCTCTTCTCCCAGTCGACCTACGCGCTTCACTACCAGGCGGATCGCGCCAAGGGCCGGGCGCTGCTCGAGGAGGCGATCGCACTGGACAGCACGTTCGCGTCGGCGCTCGTCAGGCTCGGCATCGAGTACGGCGTCATCGGCGAGTATGCGCGCGCGGCCGAGATGATGACCCGCGCGTTCCGCCACCGTGACCGGCTCGGCGAGCGGGAGCGCGCCTTTACCTCGGCGCT
>JBBRGF010000022.1:0-25098 GCA_038240975.1 Gemmatimonadales bacterium
GACGCGACACGGGACCTTCTGTACATGGAGGGGTTCGTGCGGCTGCTCATGAATGACCGGCTGGGAGCGGTCAAGGCGCTCAAAGTCTATCTCGCGGCGAACCCCGACCGGCGAGGGACGCTGTCCGGGAGCTCGGGATGGTGGTTTCGGGGACTGCAGGACGATTCGGCGTTCCAGGCGCTGCTACAGACTCGTTGACGCGCCTGAGGGCCGAGTGCAAATTATTGCGCACCCTTGACATCTATCATGGACGGTGCATCTCTATCAATCTCTCACTGGCTCATAGTCGTCGCGCCTCCCCGCGGACATTCCGCGATGCATGGCGTGACTTGGTGTTTCCCTGGAGGAGCGAGTATGCGCCGTCTGACCCTGCCCGCCTTGCTTGGCGTGCTGGCTTTGTCCGCCTGCAATAACGACCAGACTGCTCCATCCACCACCGAGCCCGGTCCCGAAGCTTTCAGGGTTCCCATCTGCCGGTCGCCACTTTTCCCCCTGCTTCCGCTGGCGCTCAAGGTGTCGAAGGTCTTTCCCACCACCGACGCGTTGCGCGCCACGGCGCTGATCCGGGTGACGGTCATCGGCGTCCTCTCGACCACCTGCAAGACGACGCAGGCCCAGCAGGGCGTGGGCGATTTCGTGAAGTGGATGTCGAAGCAGGGCGCGGCCGGGAAGCTCATCGGGACAAACGCGCAGAAGACCGACCTGGTCAACTCCTTGTACGCCGCGGTTGGGCTCGCGGCACCGAATCTCCCTCCCGGGGCGTTCGCGCCGAACGCCGATTTCGGCAACGGGTTGTTCGTGCCCGGCACCACGCTGCGAGTTCAGACCACCAGCAAGAATGCCGCGACACTGATCCAGGGCGATGCTTTCACCACACCCACCCTGATCACCGTGGTTCTTCGAACCGATAAACCGTTCAGCGCGTCGGGGCCCCGCGTCTTCGGCCCGCATTACGATATCACCGCGTCGAATGCCAGTGGAAATCATTACCTCGCAAACGGCAAGGCGCTTGTGGGGTTCTGCTTTCCCAACGACAGTCTCGACCCACTGAACAATCCCGTCCTGGCTCACCTTGCCGCGCAGGACAGCGTCCATCCGGGGGGATTCGAGACGCTCGACCCTGCCGCGATCACCGGTCTCGGGCTGGATTGCGATCCGTACGCCCCTCCGCCGCAACCGGTCGGGTTCCATCTCGGCGCAAAGGTCAAGGAGCTTGCCGCAGCCGCCGCGGCGGTTCTCCTGCCTCAGGAGCTTCGCGCGGCGGCACTCGCTCGGGCCGGCAAGGGCGGCCTCGGCGGATTGGCGTCGTCGCTAAGCCCGTTCGGGGCGACCGAGGGGCCGACGACGAATCGTCTGGAGTTCTACAATCAGGACTTCACGCCTCTCGGTGGTGACGTGCCGGTGGAACACACCTTCGACCTCGGTGCGCTTCCGACCATCCAGTGGTGCGGAGGGGAGGGCGAAGGCTGCGTGGTCAAGTATCCTTCCGTCATCTTGAGGGATGGCGACGGCAATCCCATCGGCGGCGTATACGTTCACGTCGACCTGTTCCAGGTCGACGGAAATGGCCAGTTCGTCACCAGCGGTGATGGCACCAGCATGACGACGGTTCGAACGGAGAGTGACGACTCGCCCATATTCCCGGTGGGCACTGCACTGTTCGACGATCTGAGCATCACCGCGGCCCCCGGCACCTACCAACTCAAGTTCTCGGTGCCGTCCATGCCAGGGGTCGACACGCTCACGTCCAGGATATTCTCCGCCGAATTCTTCTCAGAGTAGCTCTGGCTTTCGACCGTAGCGCTCGATGGGGCGGCTCTTCGGGGCCGCCCCTCTTGCTCGCCCTCGCGGCTTCGATCGCGAGCCTGGGCAACGGTTTCGCCTACGACGACATCAGTATCATCGCCAACGACTGGCGTATTCACCGTCTCGATGCACCATGGCAGTTCTTTTCGCGCTCCTACTGGGCCCACGTGGCACTGTACCGGCCGCTCTCTTCCCTCGCCTTTGCCGTCCAGTGGCGGCTCGGTGGCGGTGCGCCGCTGCTATACCACCTCGTGAACGTCCTGCTCTACCTCCTGGCATGCCTGCTGGTGTACGGCCTGGCGGTGCGATTGCTGGGGAAATCGCCGGGATGGTGGGCGGCAGCGCTGTTCGCGGTGCACCCGGTGCACGTCGAAGCGGTCGGCAATTCGGTGGGCCAATCGGAGTTGTGGGCGGCGGTCTGTGTGCTGGCCGCCGTGACCTATTACATGTCGGTGCGCGACCGCATCCGGCCCCTGGACATCGCGGTCCTCGCGGCGTTTTACGGCGCCGGTTGCCTCTTCAAGGAACACGCCGTCATACTGCCCGGGTTGTTGCTCGCCGTCGAAGGCGCCATGCTGACTGGCCGCTTCCGAGCCGTCGTGCAACGCCGCGATCTCGTTTTCCTCTACACGGCTCTCCTGCTCACCGCCGTTGTTCTGCTGGTCGTCCGGGCGTCGGTCACCGGAAGCTTCGCAGGTGAGCGCTCCGCCGCCGCCCTCGCCAACCTTTCTCTCGGCGACCGTCTGCTCACCGTGCTTGGCGTCGCGCCCGAATGGTATCGGCTGCTCCTGATACCCGTGCACCTCCAAGCGGACTACATGCCGCTGGAAATCCGGGTGGCGCACGGCCTGGGACCGCGCCAGATCGTGGGTGGGCTGTTGCTGTTCTCGACGGGTATCGCGGGATGGAGAGCGCGCCACAGGCTACCGACGATCGCGTTTGCCGTATCCTGGGTCGCCATCACGATCCTGCCGGTCAGTAATCTGGTCGTGCCGACGGGCATTCTGCTGGCGGAGCGGACGATGTTCCTGCCGAGCGTCGGTGCGGTGCTCGGGGCGGCGGTTGGAATCGATTGGCTCATCGAGCGACTGAGGAGGCAGTGGCCGCGACTGCGCGTGCTGGCCACCGGCGCGGGAGGAGTGTTGCTGCTGGCCGGCACCGTCCGAAGCGCGTGGCGCCAGCCGGTATGGCGGGACAGCGAGACGCTGTTCGCCTCGCTGCTCGTCGACGCGCCCGACAGCTATCGCACGCACTGGATTCACGCCCACACGCTGGCCGCCAAAGGCGACCGCTCGGGCGCGGAGCGCGCGTACCAGAAGGCCCTCGGGCTGTTTCAGGACGACCCGCGACTTCTCGCCGAGATGGGCGACCGATACAGCGCGACGAATCGCTGCGGCCAGGCCGTGGCGCTCTACCGCCGCAGCCTGGCCATTACGCGCGACACCGTGTTCGACCGGCAGGGATTCAATCGCTGCGTGGCTTCGCCAACCTCACTACCGCCCTGATGTCGTCGGCCCACCCGGCGGCATCATCGGGCGGAACGAACGACCAGCTCTCAGCCGACTGGCCGCCGCCCGCGCTGATCCTCACCCGGCTTCCGTCGCGGCGCACCTGCACGAATCTCCGCGTGCGCGGGGTGATCTCGAGGCCGAGCTTCTCGTTCTTGTGGATGATGAGGCTCTGCTTCGTGACGATGATCGACGCCCGGCGATCCTCCCACCCGGCATTCCGCGTGCCCGACCCGCGGGTGTAGCGGAATACCTGGTCGTCCGACCGGCGCACGATGCCTTCCGCGTCGAGGCGGCGTTGCTGCTCCGGCGTGATCGCGCCGGTCTTCTCTGCGCAGCCGCCCAGCACGAGGGTCAGCATCAGCAGCAGCGACCGCATCGCTCCCTCCTTCAGATTCTCGCGAGCTTCCGCACCTCTCCGATCACCTTACGCTGCGCGCTCGCGTCCTTGACCGCAAGGAAGATGGTGTCGTCGCCGGCCAGGGTGCCCACCACATCGGGCCAGGCCAGGCGGTCGAGTGCAACGGCCACCCGGTTCGCCTCACCCGGCGGCGTGTGGAGGACGACCAGCGCGTCGCCCGCGCGGTCCACCGTGAGCACGCCATCCGCGATGCGGCGCTCGTCGGGGTCCACCGGACTCGCGACGGAGGTCGGCCGGCGATAGGCTCCACCCGACTTGATGAGACGGAGCGCGGCGATGTCGCGGCTCACGGACGACTGCGTCACATCCCACCCCTCCGACGCGAGCGCCTCCGCCAGCTCTTCCTGGGTGTGAACCGCTCGGGTGCTGATCAGCTCGAGGATCTTGAGGTGCCGCTTTCGGCGGTCGGCGGTCATCGGGCCGTGCGCCTCCCCTCGAGCCGGGCCAGCACAGCCGCGAAGCGTCCGCACAGCCGGCGCTCCCACGTCCTCGCCGCTCGCGCTCTCGCCCGCACGTCCGAAAGTCCCAGATTGCCGATGCCCCCCGTCGACCTCCGCCGGGCGATGATGAGATCCCGCGACGGTGCCGGGAAGCGCTCGCCCCTCGCGAGCGCGGACGCCACGTCGCGGTAGGCGTCGCGAAAGGCCCGGCCATCCTCGACGCGGCGCATCACCTCGTCGGTGGCGAGCGCTCCGCCATCGAGCGCGGCGGCGCACCGCGCCCTGTCGACACCGAGCCGCGGGACCGCGAGCGCGGCGATGCCGAGCGTGGCGACAGTGCGGTCGAGTCCACGCATCAGCGGCTCCTTGAGGAGCTGGAAGTCGCGGTGGTAGCCGCCGCCGAGCTTCGATCTGATCTGCATGCCGGCGAGAAGATCGCCGTCGTGCGCGGCCGCGCTGCCGCGCGCCAGCTCGAAGAGGTCGGGGTTGCGCTTGTGCGGCATGATACTCGAGCCGGTCGCGAGCTCCGCCGGGAGCGTGAGGTAGCCGTACTCCTCTCCCGAGAAGAGAATCACGTCCTGCGAGAGTCGGGCGACCTCGTGGCCGAGCTGCGCGCACCAGAAGAGCGCCGCCGCCTCCAGCTTGCCTCGTCCCCCCTGCACGGTCGCGACGTTGCGGTCGAGCCCGGCAAAGCCGAGCGCGCGAGCGGCCACCTCTCGCTTGAGCGGGAGAGGCACGCCGTATCCCGCGGCGCTTCCGAGCGGAGAGCGGTCGACCTGAGGCCACACGACGCGCAGGGACTCGACGGTATCGAGCACTCCCTCGGCGTACGCCCCGGCCCATAGTCCCAGCGACGACGGCATGGCGCGGCGCGTGTGCGTGTAACCCGGCCAGAGTACCCTGCGGTGACGCGCGGCAAAGGCGACGAGCGCGGCGACGAGGTCGAGTGCTCCGGCGTGCACGGTGAGAAGCCGGTCCTTGAGATAGAGCCGCAGATCGCAGGCCACCTGATCGTTGCGCGACCGCCCGGTGTGGAGCCGCTCTCCGGTGCCCGGGAGCCTTCGCGTCAGCCACTCTTCGACGGCGGTATGGATATCCTCGTGACGGGCGGCGGTGAGCTTGCCGCTATCGACCGCCGCCAGGGCGGCTCGCAGCCCGCGCCGGAGGTCCGCATACTCGGCGCTCGTCAGCAGCCGGGACGCGCGAAGCGACTCGATGTGTCCGAGGCTGCCGAAGACATCCCAGCGCAGCAGCCTCGCGTCCCACGGCCGGTCGGTGGCCGAAGTGAACTCCCACATCGCGCGATCGAGCGGCGCAGCGGAACTCCAGAGGGTCGAGGCCCGCGCCATCCGGTCTAGTCCTCGCCCAGGTAGGCGCGGGCGAGCCGGGCGTAGAATCCGCGCGCCGCGGTGACCTCGGGGAGATCGACGTATTCGTCGGGCGTGTGCGAGCGACGGCTCGTTCCGGGCCCGCACTTGATGGTGTCGAAGTGGCGCAGAAAGACCCAGTCCGAGCAGGTGGGACTGCCGAACGTCCCCGCCTCGGGCCGCACGCGCCGGACGGCATCGAGCAGGCGAGAGGCTGCCGGCGTCTCGCACGGCACCAGTCTCCGCGACGTGACCACGACTTCGCTGCGGAGCGAGCGCCGCAACACGTCGGTGATCTCCTCATGGGTCCAGTCGGGTGTGCTGCGGATGTCGAGCACCGCCTGCGCCACCGGCGGCGTCACGTTGCGGCTGATGCCGGCCTGGAGCATCGTCGGCGTCGCTACCGTCTGGCCAAGTACCGGGTGGGTCCGGCCGGTGAAGAGGCCGCCGAGCCGGAGCAGGTCGGCGGCGAGCACCAGCGTCGAGTTGACGAAATCGCCGTCGGCGCTGGCGTAGCCCGCGTGACGCTGGTCGCCGCCGGCCCGCAGGTCCACCATCATCAGGCCGCGCTGCGCGATCGCCACATCGAGGTTGGTCGGCTCGCCCACCACGGCGGCATCGATGGTCCCGGACGCCGACACGGCCAGCTCCATCGTGGTGTTCTTCGTCTCCTCCCCGTAGCCGAAGAGCAGCAGCAGGCGGCCGGCGGCGAGCCCGCCGGCGGCATGTACGTCGCGCGCGGCGAGGAGCATCGCCGACACCGAGGCCTTCGCGTCGCCCGAGCCGCGGCCGTAGAGGCGGTCTCCCTCGATCGCGGGGCCGAAGGGGTCGCGCGTCCAGCCCTCGCCCGGGGGCACCACGTCGAGGTGGGAAACAAGGGCGATTGTCGGCCCCGTCCTGCGGCCGTGTATCTCGACCCGCACGGCAGCCTCGTTCCGCACGCAGTCGAGACCCCAGCCGCGGGCGGTCTGCTCGATGAAGGCGGCCAGCGCCGCCTCGTCTCCGCTGACCGACGGAATGGCTACCATGGCCGACAGCAGGTCGGCCTCATCCGGCAAGATCGACCCCCAGGTATGTCGCCTTCTCCTTCCGTCCGACGATCATCGTTCCGCACCCCGATCCGGTGAAGACCTCGAGGAGCAGCGCGTCGGGGGCTCGACCGTCGATGATGTGGGTGCGCTCTACCCCGCCGGTCGCCGCCCGGATGCACGACTCCACCTTGGGACGCATCCCCCCCGTGAGCACGCCGCTCGCGACCAGCCCCGCGAGGTCGTCCGGGTCGGCAAACGTCACCAGCGTCGACGGATCGTTCCGGTCGCGGAGAACGCCGGGCGCGCCGGTGAGGAAGATGAGCTTCTGGGCGCGCAGGGCGACCGCCAGCGATTCGGCGACGGTGTCGGCGTTGACATTGAAGACCTCGCCGTCCTCGCCGCCGGCGAGGCTCGCCACCACCGGCACGAAGCGCGCCTCCATGAGGGTGAGCAGGATCCGTGGATCCACCCGGTCGATGTCGCCGACGTGGCCGTAGTCGACCTTGAGCGTCGCTCCGGAATCGTCCACCACCTGCACGGGAGGTCGCTTGTGCGCCGTGATCAGATCGGCGTCGACGCCGCTCAGCCCGACCGCCTGCACTCGGTGCTCCCGCAGCGCAGCGAGCAGGTCGACGTTCAGCTTTCCGGCATACACCATCTTGGCGACATCGAGCCCGGCGTCGTCGGTCACCCGGCGGCCCGCGACGATGCGGGGCTCGTCGCCGAGCCGGCGGCTCAGCGCGGAGGCCTGCGGGCCGCCGCCGTGCACCACGACGAGACGGATGCTCAACGAGGAGAGCAGCGCGAGCTGGGCCGTGACCTGCTCGAGCGCCTCCGCTTCGCCGACCACGTCACCGCCGAGCTTCACGACGAAGACCTGGTCGCGGTATGCCCGAACGTATCGCAGCGCGCCCTTGAGCCCGGCGATACCCCGGGTGGTGTCAATCGACAATGCCACTCCGGGGAAAGGAGAAAGAAGAACGCTGTCCTATCAGCTCAAGGAGTAGCGCTCTCTGCGCGTGGAGCCGGTTCTCCGCCTGATCCACCACGACCGAGTTGGGGCCGTCGAGCACGGCGTCGTCGATCTCCACGTTTCGCCTCACCGGAAGGCAGTGCATCACGATGCCCTTGCCGCCGCGGGTGGAACGCACCCGCCCGGGAGTGAGCCGCCAGTCGCGGAGGCCCGCGCGCTGCGCCGCCTCTTCCTCCGGCCGGCCGTAGAGCTTGACCGAGCCCCACGATTTCACGTACACGGCGTCGGCTCCTACGGTGGCATCGTCGGGGTCGTCGATGATGTGAACGAACTCGCCGCCCGACTGCTGCGCCAGCTTGCGGATGAGCGCCGTGTCCTCGGGGTCGAGCTCGAACCCGTCGGGCCGGGCGATCACGATCTCCATCCCGAGCCGTGCCGCCGCGAGCGCGGCGCTGGCCGGCACCGCCGTCGGGAGCGCCTTGGGATGCCAGGCCCAGGTGAGCACGAAGCGCTTTCCGGCTGGGTCGCCGAGTTTCTCGCGCAGCGTCATCGCATCGGCCAGCGCCTGGCAGGGATGCCGCCTGGCCGACTCGAAGTTGATCACCGGCTTTTCGCAGTACTTCGCGAAGTTGCGAACGATGTCGTCGCGCCGTGCGATCGCCCAGTCGCCGCCGCGCGGAAAGCTTCGCACGCCGACCGCATCGGCGTACCGTCCCAGCACCCGCGCGGCGTCGACGATGTGCTCGACGGAGTCCTTGTCCATCACGGCGCCCGGCTCCGTCTCCAGCGGCCAACTTCCCTTTCCCGGCTCGAGCACGACTCCGTGGCCGCCGTGCAGGAACATCGCCGTCTCGAAGCTGGTCCGAGTGCGAAGGCTCGGGTCCATGAACACCATGGCGAGCACTTTCCTCTCGAGGCCGCCCATCACCTCCCCGCGCTTGACCCGGGCGGCGAGCGCGAGCAGCCCCTCGACTTCGGCAGCCCCCCAGTCCTCGAGGGCGAGAAAATCGCGCTTGGCCACTACAGCACCTCCTTGAGCCCCGCGAGGAGCAGGTCGGCCTCCCGGTGCGAGAACGACAGCGGCGGCAGCAGCCGCAGCACGCGGGGATCGGTGGCGGTGCCGGTCAGCATTTTCTTTCCGAAGAGCGCCCGCTGCACGTCGGCGGCGGGGCGGTCGAGGTGCAAGCCGAGGAGGAGCCCGCGACCGGTCACCCGCGGCACACCGAGATCGAGCGCTCCCTGGGTGAGCCGATCGCCCACGGCCACCGCGTTCGCGATCAGCCCATCCCGTTCGATCACGGCGAGGTTGGCCAGAGCCGCCGCGCACGGCACCGGCCCGCCGCCGAACGTGCTGCCGAGATCGCCGGGAGTAAGCAAATCGGTGAGCGCCGGCGATGCCACCAGCGCTCCGATGGGTAATCCACCGGCCAATCCCTTGGCGAATGTGAGCGCGTCCGGGGTGACGCCGAACGATTCGGCGGCGCTGAACGCTCCGCATCGGCCGACGCCGCACTGTACCTCGTCGAAGAGCAGGGCCGCGCCGCGGTCGTCGCAGATGCGCCGGGCCGTGGCGAGAAATTCGGGTGAGCAGTCGCGCGCGCCGGCGAAGCCCTGGACCGGCTCCACCAGCACCGCCGCCACCGCGTCGTCGACCGCGTCGTCCAGCTCGGCTACGTCGTCGAACCCGACCTTGCGCGAGAGCGGAATGCCGGCGCGCCTGGCCGCCTCCTCATATCGCGCCCCGTCGGTGCAGGCCAGCGTGGCAGCCGTGCGCCCGTGCCACCCGCCGCGCACGCTCACGATCGTCTGGCGGCCGGTATACCGCCGGGCGAGATGAAGCGCGTTCTCGTTGGCCTCCGCGCCGGAATTACAGAAGAAGACGCGTCCGAGGGGGTCGGGACACCACGCTGCAAGGCGCTCCGCCAGCTCTTCACGCTGAGGCAGCGGCACCGCCGTCGAGTAGAAGAGCAGCGTCTCCGCCTGCTCGGCGATGGCCCGCACGACATCGGGATGGCTGTGCCCGGTCGAGGCAACGGCGTGGCCGCCGTACGCGTCGAGCCACTCGCTGCCGTCCTCGTCCACGAGCCAGGAGCCGTGCCCCCGGACGGGTCGCACCGGCATCTGGGCATAAACCGGCAGGAGCGCCGACGTCGTCAGCACGGATAGATCCCGGCGGCGGTGAGGCCGGCGCGCTCGTCGAGGCCGAGCGCGAGGTTCATGGCCTGAATGGCCTGGCCCCCCGCGCCCTTGATGAGATTGTCGATCGCAACAGTAGTCTGGATCTCGCGGCCGTCCGCGCTCTCGAGGGCGTGGATGAGGGCGAAGTTGGTGCCCACCGCGTGCGTCAGCTCCGGCGGCCTGTCGAGCACGCGGACGAACGGGCGGTCGCGAAAGGCGTCCCGATACCACTCCACTGCCGCCGTGCCTGGATCTCCGGCGCTCACGGCGAGCCCGCGGGGGAGGTAGGCGTGCAGTGTCAGATAGATGCCCCGCACGAACGGTCCGGAGTGCACCAGCATCCGTGTCGTGGCGTCGGGGCGGCCGATCCACTCCCTCCACGACTGGAGCACCTCCGCCTCGTGCCGGTGCCCGAGAGGAGAATAGGCGAAGACGTTGTGCGCGCGCATCGGATGATGCGTCGTGGGGCGCGGCTGCACTCCGGCGCCGCTGGACCCGGTGATGGCGAAGATCGATGGCGAGACGTCGAGACCGGCGCGGGCCAGCGGATAGAGCGCGAGCTGCGCCGCTGTCGCAAAGCACCCGGGGGCGGCGATGGCCGTCGCGCCCCGCAAGCCGGCCCCACGGACGTCGGCCAGGCCGTAGGTGAACCGGCCCACCAGCTCGGGCGCGGCGTGCGCTCCGTAGAATTTCTCGTAGAGCGGTAGATCGCGAATGCGGAAATCGGCCGCCAGATCGATGACGAGTCCGGGGCCCGCCTCGAACACCTCGCCGGCCAGACGCGACGATTCTCCGTGCTCGAGGCAGAGAAAGACCACGTCGCGGCCCCGCGCCGCTTCGCCGGGGGCGGCGCCTGAGAAGCGCGCGTCGGGAAAGGCGCCGAGTCCCGGATGCACATCGGCGATGGGCTTCCCGGCCTGGCTGCGGCTCGTCGCGACACACTCCGAGACCTCGGGATGCTGCAGCAGCATGCGCAGCAGCTCGCCTCCCACGTATCCGGCGGCGCCGATGACGGCGATATTCATCGGCGCTCGGCCACCAGCTCGGCACCGGAGGCGGAGAGTCGCCAGACATCCAGCGAGGTCCGCACGACCTGCAGCAGACCTTCGGCATCCCGCAGGGCATTGTGCGCCGGCAGGCCGAGACCGGTGGTGATGTAGCGCTGTCCGACCTCGTTGTCGGTGGCGGGTCCCGTGATCGCCGCGATGGCGAGGTTGAATTCCCGGCGCATCAGCTCGGCCGCGCCCCAGCACGCCACCGGATCGGGCGCCGCCATGATGTAGGCCGCGCCGACCCGGGTCAGCTCGGCATCGCGCAGAATGTCCTGCACCCCGTATTCCCCCAGAATGCCGTCGCCCAGTTCGGCCACGATCACATCGGGCTTCGAGGCGGAAAGGCGGTTGAAAATCCCCTTGGCGGTCGAGACGGTGACGCCCGGATGGGTGCTCGCGATGCCGACGTCGTTGAAGGTCAGCGCCGAGACGGCCCCGGCGTCGAGCATCGAGAGCGCGTCACGCATGAGCGACACGCCGGTGAGCTTGGCGGCGGCGACGCGGAGTCCGCCGCGCGACAGGCCCCGCACCAGCTCGGTCGCGGCCACCGTCTTCCCCGCATTCATGCAGGTGCCGGCCACGTAGACCACCGGGACGCGCGTCTCGAGCGTGTCGGCCGGCGGCACGGCACGATCTCGGATGTGAGCCGGCCGGCCGATCCGGTCGCCGAGCTCCGGAAAGGCCAGGACGGCGCCGAGCACTTCGGCCTTGAACGGCGCGCCGATCTCCGGGTTGACCGACGTGCACCGCCCGAGAATGCCGCCGAGATTGAGCACGTCGATGGTGTCGCCCACGGCGATACTGCCCGGCACTTCCCCCGCGTATCCGCGAAGCGCACGGCGCGAGCCCAGCACGCCCGCGAGCGCGTCGCCGGCGCGGAGCGCGAGCATGCGGCCGCTCGTGTCCTCGATGGTGTTGTAGGTGGCCTTGTCCGCCAGGATACGGACGGCGAGGACGTAGCCCTCCGCCGCGATGATCCCGTCGCCGACGATCACCTCGGGCGAGAGGGCCGCATTGCGGGTGGAGGAGCTGATGCGATCGAGTCTCACACGAGTCGTAACGACCATGGCGTATTTGCCTCTTCAGACGACGTTGGCGCGGTCATTCAACACGGAAGCCCGGAAGACACGAAGGAAAAAAGGAGGATTGAATTGTTCTCCGTGGTGAATATTCTTCCGTCACTTGCCGGCGCCGGCCGCTCGTGCGGCCAGCAGTGACGGCACGGCCGAAACCCGGGCAAAGGCGCGGGCCTCGTCTCCGGTCCAGAGCCGGTTCTCCTCGCCGTACGTCGCGACGGTGGTGTCCATCATCGAATGGGGGCTTCGCGTCCCGACCACCTGGAAGCGCCCGGGCGCGAGGCGCACCCGGGTCTCGCCGGTGACGCGGCTCTGGGAGCTGGCGATCAGCGCCTCGATGTCCCGAAGGGCTGGGTCGAAGTACTGTCCCTCGTGCAGGCGGTCGCCGTAGAATCGGCCGAGCTGGTCCTTCCAGAAGGTCTGCCACTTGGTGAGCACCAGCTTCTCGAGCTCGCGGTGGGCCGCAATGAGCACGAGCGCGGCGCCCGCCTCGAAGCCGATCCGTCCCTTGATCCCGAGCGCCGTCTCGCCGACGTGGATGTTTCTCCCGACCCCGTACGCTTCGGCCAGCGTGCCGAGCTCCGCCACGAGCGACGGACCCGCCAGCAGCGCGCCATCCAGTGACACCGGCAGCCCCCGTTCCCAGGCCAGTACGATCTCCCTTGCCGCGGGGGCGTCGGCGGGAGGGTCGAGCAGCTCGGCCGGCGGGCCGGCCCAGGTGTCGTGCGTCCACCCGCCGCCCCAGGTGGTGCCCCAGAGTCCGCGGTTGATCGAGTACGCACTCGCCTGGGCCGGCACCGGGAGACCGCGCGCCTCGAGAAAAGTGATGGCCTGGTCGCGCTTGATGCCGCCGTCGCGAATGGGCGTGACGATCTCGAGCTCGGGAGCGAGGACGCGAAGGGCGACGTCGAACCGCACCTGATCGTTGCCGGCGCCGGTCGAGCCGTGGGCCACCGCCGCGGCACCGATGTCGCGCGCCACCTCCGCCAAGGACAGCGCCTGCTGCGTCCGCTCGGCGGCCACGCTGAGCGGATAGACCTCGCCCCGCAGGACATTGCCCTGTATGAGGTAGCGAACGAAGCGGTCGAAGACCCGAGCCCTGGCGTCTACCTCGTGGTGCTCCACCGCGCCGACGCGCTCGGCCTGGCTGCGGATGGCGGCGCGCTCGCCGGCGGTCGAGCCGCCGGTGTCGACGTAGACGGTGTGCACCACCCAGCCGTCATCGGCCAGACGGGGCACGCAGTAGGAGGTATCGAGGCCGCCGGAAAAGGCGAGGGCGAGGAGGCGGTGCCGAGATTGCATATTGCATAAATATGCACGTTGGGCATCGTGCGCAAGGCGGGCTACCAGCACACCGTCAGTCCGCCGGCTTGAACGCCTCCGTGCCCTCCGCCGGTTTCCACGGGTGCTTCGGCTCGAAGCGCCGCCAGAGCAGCGCCGAAACCTTCCGCAGCAGCTCGTACCCCTCATTGGTAGCGGCGTAGCTCGTGTCGGCCTGATTCTTGGTGATGGCGCAGAAGACGTAGTCTCCCGACGGAGCGTTGACGACCAGTACTTCCGAGCGCGAGCGGTCTACCGCACCCTGCTTGGACGCCGCCTGCACCGTGGGCGGAATCTGCGACAACGCCTCGCCCGTCCAGTAGCTCCGCGTCATCGTGCGGTACATCTCCTCGCTGGCCGCCGGGCTCACCGCCCGTCCCTGCCTGATCATCGTCGCCAGCCGGGCCATCTCGCGCGGCGTGGTCTGCCCCCAGCCGAGCGAGTCGAACGCCGCCTCGCGGCCGGGCGTGCGCGCGTTCACCCTTGTCGTCTGAAAACCGCTCTGCTCGAGCCACCGGTTGATCGTGGCGCCCCCGCCGGCGATCTGCTGCAGCCACAGAGACGCGGTGTTGTCGCTGAAGGTGAGCATCATCGTGAGCAGCCTGCTCACCTCCACGTGCGCGGTATCGCTGAGCTGGGCGACGAGATCTCCCTCCGGATACTTCGCCACCGGCCTCGGCGCCGGCGCCGTGTCGGTGAAGGCGAGCTCCCCGCGCGCCACTCGATCGAAAACCGCCGCCATGATCGGCACCTTGATCATGCTGGCCGTGGGGAACGCCTCGTCCGCTCTCACCGCTGCGGAAGCGCCGGTGCGAAGGTGGTGGACGTAGATGCCCACGTCGCCGTGAAAATCGCGGACCACCGACTCGAGCTCACGCTGAAGCCCGCGATCGGGATGCTCCTTCTGCGCCTCGGCGGTTGATGGAGCGGCCAGCAGCAGCGCCGCGCCCACTGTCCAGAGCGACAGCCTATTCACTGGGTCCGCCGTGACTTGTCGGCACCCCCGAGCTCGATCTTTCCGAGCCGTCCGATTCCGCTCAGCGCGAGCCATAGCCTGCCTCGTGTGCTGTCGGTTTCCATGTGGCGCACGATGGCGCCGGCCGTGGGGATCGGCACGACTTCCATCTTTTCCGTCTTCGGATCGAAGGCCACCATCTTGCCCTCCTTCGATTCACAGTACCAGATGCGGCCGTCGGTGCCGATGGAGATTCCGTATGGGCCCGCGTTCGGCGAGGGCGACGGCCACTCGCGAACCTTTCCCGTCTTGGGATCGAGCGCGCCGAGATAGCCCCGGGCGTAGTCGGTGTACCAGACGGTCCCGTCGTGTCCCACCTGCAGTCGCCGGGGCCGGGCTCCCACCTCGGGAAGGGAGACCTCGCGGATGGCGCCGGTGGCGGGATCGACATGCCCCAGATGGTTGGTGCCGAGCATCGCGATCCAGATCGATCCATCGGGTGCCGCCACTATTCCGTAGGGGACCGAGTTCTGTGTCGGGACGGCGTAGGATTTGACTGCGCCCGACGCGGGGTCGAGACTGCCGAAGCTGTTGTTGTTCGCGTCGGTAAACCACACCTTCCCTCGGTGGAAAATCGGCGTGTGCGGATTGCGCACCGCGCTCGGCAGGGCGAACTCGGTGATCTTGCCGCTCGATGGATCGACGCGTCCGAGCAGGCCCCGCGCCTGTCCCGTATACCAGACCGACCCATCCGGCGCGACGGTAATTCCGTGCGGCCCGGATTCTGAAGTCGGCGTCGGATAGTCGACGATCTTTCCGGTTTCCGGATCGAGATGGCCGATGTAGCTGTTGCTCTGGTCGGTGTACCAGACGCTCCCGTCGGGGGCGACCGCGGGATCGTGGGGAAAATTCCCCGGGCGGGGAATGACGTACTCCCTGATGGCCGGTGGCGCCGCGGCCGGGACCACTGCCATTGCAGCAGACAAAACGATCGACGATACACGCATGAGACGACTCCTCGAGAACGGGCCATTCAGAGGACGTGCCCAAGCCGGAGGAGGTTTCCGGCCACGAAAAAGGCGAGCCGCCCACGCGCGCTCGCCTTGTTGCCGTGAGGGAACCCCTCGGGGCACGATCAGTTCAGCTTCCGCGTGTCAACCGTGACCCCGATATCGAGATCGTGGATGTAGAGCGCAGAGCCGCGGCCGTCCGGCGATTCGCTGACGACGTCGCGCAGCAGATCGAGAGATTCGGCCAGAGTCGGTGCGAAGGCGTACTCCAGTGCCTGGGGAGCGAGCTCGCCGTCTCGTGCTTCGGGCAAGTAGGCGGCGAGGAAACGTTCGATGATGACGGGGTAAAGATCTCGGTTCTCGGGATGCGGCAGTCCGTGGCGGCGCTCGATCTCGTTGAGGAGGCGCTCCGCGATCAGGAGGCGCTCCTGTTCAAGGGCAGCAGAAAGCATCACATAGTTCCTCAACTCGCGAGACCGACCGTAAAGGCGCCGGCCGGCGTGGGAGGGAAAGGGCGGCGCCATCGCCCTGCCGCGAGGAGGCGGCGTCATACCATTGCCAACCTGCATGTCGGCGCGAAAGAGAAGAAAGACCGAACCATGCTCTTCTCCCACCGCCAACGGCATCAACCTAAAATATCTGGCGGTGCTGCATTGCAACCCTTTGCCGTCGAGAGTCGCTCGCTATATTGGCAAGGGTTCGCCGTCCCCCGTATTACCCGATATGAGGAGGCAGGATGCGCTCGCATGCGTTGGCCCTCTTCGCCACTGTGGCCGTCGTCTCGCATGTGGAGGCACAGCACGCCGGCACGGTCGAGCTGGGTCTCTTTCCACAAGTGAGCTATTTCGATAAATCGTTGCGGCTCGAACAGGGCCGGGGAGGGCTCGGAGCCCGTCTCGGATTCTTTCTCAGCAACCACCTCGCCATCGAGGGCGAGGGCGCATGGGTTCCCACAAGCGCCCCGAACGACAGTGACGTCTCGTACATTCCGGTGCGCGCGCGGCTCGCGTACAACGTGAGTGCAAGCGAGCATGTCGGTGTCGTATTCGGCGGCGGATTCGTGCACACGTTCTACCGCCGCGACCGGCACGTCTCCGACAATGGGGCCACCGGCAGTGTCGGCTTACGGCTAGGGTTGGGCGATATCACGTCGATTCGCATCGATTCATACCTCGACTACATCCCCTCGCCGAAGAATGGAGCCTCCGACAACTGGAACTGGGGCATACAGCCTGGCCTGAGCTTCATGCTCGGCGGCCGCGGCGACGGCAAAGTGAGAGACAAGGATGGGGACGGCGTGCCCGATAAGGTCGACACGTGCCCCAAGACTCCCGCCGGCGACAAGGTTGACGCCAAGGGCTGCACCATCAAGGATGCCGATGGCGACGGTGTGCTCGACGACGTCGACGCCTGCGCCGATACCCCGGCCGGCGACAAGGTCGATGCGAAGGGCTGTTCGCTGCCCAAGGACGCCGACGCCGACGGCGTCATGGACGACAAGGATCAGTGCGCCAGCACTCCCGCCGGCGACAAGGTCGACGAAAAGGGCTGCTCGCTGCCCAAGGATGCCGACGGCGACGGTGTCATGGACGACAAGGATCGTTGCCTCCATACACCCGCAGGCGTCAAGGTCGACGCCGACGGCTGCCAGGTGCTCTTCGAGGCCAAGAGGAAGACCCTCATTCTCGAGGGGGTGAACTTCGAGACTGGCAAATCGGATCTCACCACGGAATCGAAGACCATTCTCGACGGCGTGGCCGAATCGCTCGTGGCCAACGACTCGATCAAGGTCCAGGTCTCTGGCCACACCGACAACACCGGCTCTCTGGCGCTCAACAAACGCCTGTCCAAGGCCCGCGCCGAGACGGTTCGTGCCTACCTGGAAGAAAAGGGCGTCGCGGCCGCTCGGCTCAAGGCCGCCGGCTTTGGTCCCTCGAAGCCGATCGCATCGAACAGGACCGTGGAGGGCAGATCGCAGAATCGGCGGGTGGAGCTGACCCGCACCAACTAGTAAAGCGGGGAACGGAGAAAGCGGAAAAGGGGAAGGGAAAGGAGTTGGGGCGAGAGGCGTACCATAGCTTCTCGCCTCGCTCGTTTCCCGCTTCAGAGCCCTACTGGCCGGGTCGCGGCCTCCTCAGCGTCGAGATGCTCGGCGCGGTACATGCGAATCAGCTCGAAGAAGTAAGAGATGGCGAGCGGGCCAATCAGCAGTCCGAGGAGGCCGAACCATCTGATGCCGGCGAAGGCACCGATGACGGTAATGAACGGATGGATCTGCGCCCACCGTCTGAAGACCATCGGCCGGATGATGCTGTCGACGTTCCCCACGGCCAGGATACCCCAGATGGCGAGCGCGATGGCCCATCCGTACCGCCCGTCGAGCGCCAGGGCCGCCGCCCCCGGACCCCATATGAGCCCGCTGCCAACCACGGGCAGAACCGAGACTATGACGGTGACCACGCCCCAGAAGAGCGCATTGGAGAGCCCGGTTACCCAGAATGCCACGCCGACGAGCACACCCTGCACGACCGCGGTGAGCCCGGTACCGACGAGGGTCGAGATCGTCACATCGCGGAATCGGGAGCGCAGGATTTCGGCGTTGTCGTGGGTGAAGGGAATGAACGGCCGCACCCCGCTCCAGACCCCTTCGGGGGCCACGAGCATGTAGAAGAGACCGAAGAACGTGACGGTGAGCTGAATGCCGAGCCGGGTAGCCGTTCCCACGGCGCTGAGCGCGCTGCCGCCCAGCCAGGAGATGATCTGCGAGCCGACCGATTCGAGCTGGGCGCCGACGTCGTACGTGCCGACGCGAAGCTCGCGGAGACGGCCGAGGAGAGGGCTCCTGACGACGCTGCTGGCCATGTCCTGGGCCTCGTTGGCGATGAGGCCGACGAACGAGATGCCCGGACCGACGACGAGCACCACGGCGACGAGCACGACGATGGCTGCGGCAAGGCTGCGCTTCATCCGTTTGCTGAGCCAGCGGTTGACCGGAGAGAAGACGACGTAGAGGACGAGAGCGCCGGTGAGCCCGGTGGCGAAGGG
Source organism: Gemmatimonadales bacterium (assembly GCA_038240975.1). Taxonomy (GTDB): domain Bacteria; phylum Gemmatimonadota; class Gemmatimonadetes; order Gemmatimonadales; family GWC2-71-9; genus CAVVWJ01. The sequence goes on from JBBRGF010000022.1 coordinate 18,183, forward strand.
CCAGAGGGCGTATGCCAAGCCGATGCCCAGTACCAGGATCAGCGTGGCGGCCCGCTGCCGTTCGCTATCGAGAAACGCCATGGGGGTGAAGAGTAGGGCGGTGGGCCTCTTGCCGCGACCCCGAAGGACCGCAAGATTTCGGGACTCCTCCGAAAGTCTTGCCGATGCCCCCTGCCGACTTCCGCACCTCGTACGACGCGCTCCCCCTTATCGTCTGGACGTCGGGGGGCGGCCACCGGTGGGACTACGTCAATTCCCGTTGGCCGGAGTTCACCGGCCGCCGCGTCGAAGACGAGCTTGGACTCGGCTGGCTGGACCGCATTCATCCCGATGACCGCGAGGCCGCCGTCTCGCGGATCGACGAGGCCATTGCCTCGGGCCGGCCCTTCTCGATCGAGTTCCGGGCCCGGCGGCACGATGGCGAATACCACTGGCTCGCCAGCAGCGGCGCAGCGGTTCAGGGCCCGGACGGGCAGCCCGGAGGCTACGCCGGGTGCTGCACTGACGTGACCGACCGCCGGGCGCTGGAGCAGCGCATCATGCAGGCCGACCGGGCCGAGGCCATCGTCCAGCTCGCCGGCGGGATCGCGCATGACTTCAACAACCTCCTCACTGGCATCTTCGGTCACCTCGCGCTGCTCGACGAGCAGCCCGACCTGCCCGGCGACGCGCGGGACGACATCGGCCAGATTCAGCAGTCAGCCGATCGCGCCGCCAGCCTCGCCAGGCAGCTCCTCGCGTTCAGCCGGCGCCAGATGATCACGCCCAGGATTCTCGACCTCAACCGCCTGGCCGGTGGCACGGTGTCGGCGATCAGGCGGATGATGGGCACCCGGATCCAGGTGACGCCGGCCTTCGACCCCCATCTTGATTCCGTCCTGGCCGATCCGGGGCAGCTCGAGCAGGTCCTCCTGCAGCTCAGCGCGAACGCCCGGGACTCGATGCCCGAGGGCGGCACGCTGGAGCTCATCACCCGCAACCTTACGCTTGGCGAGAGCGACGTGGCCCGCTTCCCCGGGATGCGTCACGGCGCGTACGTGACACTCGGCGTGCGCGCCACCGGCAGCGTGGCGGGCCCGGCGCCCGTGCTCGACTCGATCGCCGGCATCGCCCGCCAAAGCGGCGGCTTTCTCGACATCGAGAGCGAGGCCGACCGGGGCACCACCTTCTCGATCTACCTGCCGTCGGCGGAGAGGAGCGATTCGGGCGTGGCCAGCGTCCAGTCGAGCCGGGTCAAGCATGCGGGCACGGAGACGGTGCTGGTCGTGGAAGACGAGCTGCAGGTACGCGACCTGGCCCGGCGCGTCCTGGAGCGTTCGGGCTACACCGTGCTCACCGCGTCGGATGCCGAGGCGGCCATGGCGATCGCCGACCGCCATCCGGGGCACATCCATCTGCTCATGACCGACATGTTCCTGCCCCGTGTCAGCGGCCGCGAGCTCGCGGCCCGGCTGGGAATCCACCGGCCTGCCATCAAGGTGCTTTACGTCTCGGGAACCAGCGACGAATCGATCGCGAGGCACCGCGTTCTCGCCCCCGGCACCGAGTTCCTCGAAAAGCCGTTCTCGCTCGACGGTCTCCTGAGAAAGGTGCGCCAGGTGCTCGGCGATCCTGCCGGGGCCGGTGCCCTGCCGTGATCGGATAAATCCATGGTCGGCATCGAGCTCCAGGACATTCCGCCCGAACACCTGTGGATCGGCGCGCTCGCGCTTCTGGCCGCCACCCTGCTGGTGGCCGTGGTGGTGTTCGTGCTGCGCGCCCGCCGGGCCGCGCGCGCCGCCTCGGATGCCAGGGGACAGCTTACCGCAACAACCTCGGCGATGCGTGAGGGCGTGATCGTCTACGACATGCAGCGCCGGCTCGTGAGGGTCAATCCGGCCTTCGAGCGGCTCACCGGCTACGCCGAGGAGGATGTCAGGGACCAGGAGTTTCTCCAATACATCCACCGCGAGGATCGCTCGGCGCTCCTCGCCGAATGGGACCGTCTGGAGCAGGGCGGCATCCTGCGCGACCAGGAATACCGCGTGGTCACCCGCACGGGGCAGGTCCGGTGGTGTGCCAGCACGTGGGCGACGCTGCGCGACGAGCTCGGCCGCCGCATCGGGTTTCTCGGCACCGAGTACGACATCACCGAGCGCAAGCTGGCCGAAGAGGAGATGCGGACCGACACCGATCTCTTTCAGGCCGTCATCGAAGTGCAGCAGGCGGTGGCCGGCGCCGGCCTCGACTCCGGGACGGTCATGCGCGCCATCGCCGAGCACAGCAGGCGTCTCACCGGTGCCAACGGCGCGGTGATCGAAGCGATCGAAGGCGACGACCTTGTCCCCCAGGCCAGCGTCGGCACCGACGCGCCGACGCTTCACGTGTCGACCAGCCTCTCGGGAATCTGCATCCGCACCGGCGAGCTCCAGCGCAGCGACGACATCCTCACCGACACGCGGATCGGCCACGACGCGTACCGCAATCTCGGCATTCGAAGCCTTCTCGTGGCCCCGCTCCGCGACGACCAGCGCACTCTCGGTGTGCTCAAGGTGGTGGCGTCGCAGCCCGGTGCCTTCGGGGAGCGGGAGGCAAAGGTGCTCCGGCTGCTCAGTGGGTTCGCGGGCGCTGCACTGGGCCACGCCGCGGCCTTCGAGGCCAGACAGGCCCGCCTCGAAGACCGGACTCGCGCGCTCCAGGACAGCGAGGAGCGGTTCAAGCGGCTCGTGGACGTGGCGCAGGAAGGCATCTGGGTGGCCGACGATCGCGGCATGATCACGTACGTCAACCCGCGGATGGTCGAGATGCTGGGCTATCAGAACGGCGCCATGCTCGGGCGGCCCGTGCTCGACTTCCTGGACGCGGGCTCGCGCGAGGGGGCGCGGCAGGCGCTGAACGGCGCTCCAGGCGCGAAACCGGGCAGCCGTGACCTGCGTTTCCGGCGGCGGGACGGCAACGAGGTCTGGGGGCTCGTGTCGGGAAGCCCGATCGTGGGACGGGACGGCGCGGTCGTCGGCACCGTGGGAATGGTCACCGACATCACGGAGCGAAAGCGAGCGGAAGATCGGCTGCGCCGCTCGGCCGAGCGCCTCACCGTTCTGCACGACCTCGACCAGGCGATCCTTGCGGCCCGGTCGCCGGCGGAGATCGGCCGCGCCGCACTCGGCCGTATCCGGCGCATGCTGCCGTGCCAGCGATGCACCGTCGTGCTCTTCGACATGGGGCGCGGGCAGGCGCAGATGATCGCCGGCTACGCCAACGACGCCTCCCTGCCCGCCACCACGCTCCCCATCGACTCGCTCTCACCGGTCGAGGTGTTGCGCCGCGGCGCGGTCAGACACATCGAAGAGCTGAACGCGCTCGAAGCGCCACCCCCGCTCCTGCGTCAGCTGCGCGAGGAGGGAATGCGCAGCGTCCTCTCGGTTCCTCTGCTGGTGGACGGCGAGGCCATCGGCGAGGTGAACCTCGCATCGAGGTCGGCCGCGGCGTTCGACAGCGAGCACCGCGACATCGCCCTCGAGATCGCCACGCCGCTCGCCATCGCGATCCAGCACGCCCGTCTGCGCGAGGAGCTGAGCCGGCAGGCGGGCGAGCTCGAGCGCCGCGTGGCCGAAGCCGGGGCCGCGCTCCGCGCCGCCACCGCCGAAACCGACACCCTCGTGCACGCCGTCTCCCACGACCTGCGAGATCCGTTGCGTCACCTCAGTGGATTCTCCGAGATGATGCTGCTCGACGGCGGGGCGGGGCTCGATCCGGGCTTGCGCCATTACGCAGAGCGCATCGGAGAAGGCGCCAACCGGATGGCCGGGCTGGTGGACGACCTCGTGAGGCTCGTGAGGATCGGGCGGCAAGACATGATCACCCGGGACGTCGACCTCGGCGGCATCGTCGAAGACCTGGTCGGCGCATTGCAGGCCTCCTGCGACGACCGCATGGTGGACTGGAAGGTCGAGCCGCTGCCGGTGGTGGAGGACGCCGATCCGATCCTGGTGCGGACGGCCGTCGAGGAAGTGCTCGCGAACGCCCTCAAGTTCACCCGTCCCCGGGCGCGGGCGCTCATCCGGATCGGGCCGGTGGAGTCCGACGGAAAGGTCGGTATCGCCGTGCAGGACAACGGTGTCGGATTCAGGATGGCCCATGCCGGCAAGCTCTTCGGCACCTTCCAACGGCTTCACCGGCCCGACGAGTTCGAGGGCGACGGCGCCGGACTCGCCCTGGTGCAGCGGGTGGTTCAGCGCCATGGCGGACGGGTGTGGGCGGAGGCCGAGCCCGACGTGGGCGCGACGTTCTCGATGACGTTCGGCGCCCGCAAGCGGTAATGCTGCCCGCCGACGCGGACGCCCTCGTCGTAGACGACGACCCTCTCGAGGTCGAGCTGATCCTCCTCGCCCTCGGCGAAGCCTCGCGGTCCGGCCTCAGGATCGGGGTGGCCCGCGACGGCGAGGAAGCGCTCGACTTTCTTCTGGCGCGCGGCGGCTTCCGGCACCGCCAGAGCCTGGCCGTCCCCCGTCTCATCCTCCTCGACCTCAAGCTGCCGCGCCTCGATGGCGTCGACGTGCTCCGCACCATTCGGTCCAACCCACGCACGAGCACCGCGCCGGTTGTCATGCTCACCTCGTCGGCCGAGCCGCGCGAGGTCGCGCAGTGCTATCATCTGGGTGCCAACAGCGTCGTTCAAAAGCCCGTCGTCTTCGGTGAGTTCCGCGCGACGCTGCACGACCTCTGCCACTACTGGCTCGGCATCAACCAGACCATCCACACGTCATCGTCTCTTCCGTGAGGCTCTCCGTGGCTCTTCGTATCGCCGGCGCGCTGTCGGCGCTCAGCCTGCTCGTCCGCCCGCCGGCACTCGCCGCACAATCCACCGTGGACATCGCCTACCAGCGCTTCGTCCTGCCCAACGGTCTCACGCTCATCGTGCATGAGGATCACAAAGCGCCGATCGTGGCCGTCAACGTCTGGTACCACGTCGGGTCCAAGAACGAGCAACCCGGGAGGACCGGGTTCGCCCACCTCTTCGAGCACTTGATGTTCAACGGCAGCGAGCACTACGACAAGGAGTTCCAGGCCCCGCTCGAGCGGGCCGGAGCCACCGACCTCAACGGGACCACCAACGAGGACCGCACCAACTACTTCGCCAACGTGCCCACGGCTGCTCTCGACCTCGCGCTCTGGCTCGAATCGGACCGGATGGGCCACCTCGTCGGCGCCATCAGCCAGGCCAAGCTCGACGAGCAGCGCGGCGTGGTGCAGAACGAGAAGCGCCAGGGGGAGAACGAGCCGTACGGCAAGGTGTGGGATTTCCTGACGCCGAAACTCTATCCGGCGAATCATCCGTATTCGTGGACCGTCATCGGCTCCATGGAAGATCTCGATGCCGCCAAGTTGGACGACGTGAAGGGGTGGTTCCAGACCTACTACGGGCCTTCGAACGCCGTGCTCGTGATCGCCGGCGACGTGGACGCGAAGACCGCGAAGGAAAAGGTCGACCGGTACTTCGGCGACATCCCGCCGGGTCCACCGGTGGCGCGGCAGGAGTCATGGGTCGCGAAGCGCACCGGGAGCCAGCGAGGCGTGATGCAGGACCGCGTGCCGCAGAGCAGGCTGTACAAGGTGTGGAACGTGCCGCAGTGGTCTTCGGCCGATGCGACGTACCTGGATCTGGCCGCCTCGGTTCTGAGCGCCGGCAAGTCGTCACGGCTCTACAAGCGGCTGGTGTTCGACGAGCAGATCGCCACCGATGTCGGAGCCTCGCTCGACGCGCATGAGATCGGCGGGCTCTTCACGGTTACGGCAACCGCACGTCCGGGCGTCGATCTCGGCAAGGTGGAGAGGGCGGTCGACGAGGAGCTGGCGCGCTTCTTCGCGAAGGGCCCGACATCGGCGGAGATGCAAAGGGTCAAGGCGAGGGCCCGTGCGGGGTTCATCCGCGGCGTCGAGCGCATCGGCGGCTTCGGCGGGAAATCCGACGTGCTCGCGCAGGGCGAGGTGTTCGCGGGCCGGCCGGATTTCTACAAGGTCCGCATCCAGCGACTCGCCGCCGCCACCGCGACGCAGGTCCGCGCCGCCTCGGCGCGCTGGCTCGCCGACGGCGAATACACGCTCGAGGTGCACCCCTTCCCGGAATACGCGACCGCCCCGGCAGGCGCCGACCGCTCGAAGCTGCCCGACGCCGGGACGACTCCCGCGCCGGCCTTTCCTGCCCTCGAGCGCGCGACGCTGTCCAACGGTCTCAGGATCGTGCTTGCCGAGCGGCGCTCGATCCCTCAGGTGCAATTCGATCTCCTGGTCGACGCGGGCTTCGCGTCGGATCAGTTTGCCCTTCCGGGCACCGCGAGTCTCGCGATGTCGATGCTCGACGAGGGTACGCTCACGCGCAGCGCGCTGCAAATCAGCGACCGGCTCGCCGAGCTCGGAGCCAACCTCGGCGCCGGCTCACGCCTGGACGCGTCGAGCGTGTCGCTGGAGGCGCTTCGGGACCAGCTCGATCCGTCACTGGAGCTGTTCGCCGAAGTCGTGCTTCACCCCGCATTCCGGCAGGCCGACATCGACCGGCTCAAGAAGCAGCGGCTCGCGCAGATTCAGCGGGAGAAGGCCGATCCGATCGGCCTGGCGCTCCGCCTCTTCCCCCGGCTCGTCTTCGGCGAGGGCCACGCCTACGCCAACCCGTGGAGCGGCTCCGGGACCGAGGCTTCCACCCAGAAGATCACGCGCGCCGATCTGGTGAAGTTCCACCAGACCTGGTTCAAGCCGAACCACTCGACCCTGGTCGTGGTCGGGGCGACCACGATGTCCGAGATCCGTCCCAGGCTCGAGCGGCTCTTCGCCGGCTGGGTCCCGGGCGACGTGCCGCAGAAAAACATCGCGGAGGTGGCCCAACGCCCACGTCCGTCCGTATACCTCTTCGACAGGCCCGGCTCGCTCCAATCGGTGATCA
>JBBRGF010000023.1:0-25083 GCA_038240975.1 Gemmatimonadales bacterium
AGGCCGCCGCGAGGACGACGTGCGCCGCGCTCTCTCCGCCACCCGGCGCGAGCGGCCGGCGGAGCCGCTGGCCTTCTTCAGTGCATGCCTGGGCCGCCGGGTCAGCGCCGAAGTGGTCGCGCCGCGGCGTGGCGTGCCCGCGGTCAAGCGCGGAGATGATGGCTACGGCCGATAGGCGCGGAGCGAGCCCTTGATTTAGCAAAGACTTACGAGACATTTCATGATGTGAAACTCGCGCACATCGCCGATGCACACCTCGGCATCCGCAGGTACAACCGACAGGCTCCGACCGGCATCAACCAGCGCGAGGCCGATGTCGCGCAGGCCTTTCGCCTCGCGATCGACGGTATCATCGCCGCGCGCCCCGATGCGGTCGTCGTGGCCGGCGACCTCTTCCACTCCGTGCGCCCCACCAACGCCGCCATTGTCTTCGCGTTCCGCCAGTTTCAACGGTTGCGCGAAGCGCTTCCCGGCGCACCGGTCATACTCATCTCCGGCAATCACGACACCCCTCGCTTGTCAGAGACCGGAAGCATTCTGCGTCTGTTCGAGGAGGTCGGCGTTCACGTCGTGCCCTACCAGGCGCGCCGGCTGGAGTTTCCCGAGCTCGGCCTCAGCGTCTTCGCCGTGCCGCATCAGGCCCTCGTCAGCGAGGACCGCCCGCTGCTTCGCCCCGAAGGCGACGCACGCTACCGGGTGTTGGTGCTGCACGGCGAAGTTGAAGGAGTGTTCGCGGGTGACGGCGGCCGCTCGGACTACGGGAGCGCTCCCATCGGCATGCGGGAGCTCGGTGCCGCCGAATGGAGCTACGTGGCGCTCGGTGACTATCACGTGCAGTACCAGGTAGACGAGCGAGCATGGTACGCCGGTGCCCTGGAATATGTGAGCCCGAACCTCTGGGGCGACCTCCAGCGGGAGAAGGAGATCAGGCCGAAGAGGGAGATCGCACGCGGGGCCAAGGGATGGCTCCTGGTCGATCTGGACACGGGTGAGGTGAAAAGGCAGTCGGTTCCGCGGGCGCGCGACGTCATCGACCTCGATCCCATCGAGGGAGCCGCGATGTCGGCGGAGGCCCTCGACGCGGCGATCGGCGAGCGAATCGCGTCCATTCGCGGCGGAATCGAGGGGAAAATAGTGCGCCTCCGGGTCTGGAACGTGCCACGGCACGTTGCACGCGAGCTGGACCATGCCGCCATCAGGGGCTATAAGAGCACGGCCCTCAACTTCAATCTCGATCTCCGGCGGCCCAGCGTCCGGCGCACGATCGGCGTGGGCGCCCCGGGTCGGCGGCTGACCCTGCCCGAGCTCGTGCGCGACTATCTGGAGAAGCGGCCGTTGCCCGACAGCGTCCAGCGGGAGGAGTTCGTTCGCGTCGGCATGGAGCTGATGGACATCGTAGACCGTGAGCTCGTCGAGGCCTGATGCAGATCGACCGGATCAGGCTCCGTAACTTCCGCCAGCACGAGAACACCGACCTCGTGCTCGGCTCCGGCCTCACCGGGATTCTGGGGCCGAACGGCGCGGGAAAGACCACCATCGTCGAGGCGATCGCCTGGGCGATGTACGGCATGCCGGCGGCGCGGGGGAGTCGGGAGACCATCCGCCGGCGGGGCGCTCCGCCGCGGGCGCGGGTCGAGGTGGAGCTCGAGTTCACCCTCGGCCTCCACCAGTACCGAATCTTCCGTTCGCTCAGCACCGCCGAGTTGTACCGTGATGGCGATCCGGAGCCCATCGCCAACTCGATCGGCGCGGTTACCGAGCGGGTCATGCGGCTGCTGACGATGTCGCGAGACGAGTTCTTCAATACCTATTTCACCGGCCAGAAGGAGCTGGCGGTCATGGCGAGGCTGACCGCCCCGGAGCGGGCCCAGTTCCTCTCGCGTGTGCTCGGGTACGAGAGAATTCGGGAGGCTCAGGACAAGCTCAAGGACAAGCGGTCGGCGCTTCGGTCGCGATTGGAAACACTGCGTGCCGGCCTGGCCGATCCCGCTGAGCTCGATGCCGTGGAGGCCCGCGCGAAGGCGCGGCTCGCTGCAGCCAGGAAGGCCGAGGCCTCGGCCACCGAGCTTCTTGCGCTTGCCGACTTCGCGCTCTCCGAGGTTCGGCCGCGCTGGGAGGTGCTTCAGCAGCTGCGTGAGACGGCGCTGACGCAGGAAGCGGAGCTCCGGGTCGCGAAGCACCAGGTCTCCGCCGCTTCCGAGCGCGCGGCCAGGCTGGAGCAGCAAGTGACGGAAGGCACCGCGGCCGCCCGGAAGCTCGAGGAGATCTGGGTCCAGCTCGAGCCGCTTCCTGCGATGCGGTCCGACGCGCAGGCGCTCGATCAGCAGTCGGAGTCGTGGAGGCTTCAGCAGGGTCTGGTCGCGCAACAAAAGGAAGTGCGGGCCCAGCTCGGCTCTGTGGAACAGCGGATGGCGGCAATGCCCGAGCCGGCGGCGATCGCGACCGCACGCGAGCGAATCAACCAGATGCGCGGTGCGCTCGCCACCCTTACTCTCGAAGTCGAGACGGCCCGAACCGCGTGGGTGCGTGACGCACAGGATGCCCAGACCAAGCGGCAGGGACTTCTCGACCAGTATCAGGAGCTCAAGGACCAGCGCCAGAGCATCGTGTCGGCCGGGCCCGACGGCGTCTGCCCTACCTGCGCCCGCCCACTCGGCGCCGAATATGCCGCCGTGCTTGAGCTGCTCGACGCCCAGATCGAGGCGGTCGTGGCCAACGGCAACTTTTACAAGCAGCGCATCGAGCAGCTTCAGGTCGAGCCGAGGGAGGTCGGCGAGCTCGATCAGCGCCGCCTCTCGCTGGAGAAGGAAATTTCCGAGGTCACCAGTGAGCTGGGACGGTTGAACGCACAGGCACAGGAGACAGGCAGACTCCGCGATGAGCGCGAGCGGCTGATCCAGCGGGTAAATCAGATCGAGTCCTCTCTCGATCCGGAGCTCGGATCCTATGACTCGGCTCGGCACCAGTCCCTGCTGGCCGAGATTCGCGCCCTGGAGCCGCTGGCCCTGCGCGCCGAGCGGCTGCGCGCCGGTGTCGAGCGTGCTGTTTCTCTCGCGGCGGAGCTGGAGACGGTGCGGATCGAGCGCGACACGGCGGCCGCACTCGTTGCCGATCTCACCTCGCGATTGGCGGCACTCGACTACAGTGAAACGGCCTACCGCGAGACGCGCGAGGCCGAGGCGTTGGCCGCACACGCCCGAAGGGAGGCCGAGCTGGCGCTCGTTCGTGCACGCGGAGAGAGCAACGCCGCGGGCGAAGGGCTCGAATCCGTAGCGCGGCGCCGGGCGGAGCGAGCGGCTCGCGAGCGCGAGGCGGCCGCTGTGGCTGGGGAGTTGGCCATGCACCAGGAGCTCGACCGCGCGCTCACCGATCTCCGCACCGATCTCAACGCCGACCTCCGGCCCGACCTCTCGGACCTCGCATCCGGATTTCTCCGGGATCTCACCAATAGCCGCTACACCGACCTCGAGTTGGACGAGGACTATTGTACCACGGTGATGGAGGATGGCGAGGCAAAGACGGTGATCTCCAGCGGTGAGGAGGACATTGCCAACCTCGCGTTGCGCCTGGCCATCAGCCAGATGATCGCCGAGCGGGCTGGACAACCCTTGTCGCTCCTCATCCTCGACGAAATCTTCGGGTCTCTCGACGACGAGCGCCGCCTCGCGGTGCTCGAGCTCCTCGGTGCGCTCGGCGACCGGTTTCCCCAGGTCATCCTCATCACCCATGTGGAATCGGTGCGCGATGGGCTCGACCGTGTGCTTCGGGTAACCTTCGATGCCGGTCGCGGCTCCTCGATCGTCACGGACGAGGCGTTGGGAGGCGAGGATGTGGCGGCCTGACCGGAGTGTGCGCGGGCCCGAGCGCCCTGCCGCACGTGACATTGATCCGCTCAACCGGGTGTTTGCGGAGTCGTTCACCGACCGCTACAGCAGGGATGGACTGGTAGGCGTCCGGGTTCCGCAGCTTACCCAATTGGTGTGGCGCTACGCCCTTGAGGATGCCGGCGAAGGCGCGATGGTCTGGCGCGATACCGAGGGGCACATGGTGGCATTCAACATGGTTCACCTCTCGGGCACCGAGGGCTGGATGGGGCCCCTTGCCGTCCGCCCGGATCGCCAGGGCGAGGGCATCGGGTCGACCATGGTCCTGCAGGGACTTGACTGGCTCCGGGCGCGCGGCGCGACCACCATCGGTCTGGAGACCATGCCGCGCACCGTGGACAACATCGGCTTCTACAGCCGGCTCGGCCTGGTTCCGGGGCACCTGACCGTCACCCTGGTTCGCGATGTTCCCCGCCGGATCGGCCCGGCGCCCGAACTGCTTTCCGCGGCGGGAAAGCTGGCCGACGCGCGGGTAGAACAATGCCGGCGCCTTACCGACGAGTTGCTGCCGGGGGTGGACTTCACTCGTGAGATCACGCTCACCCGCGACCTTCGGGTCGGCGATTCGACCCTCGTCAGGGAGAACGGTGAGCTCGCGGCCTTCGCGTTGTGGCACTCGGTCCCGCTGGCCGCGGGAAGACCCAAGGACGAGCTCCGCGTGCTGAAGCTGGTGGCCCGCTCCGGCGAGGCATTCGACCGTCTGCTCGACGCGCTGCAGGCCAGTGCCGCCGCGGAGCGGCTCGATCGCATCGCTATTCGATGCCAGAGCGAGTTTACCGAGGCGTACCTGCGGCTGGTGGGCCTTGGGTACCGCGTGCACTGGACCGATCTTCGCATGCTGCTCGAGGGCTTTCCTCAGCGCCCGCCCAGCGAGGGGATCGTGATGTCGAACTGGGAGATCTGACCCGGGGGCTGTTACTTGTACAGGGGCCTGGACGGTTCCACATTCCCGAGCCTTTGCACCCGTTAACCCCGCCCGGAGCAGTAACTCAAGCTTGGGACGGCACTTGAGGCCTTAGAATCGAGTGACTCCAACTTACATTCTGGGTATTTCCGCCTTTTACCATGACAGCGCGGCGTGCCTGCTCCGGGACGGCGAGATCGTCGCCGCGGCGCAGGAGGAGCGGTTCACCCGAAAAAAGGGCGATGCCTCGTTTCCGCAACGTGCTGTTGCCTATTGCCTCAGTGCCGGTGGGATTTCGGTGGGAGACCTCGCTTACGTAGGCTTTTACGATAAGCCGATACTCAAGTTCGAGCGGATCCTGGAGACCTACCTTGGAACCGCCCCGAGGGGTCTCCGATCGTTTCTCCTGGCCGGTCCGCTCTGGATCAAAGAAAAGCTCTTTACGGACAGGCAGCTGCGCGACGACCTCGACTACAAGGGGGAAATTCTCTACGGCGAGCACCATGAGTCGCACGCGGCGAGCGCCTTCTTTCCCTGTCCGTTCGAGGAAGCCGCCTTTCTGACGATGGACGGAGTGGGTGAGTGGGCAACGGCGTCCTTCGGTGTGGGCCGCGGCAACGACATCGAGATTCTGAAAGAAATACAGTGGCCGGACTCCCTGGGCCTCCTCTATTCCGCCTTCACCTACTACACCGGATTCAAGGTCAACTCGGGCGAATACAAGGTCATGGGCCTGGCCCCGTACGGCGAGCCGAACTTCGTGGACCTGATTTACCGCGAGTTGATCGACCTCAAGGACGACGGATCATTCAGGCTCAACCAGCGATACTTCAGTTATCTGACCGGTCTCACAATGACCAATCGAGCCTTCGATCGGCTCTTCGGTGGGCGGCCGAGAAAACCCGAATCGAAGCTGACGCAGCGGGAGATGGATCTCGCGCGGTCGGTGCAGGTCGTGTGCGAGGAGATCATGCTTCGGATGGCTCGCACCGTTCATCGTGAGACCGGCCTCGACCGCCTCTGTCTCGCCGGTGGCGTGGCGCTCAACTGCGTGGGAAACGGCCGCCTCCTCCGCGAAGGGCCTTTCAAGGAGCTCTGGATCCAGCCCGCTGCCGGCGATGCCGGTGGGGCACTTGGCGTGGCGCAGCTCGCCTGGCACCGGCAGTGCCAGCAGCCCCGCCGGGTAACGCCGGGAAAGGACTCCATGCAGGGCGCGTACCTCGGGCCGTCGTATACCGACTCGGAAATAGAGACCTATCTGGGCAGCGTAGGGGCAGTGTACCGAAGGCTCGGTCGCGAGGAGCTTCTGGGTACCCTCGCTCAGCTCCTGGCCGACGAAAAGGTGATCGGATGGTTCAACGGTCGGATGGAGTTCGGCCCCCGCGCGCTGGGCGCCCGAAGCATTCTGGGAGACCCGCGGAGCATACGGATGCAAGCCCAGATGAACATCAAGATCAAATTTCGGGAGGGGTTCCGCCCCTTTGCGCCAAGCGTTCTGCGGGAGCGGGTGAGCGACTACTTCGATCTCGATGCCGACTCACCCTACATGCTGCTCGTCGCCCCCGTCAAGAAAGAGCGCCAGATCCCGATGGACGAGACCGCGGAGCACCTCTGGGGCATCGACAAGCTGAACGTCCCCCGCTCAGACCTTCCCGCCATTACCCACATCGACTACTCGGCCCGTATTCAAACGGTGAGCCGGGAGACGAATCCCGACTATTACGATCTCATCCGCGAGTTCGAGCGCCTCACCGGCTGCGCAGTTCTCGTGAACACGTCCTTCAACGTTCGTGGTGAGCCCATCGTCTGCTCGCCTGGCGACGCGTACCGCTGCTTCATGCGAACACACCTCGATCACCTGGTGCTCGGGCCCTTCCTGCTCGACAAGCCGGGCCAGCCCGAATGGAAGGAGAGCGGAAATTGGCAACAGGAGTTTCAGCTCGACTGACCCCGGCTGAAGGGCGCAAGTTCGGCCTTCTTGTCGGCGGTACGTTTCTCGTTTTGGGCCTGCTGCTCTGGCGGCGCGCTCACCTCGCCGGGGCATCGGTCGCGCTTCTGCTGGGGGGCGCGCTTGTCGCGGGGGGCCTCATCGCCCCGGCTCGGCTCGGGCCGGTGTACCATGGCTGGATGGCGATCGCCAAGGCGATCTCCAAGGTCACCACCCCCATTGTCATGTCGGTGATTTTCTTCGTCGTGCTCACACCGGCCGGTGTTCTCGGCAGGTTGTTCGGCCACCGTCCACTTTCGCGACCGCAGGGCACCACATATTGGCACGACCGCCCCGCGGGAGCGAGGCGGGGCGAGATGGACCATCAATACTGAGGCGTTGAGACTTATGAGCCAGGGTGGCATTACAAAGGAGCTTTGGAGCTTTCTCAAGGTGCGGAAGAAGTGGTGGCTCCTGCCCATCATCATAGTTTTGCTTCTGCTGGGAGCGCTCCTCGTATTTGCTCAGACTTCGGTGCTCGCGCCCTTTATCTATACCGTGTTCTAGCACCGGGCGCCGCACCGCGGTCTCAACGTGCTGTTGAATTGGGCTGGGATTCCAGGGTCGAGTCGCGCGCCAGCCCTCCTGCGAGCCACGATGCCATCAGCTCTCCGGCAGCGCGGTTCCCCTCCTCATTCCAGTGCCCATACCCGAGTTTTTTGCCTGCCGAGTGAAAAAAGGCGTGACGCTCCTCCGCCTGCACCGCCATTGCGGGAGCCAGATTGAATACGGGAAAACCCTCCCGCTTACCGAACTCCGCAATGCGCCGTTCGGCATAATAAAGATCTGGGGCGCCGAGGTCATGCAGAAACTTTTCCTTCTTCTCGCGCAGCGGGCTGACCTGAATTCCCCTCGTCAGTGTGACCACGGCAAAAGGAGTGTGGTTTCGCCGGCACTCATCTCTCATCAGGCGAAGAAGCCCCTCGGTGACCCTCCATGCTTCCTTCCAGTCGGCCGTAGCGGGCGGCAGCTGGACCTCATCACGCAGGCCGAGCTCATCGCCCGGAAGCCCTTCCGCATTCTCCTGCCGGCGGCCCGTTTTCCGGCCTTGGCTGCGCACGCTGTTCACCAGTTGAGCGACGCGTGAATGCTGAACGAGCTGTGAAAGCTTCCTGGTCCAAAAGGCTCGGCTGAGATATCCCCGGGACCGCAGAAAGCTGGTATCCGGTACGAGAGTCGTATCGCGGTAGACGAAGTACGGGACGTAATCGATTCGCTTGAGGGGGCGGTAGTTGTCAGAGATGTCATTTCCGGTTGTCACCGCGAGGAGAACGAGATCGGGATGATATTTCCAGACATGGTTCTGCAGCACGAGCAGTTCCTGAGCAGTGCCGTAGCCTCCCTCTCCAAAGTTCAAGACTTGAACAGGACTGCCGCGCAAGGCCGAAAGTCGGTGCGCGAGAACTTCACCTGCCGTCTGCTCGAACGGGACCTCGAACGCCTGGATAAAGGAGTCGCCAAGCAATGCAATGCGGTAGGTGCCCGGAGGGTGCTCCAGAGGTATTTCCGGTCCTCTCCAGCCGTCGCTGTTTATCTCGATCAGAGGTCGACCGTTGCTCTGAACCGGGCCCCCTTGTGCTCCCGGGATGTGCGCGATGCCCAGGACCGGGTCGGTCCACACGAAGACCGGGAAGCCGATCCCAAGGAGCCTTAACGCGAGCTCGAACACCATCAGGCTGACCACGACAGCGGCTCCAGCAAGAGCAAAGTTGCGCGCCAGCATCGACCATCTCGATTGTCGTCCTGGAACACTGGCCATGCGATTCGCCATGAGCATCCTGGGTCGGCGGACAACACGGAGGGGGGGTCCGCGGGGGCGGATTACCGGTTCAAGTAAGGGGATTCAGCGCCCTGGGCAAGCCTTGCGCGACACGCCACGGCGGGGCCGAGGGAGCTCAAGAGCCGTCGGTTACTCTCTCTCCGAGCACCTCGGCGTAGACGGCTAGCGTCTTCATGACCGAGTGCTCCAGAGTGAACTGCTGCTCGAAACCGGTCCGGCCTCTGGTACCCATCTGAGCCCGCAGCGCAGGGTCCGCCAGAAGCCTTCCAATCCGGTCTCGGAGGTGGTCCACTGCGCCCCGGGGCACACTAAAGCCGGTTTCCCCATCTCGCACCGATTCCTCCACACCACCCACTGCAGACGCGATGACCGGCAGCCCGGCCCGCATCGCTTCGAGAATACTGAGAGGAAATCCCTCCCAGTTGGTTACGAGCAGGCTGATCTGGGCGCCGGCAAGGATCTCCGCCACATCCATTCTCTGACCCAGGAAGCGTACCCGGTCTGCAATGCCAAGCGTGGCCGCAAGTGCTTCCGTTTCCTCCTTGAGCGGGCCCTCACCTACCAGATCCAGCTCCCACGCCTGGTCCATGAGGCCGGCGAGAGCGCGAAAAAGGGTGGGATGATCCTTCTGCGCGCCAAAGCGGGCAACCATGACGAGTCGAACCGGGGTCCTTGCGGGCTCTGCTCTCAACGACGGGGAGACATCCGGCATGCCGTTGTGCACCGTGACGATACGGTCCGCGGTAAGGATGCTGGCGTTGATCGCGAGGCGACGATCGAATTCGGAGACGGTGATGATTTTACGGGCGAGGGGACCAACGATGCGCTCGAACTGCCGGTACATCGATGCCTGCAAGGGTGGGACGCCTGACGTGAACGCCCATCCGTGCGCGGTGGATACGACCGGAATGTGAAGCGAACGCCCGGCAAGCCGGCCGAGTATCCCGGCTTTCGATGAATGCGTGGCGACGACGTCGGGCCGTAGCTCGAGCAGTGCCGCGCGAACCTCTCGAAGGGCACGGAAGTCCCGTACCGGACTGATTGGAACCGACAGATGCTCGAGGACCACTACCGGAGTCTTTTGGGCCCGGAGGTCGTCGACGAAAGGCCCTTGTCCACTGGTGATGACCGTCGCGGAATGCCCGTGCTCTTTCATCGCAGCCGCCAGGTCACGCACATGAATCTGGGCGCCGCCGACGGGATCGGCCCGAGTCACGATGTATGCAATCCTCACCCTTGCCACCTTTGATCCCCACGATCGACGATCATTTCCCCCCTCTTGAGCGATCCACGCGTATTTCGAGAATCGCCGTTCCGCAGAGGGATACCGGTGAGCGCCCAGCCGAAAAATCTGTCATGAAAAGCCAGGCGCAGGAAGGACTTCACTGAGCCGAGCGGGCTTTTCTGCTCTGCAAGGGGCGAAAAGTATACCACGACCCGGGGCCACGTGCTCCATTGTGTGGCACGCGGCTGGGGAAAGGGATGGTCGGCGCCGGGTGCTTTCCGCTGCATAAACCGACCAGCAACGCGACACTAAACTGTTACAATTCATATAAGCCCAGTTTTGTAATCATCTGCACAGAAAGGAGTTTTGGCGATGCCATTATTCGCCCAATTTAAACTATGTTAAATATTTGGTCATTGAAGTTCCCATCGCCAACCCGTAGATATGTTCACGCCCAAGGGTGGTGGTGGACATCGGGAACGGTTGGGCACTACCGAAGGGAGAGCACGGAAAGGCTTAGGGCAATGACGTACCTGTTCAAGCTCGTGCGCAGGCTGGCCATCTCACGACCTCTTGGCTTGATCAGCGCTTTGGCGCTGCTCGCGGCCTGTGACGGCGACACCACCGCCCCTGATTCCCCCACCGGGATTCCGGACGACAATCCTATTTCCCTACAGGTCTTTCCTCGTTCGGTCACTGTCGAAACCAGCCAGCGAGTCCAGTTTCGCGGGCAAACCCGGATGTTGAGTGGCGAACCCGTCGCAACTCCTTTGGTCTGGAGAGCAAGCGGGGGCTCTATCAACCCGGACGGCGCGTTCCTCTCGCCAGAGGCCGGCACCTATCGTATCTTCGCGCGCGGACACGGTTGGAAACACACCGACACCGCGGTTGTGATTGTGGTCATTCCACAGCCCGGGTTGGCGCGCCTCACGGTTGTCCCGAAGCCCGCAAGCGTAGAGCCCGGCGGCACCCGTGCCTTCAGCGCCAAGGGCTTTCTCCGCAATGGCTCCGCCATACCCGTCGGCGTAAACTGGTCGGCAACCGGTGGCGTCGTCGATCCATCGGGGGTTTATACCGCCGATTCCGTTCCTGGGTCGTATCAGGTCATCGCGTCGAACACCGCGGGCACCCTGGCCGACACCGCGACGGTCACGGTAGGGGCGTCTTCTCCGACCCCTACGCCCGCTCCCGCACCGCCACCGGCGGCGCCGGGTCACAGGCGAGTCATTCTCTCTCCGTCGCGGATCTCGCTGGTTGCGGGCGGCAAGCAGCAGTACGCCGTCTACGGGCGCACCCGGCACGGTGACAGTGTCTCCATCGGCGTTCAATACAAGGCTGCCGGAGGCACCATTTCCTCGAGCGGTCTCTACACTGCAGGTCCCCGGCTGGGAACCTACAAAATCATCGCGACGTCGAATGGCGCCGCCGATACAGCCCTGGTGACGCTGAGCTCCATCCCGGCTCCGATTCCGCTGCCGACTCCGACTCCCGCGCCACCGCCCATCTTCACGGGCAAGATGGGCGTTCCAGTCGGTATCTCCGGTCTCCTGAGCGCCGGAGTCAACCCTCAGTCCTACACCATGAGCCTCGACGGGTACACCGCCGACAATATCGTACGCCGGCTCGATGAGGCCCGCAGCAGGAACCTCCACGTTCTCCTGAATATGACCGGGGGATCGCACTCGAATTATGTGACGGGAGGCGGGTTCGACATCTCCAAGTGGCGGGCCAAGATGAACTCCTACAACACTCCAGCGATCAAGCAAGCGGTTGCCGCGGCCGTGTCCGACGGCACGATCATCGGCAATTCGGTCATGGACGAGCCGCAGAGCGACGTCGCCGGGAAGAGTTGGGGCGGGGTCATGACCAAGACGTTGGTCGATCAGATGTGCGGGTACGTGAAAGGCATCTTCCCCTCCATGGCCGTGGGAGTCGTCCACGACTACAGCAAGCTGGAACCATCGAGCAACTACGCGGTGTGCGATTTCATCATGTCGCAGTACCGATTGTCGAAGGGCCCTGTTGACCAGTATGTCAGAAACAGTGCCGCCTTTGCGAAGCGCAGCCACGTGTCGCTCATCATGAGCCTCAATGTCCTCCACGGCGGCACGCCTGGCACCGGGTGTTCGCAGTATGGGGACGAGTCGCGGGGAACCGCCCTTTGCCCGATGACTCCCGATCAGATCCGCACTTTTGGCATGGCGCTGGGCTCAGCAGGCTGCGCCCTGAACATGTGGCGCTTCGAGCCAGCCTACTTTAACCAACCGGCGATCCAGGCCGCGGTCAGAGACGTCGCGGTTGGTCTGGCCAGACTACCGCGCACGGCGTGCGTGCGGTCATGAGGCTCGCTGGCCCGCAAGACGCGCGGTAAGCGCCCCGGACGAAGACCATCTGAACACCCCGCACCCGTCCTCGACGCCTGAGCCGATCGGAGAGTAGTCCTCCGGTCGGCTCTCGTTTTCGGACTAGGCACCGCCGATGCCCTATCGCCCGCAAGTGTGGAGCAGCCCACCACATCGTGAGGCGGTCGGCCCCCAATGCACGAGCACCGCGGACTGTTCTGTGGCGCCGATGGGCCACGTCTCCCCTCCGCCGGTAGCGCGAGCGTCCAGATCCCCTAGGCTTTCCGCCCGAAACGCCTCGTGTCAAGCTTGTGCGGTGCCTGGTGACCGCACGAGATTCAGGGATGCTTTGTCTCCTCGCACTGGCCTCCCTCGGCGGTTGTCATGGCCAGGATGCTGGCGTCATCGGCAGTAGTTGGGCCGGCGACAGCGTGCCGGTCGGTGTCACCTTCGCAGGAACAGGCGGCACGATCACGCGGAGTGGTCTGTATACCGCCGGGCAGCGTGCCGGCACCTTCAGAGTCACGGTCACGTGGAGCGGCATCTCGGACACTGTGATTGTGAGACTCGTGTCGGCGGCTTCGGCAGCGGTCGCCACGGGCACCTCAGGCAGGTCCGCGTCTTCCTCGACAAAGGTGGGCATTCCCTTCGGCGCGTTCGGGGCGTGGGAAGGAGCCTCGCTGAGGAGCAACACCGGGGATTTTACACTTGGGACCGGTGCGGTCAGCCCCGACGTCTTGGTGGATCGACTGACGGCAGCTCGAGAGGCGCACCATCGCCTTCTCCTGTCGATGACCGGAGGCGCGCACCGAAATTACATGTCCGACGGCGTCTTCGATATGAACAAATGGACGGCCAAGATGAACGAGTATGACACGCCTGCCATTCAGAAAGCCGTGGCGGCTGGAGTCGAGGACGGCACCATCATCGGCAACTCGGTAATGGACGAGCCGCAAAATACCTCGGCGGGAAACAGTTGGGGGCCGGCCGGGACGATGACCAAGGAACAGGTCGACAGGATGTGCGCGTACGCGAAGCAGATGTTCCCGACGCTGCCGGTCGGCGTCGTCCACGACCATCGAGTGTTCGAACCAGATAAGCCTTACCGAGTATGCGACTTCATCGTCAGCCAATATCGCTGGAGCAAGACTAAGGGAGACGTCGCCAAATTCCGCGACGATGCACTGGCGCTCGGGCACCGCGACGGTATCTCCATCGCCTTCAGCCTCAACATCCTTGATGGCGGGATCCCGAAGCGAGGGGCAGCGGAATGTCCAGTTCCGGAAACCGGTGGCCCCGGCACGTCTGATCGGGTTTGCCGGATGACAGCGGCCCAAGTTCGAGAATGGGGAGAGGCGCTCGGTGCTGCCGGGTGCGCCTTGACCATGTGGCGCTACGACCCCGCCTTCATGTCGAACCCGGAGAACGCGCAAGCGTTCAAGGACGTCGCTGCCACCCTGGCAAAAGCCCCGGCCAAGCCTTGCAGGAGGCAGTAGGTCGAACTCGTTACCCTCTTTTCTCTTTAGGAAGGCACATGACGCAGGACACCGCGGCCAGAGTCGCTTCATACTGGAATGACATCGCCGACAAGTTCGACAGCATCTATTCGGGACGGAAGAATCCCGTCGCGAGGGCGCTCGACCGCTGGCTCCGGCGGGACATGTTCGAGCGCTTCGATTGGGTCATGCGAAAGGCCGGCGACGTCTCGAAGGCCACGGTCTGCGATATCGGATGCGGATCGGGTCGCGGTGGTGGCTATTTCAGAATTCTTCCCTATAAGGTCACCCGAAATCTGATGCAGCGATGTAACGCCGACGGACGACCCGTCATATTCTACAGTACATCCCTGGGAATTCGACCCTGGCCAGCCGCGGGTGCATCTCACCAGATTCAAGGAATTTCGCCACTATACCAACTTGCAGCGCACGGCCGCGCGATTTGACCGGCTGCTCGACGATTTTGCCTTCGGCAGCATACGGGAAAATCTGAGGCTTCCCACACTAGAGGAGCCCGAGATCATCTACGGAGCCTGTCCGGTACCCGCATGACCGTCACACCGGCGCCGTAAGGCCAGCGAGGCCTCCATGGCGCGGCACAGGCCGTTTAAGGCCTGTTGGATGGGCGCAACACCCTCTGAATCCCCCTAGCCGGCCGAGGCAGATAACCGCGAAAATCTATCCTCTCCGCCGTCCAGACTCCTCCTGCATTTTCGGAACAACTGAGGATACATTGCCTTGGATTCGTCTTCCTGCCATCGGCAGGGAGCAGGCGGGCATGGATTCTGCTCTCCGATCCTTGCTGTTCCCTGAGGGACTGGCTGGGCTGGATCGAGCCGCCTGCCTTGCTTTCCCGAAGCGTTTGCCCGACGGAACTGGGTCGATCCCTCTTACTGCTTGAGCACGAGGATTATGCGAATTCCGGCCTTTGCCTTCGTGGTAGCCGTGCTGGCGCTACCGGCAGTCCTCGTCGCCCAGAATCCTGCTCCCTCTAGCACCGCGACCACGCTCGAGCCGGGCGACACCATTCGGATCGTGGTCTGGAGAAAGCCGGAATTCAGCGGAGACTTCGTTATCGGGCAGGACGGGAGCATCAGCCATCCGTTGTATCGGGCCCTCAAGATCGGCGGCGTCCCGCTCCCTCAGGCCGAAGAGAGCATCAGGCGTTTCCTGAGCCAATACGACCAGAATCCTCAATTCGTTATCGAGCCCCTGCTCAGTATCGCCGTCTCCGGAGAGGTCCCTCGCCCCGCCGTGTTCGCGGTGCAACCAAAAACCAATGTCGCCGAAGCGGTTGCACGTGCCGGTGGCGTTACGCAGAACGGCAAACCCGACCGCGTGCGGATTTTCCGGAGCGAACCGGGAGGCAGTCGCCGAGAGATCTTGGTCAACCTGCGTGATCCCACCGATCCGGTGGCCTTGGCCCCCGTTCATTCGGGCGACCAGATCATTGTAGACAAGAGCAAGTCTTTCCTGAAGGACGTTCTTGTGCCGACGATCAGCGTCCTGGGCTCAATTGCATCCATCGTCCTGCTGGCCCGACGGTTCAATCGATGAGCAAGCCCGTTCCTCGAGACAGGTGGACATTTTGATGCACGATAAGTTTCCCGAGAACCGGATGTTGCCTGGGCAGGTCGCCCCGGCAGTGATCGAACACCGCACCGAGCAGACCGTCTCGCTCTTTCAGTTGATCGGCGTGTTGCGCCGACGGTGGCGCCTCATCCTGATGGTCACAGTCGTCGGGGCCGCCATCGGCGCGTTCCTGGCGGCGCGCGAGCCGCCCAACTACATGGCCAGCGGCCTCATCCGCCTGGCAGGCGAGCGACTCCAGCTCACCGGAGATGTGAACGCCGAGGATCCCAAGATCGATCTGGGCCGGACCGCCGACCCGATGTTGTCCTTGGTTGAGCTGGTCCGCAGCCGGAGCGTCGTGGGAGCGGTCGTCGATTCCATCGGATTGCGGCTCGTCTCGATCGACCCCGACGATCCGGCATTCGGAGCCAAGCTCACTGGAGTGGAAGTCGATCCGCGCCTGGGTGCTGATTCTCTCACGCTGGATTTCGCGGCCGACAAGGTCACCGCTGAGTTCCAGGGTCGGAAGGTAACCGCACCCTACGGGGGCGTTGTCAGGCTGGGTGTCATACGTTTCACCGTGCCAGCCCGGCCAGCAATCAGTCAGGCTAAAATCGCGGTTCGTCCGCGCGAGCAGGTTATCAGCGGTCTGCAAACAGCACTGCTGGTGACCCCTCGTACCGGTACCGACGTCATCCAGATCACGTACCAGTCAGTCGACCGAGTGCTTGCAGCCCGTGTAGTCAACAGCGCGATCAGCACATTCCAATCGCTGAACGTCCAGTCTGCCCGGGAAAAGTCGAAGCGGCGCCGAGTGTTCCTCGAGGAGCAGTTCGCGCGCACCGACAGCATGTTGACGCGCGCGCAGGCGGAGCTCGCGACCTTTCGCAGCCGGCAACAGCTTGCCAGTTCGTCCAGCAAGCTGGAGGCGGAGCAGACCGCGATGATCACCCTCGAAGGGCGTCGCGCGGAGCTCGAGACCGACCAGAAGACCTATTCGACGCTGGTGAAGAAGCTCAACACCGGTAGCGATGCAGATCGGGCAGAGGCCCTTCGGGCGCTGGCAACCTCGCCGGCGCTGGGAGACAACCCGGCCGTCAGCTCACTGTTCAACCAGCTCAACACCTATCAGTTTCGCCTCGATTCCATGACCACCGGACCGTGGGCGGCCGCGGCAACCAACCCCGAC
This sequence comes from Gemmatimonadales bacterium, assembly GCA_038240975.1. GTDB lineage: Bacteria > Gemmatimonadota > Gemmatimonadetes > Gemmatimonadales > GWC2-71-9 > CAVVWJ01. The sequence goes on from JBBRGF010000023.1 coordinate 16,380, forward strand.
GTCCTCCAGTTGCGGAGCCTGATCAAGTCGTCTCAAGGCCAGCTGGTTCAGGCGGTGAACAGCCACCTCGCTTCCATCGAAGCGCGAATGGGTTCGCTCGGTGCCTTGAGTGCGCATAGTGGGCAGTCCATCCAGCTCCTGCCGGCCATGGCCGAAGAGGAAATGCGGCTGAGCAGGCGGGTGGAGGCCCTCAGTACGCAGAGCGATCTACTCCGCCAGGACTATCAGCGAGCCAAGATGGCCGAGGAAGTCGAGGCCGGTGACATCGAGGTGGTCGACATGGCCGCGGTTCCGTATACGCCGCTCTGGACCGCCGCAACCGTCAAGCTCGGAATCGGCTTCCTGATTGGCATGTTGCTCGGCGTAGGCCTGGCCTTCGTTCTCGAGGCGCTCAATACATCGATCCGCCGGCCTGAAGACATCGAATCGGCGTTGCACCTGCCGGGCCTCGCGGTCATCCCGAGACTCACGCCTGCAACGCCCCGGCGGCGCCTTGGCGGTCTCCTGAAAGGCGAGAAGTCGCTGGCCGCCAATCCGCGTGCCGCTGCCATCGGCACCGCTGCGCAGCCCTTCTCGATCGGCACCGAGGCATTCCGTATGCTCCGGACCAGCCTTTTCTGGTCGGACGGCTCGGAGCACCTCTCGGCCCTGGTGGTTACGAGTGCCGCGCCCGGCGACGGAAAGACGCTCACGGCCGCAAATCTGGCTGCCAGCTTCGCTCACGACGGCCTCCGGGTGCTCCTCGTCGACTGCGACATTCGCCGGCCTCAGTTGCACGGGCTCTTCCGGGCTCCTCGAAGCCCGGGAGTGCTCGACCTGCTCGCACCGTCGAACCGCGATTCCGGATCCGCTTCCGACGTACGCTCTCTGAGCCTCGCCGATGCGGGCGAACACGACGCCGACCTGATTACCCAGGTCGTGCGCAGCACGCCATTCCGCGGCCTTTCCCTGCTTACCTGCGGTACTCTGCCGACGAACGCCTCGAATCTGCTCAGCGGCGTACGTATGCGGTCGCTTCTCGCGATACTGAAGGAACGCTTCGACCTGGTCATTCTCGACACGCCGCCGGTGCTCGCGACGGCTGATGCCGGCATCCTCGGCAGTCTGGCCGATGGAGTTCTGCTGGTGGTGCGTGCCGGCCAGACCGATCGCGCGGCGGCACAGCGCGCGACGGCACAGCTGGCGGGCAGCGGCGCACGTGTGCTGGGTGTGGTATTGAACGATCCGAAGGGAGAGGTCTCCCAGTACGGCGATTACTACTACCCCTACGAATACGTGGCGGAAAAGGAGTAGGACCGACTTCGCGGTCCTTTCCATGGGAGGGTCTCGGATCGGCGCGGGCTAGCGTCCGGATCTCGAGAGCCCGCTTTTCGACGCTCACGGAGGAGTGTTTCACTAGCATGTCGTCTTCCATCGCCCCCTCGCAGCCCCGCACCGCCGCGCCTCCAGGATTGCGGCGGATGAACATCGTGATCGTCGGCCACGTGGACCACGGCAAGAGCACCGTGATCGGCCGCCTGCTGGCCGATACCCACTCGCTTCCCGAGGGGAAGCTCGAGCAGGTGCGTGCCCAGTGCGAGCTCAATTCAAAGCCCTTCGAGTACGCCTTCCTGCTCGACGCGCTCAAGGACGAGCAGGCTCAGGGCATCACCATCGACGCGGCTAGGGTTTTCTTCAAGAGCCAGTTGCGGCATTACCTGATTCTCGACGCCCCCGGCCACATCGAATTCCTGAAGAACATGATCACGGGCGCCGCACGCGCGGAAGCGGCCCTTCTGGTCATCGACGCTCAGGAGGGGGTGCAGGAGAATTCCCGGCGTCACGGCTACATGGTTTCACTGCTCGGCATTCGGCAGCTCGCGGTGGTGGTGAACAAGATGGACCTGGTCGGTTGGGATCCCGCCGTGTACGACCGCATCGTCAAGGAGTACAGCGCCTTTCTCGATCAGGTCGGCATCCGTCCATCGTCGTTCATCCCGGTCTCAGCCCGGGGCGGAGACAACATCGCCGAACGGTCGGCCCATCTCGGTTGGCATCAGGGTCCGACCGTGCTCGAAGCGCTCGACTCGTTCGAGAGCGAGCCCGCGCCGGTGGAGCGATTCTTTCGCATGGCCGTCCAGGACGTCTACAAGTTCACCAAGCAGGGCGACGACCGGCGAATCGTCGCGGGAACGATCGACTCGGGCGCCGTCAGCGTGGGCGACTCGGTGATCTTCTACCCGTCGGGCAAGAAGAGCCGGGTGAAGAGCATCGAGGCCTTCAACCGGCCCACGCAGCGCCGCGCCGAGGCCGGCTGGTCGGTCGGCTTCACGCTCCAGGAGCAGATCTACATTCCCCGCGGCGAGATGGCGACGCTGGAAAGCCAGCCTCGGCCGCAGGTCACCACTCGGCTCAGGGTGAGCCTCTTCTGGCTCGGCAAAGAGCCGATGGTCACGAAAAAGGAGTATCTGCTCAAGCTGGGCACCGCGCGGGTTACCGCCCGGCTCGACGAAGTGCTGCGCGTCATGGACGCCTCCACGCTCGACGCCACCGACCAGCGCAAGGTCATCAAGCGGCACGATGTGGCCGAGTGCGTGCTCAAGCTCGACCGCGCCATCGCCTGCGACCTGGCTCAGGATGTCGCGGCCACCAGCCGGTTCGTAATCGTCGACGACTTCGAGATCCGGGGGGGCGGCATCGTCCGGGAGGCGCTCTCCGATCGCCAGGCCGCGGTCCGCGACAGCGTCCTGCTTCGCAACTACAAGTGGGAGCCCAGCATCATTCAGCCCGAGCGCCGGGCCGAGAAGTACAATCAGAAGGCCGCGCTGATTCTGGTGACCGGAGAACATGAGGCCGACCGGAAGGGCGTGGCCAAGGAGCTCGAGGGCAAGCTCTTCGAGGACGGCAAGGTGGTGTACTTCCTCGGCATCGGCAACGTGCTCTATGGCGTCGACGCAGACATCGGGCGGAAGCAGGAGAACCGGCTGGAGCACATGCGCCGGCTGGGCGAGGTCGCCAACCTCATGCTCGATGCCGGTATCATCCTCATCGTGGCGGCAGCGGAGCTCACCCAAGACGACCTGGAAGTCATCAAGACCGCCGTCGAGCCCGAATGGATCGAGACGATCTGGGCCGGCGACAACGTCACGACCGACCTGGCGTGCGACCTTCAGCTCCCCGGAGGCGCCGTGCCCGAAGCGGTCGATCGCCTCAAGGCGCACCTCCAGGACAAGGGCATCATCTTCCGCCCATGGTAACGACCGAGCTTCGGTCGGGCGTCATAGGCCTGTCACGCGAGGCCGGCCGCGCGACCATGACCTACTACGATGGTGCAGTGGAGGCGGGAGTCCGGGAAAAGGATGACCGCAGTCCGGTCACGCTGGCCGACGAGGTGGCGCACGACATCCTTGTCGAGGGCCTTCATCGGCTGGATCCGGCGACGCCGGTCATCTCCGAGGAGGCAAAATCCGCCTCGCCGGAGGTCCGTCGCGACTGGCGACGGTTCTGGCTGGTCGACCCGCTCGACGGGACGAAGGAGTTCATCAAGCGCCGTGCGGAGTTCACTGTCAACGTGGCCCTGATCGAAGAGGGAGAGCCGGTGTTCGGCGTGGTGCTGGCGCCGGCGCTCGATCTGCTGTACTGGGCCGTGAAGGGTGGGGGAGCGTGGCGCGAAGACAAGGGTGGCGCCCCCGAGCGCATCTACTCGAGCGCCCCCCCCACCGGCACGCCGCTCACGGTGGTCGAAAGCCTGTCGCACCCGTCCGCGGAGCTGGAAGAATACCTTCGGACGATTCCGGTAGCCCGCCGCGTCAAGGCCGGAAGCTCGCTCAAATTTTGCTGGGTGGCGGAGGGGCGTGCCGACATCTACCCCCGCCTCGGGCCGACCATGGAATGGGACGTGGCGGCCGGAGATTGCGTCTATCGCCAGTCCGGACGGAACGGCGAGCGGGCATCGCCGCTCACCTACAACAAGCCCGACCTTCGCAACGCCAGCTTCGTCATCGGACTCTGATGGCGGTCGAGTCGCGAACCGGGTCACCGGCCAGCGTGTTATGGTTCACTGGACTGTCCGGCTCCGGCAAGAGCACGATAGCGGTCAGGGTCCACGAGGAGCTGGTGCGGCGCGGCCTGGACATCGAGTACATCGATGGCGACGCTCTGCGCGAGGTCTTTCCCACGACGGGATTCACCCGCGTCGAGCGTGAGGAGCACCTTCGCCGGACCGGTTACATGGCCAGCCGGCTCGAGGCGCACGGAGTCACGGTGGTCGCGTCGTTCGTCTCGCCGTACCGCGAGTCACGCGACTTCATCCGGAAGCTGTGCCGCGACTTCGTCGAGATTTACGTGGCCACGCCGCTCGAGGAGTGCGAGCGGCGGGACGTCAAGGGACTGTACGCACGGGCGCGGCGAGGCGAAATCAAGAACTTTACGGGGATCGACGACCCATATGAGCCGCCCAAGCACCCCGAGCTGACGCTCGACACCCACGCCTTGAGCGTGGATGAATGTGTCGCATCGGTACTCGCGCGGTTTGGAGACCAACTCTGATGGCAGGCGAAATGGATCATCTCGACCAGCTCGAAAACAGAAGCGTGCACATCCTTCGGGAGGCGTACGCCAATTTCAAGAGTCTCGGAATGCTGTGGTCGATCGGGAAGGACAGTACCGTCCTTCTGTGGCTCGCCCGCAAGGCGTTCTTCGGCCACGTGCCGATCCCCCTGATCCACATCGATACCGCCTACAAGATCCCGGAGATGATCGAGTATCGGGATCGCCTGGCTCTGGAATGGCACCTGACCATGATCTACGGCCAGAATCGCCAGGCGCTCGAGGAAAAGAAAACCTTTCCCGATGGCGCGGTCGACCGCATCGCGTGCTGCAAGGCGCTCAAGACCGACGCGCTCAAGCACACGCTCAGCGGCGAATGGCCGCGCTACCGGCTCAACCATACCAAGCGGGTCTATGAGCTCGACCGGAACACCGAGCCGTTCACCGGCGTCATCGTCGGCGTCCGCGCCGACGAGGAGGGTAGCCGCTCGAAGGAGCGCTACTTCTCTCCTCGCACAACGCAGTCGCAGTGGGACGTCGGCGATCAGCCTCCGGAGTTCTGGAATCAGTTCAAGACCGAGTTTGCGCCGGGCACCCACCTGCGGATTCACCCGCTGCTCGACTGGACCGAGCTCAACATCTGGGAATACATCCGCCGCGAGGAGATTCCCACCGTCTCGCTCTACTACAACAAGGGCAGCGGCAAGCGCTTCCGCTCCCTCGGCTGCTACCCCTGCACTCAGGCGGTCGAGTCCGATGCCCACAATGTCGACGAGATCATCATGGAGCTGCAGTCGGGAAAGTTCGTGAATATCGCTGAGCGCTCGGGCCGCGCCCAGGACAAGGAAGGCGGCGGCGGGCTGGAGACTCTCCGGCGCGATGGGTACATGTAGGCCAGGCCAAGGGTCGGACGGCCGCTCATGCTCTCCAAGAAGGCCAAGTACGCCATCAAAGCGCTCCTCGCGCTCGCCGACCACGAGCGGGAGGAGCCGATGCGCATCTCCGACCTCGCTCGAGCCGAGCAGATCCCCCCGAAGTTCCTCGAGTTGATTCTGCTCGGCCTCAAGAATCATGGGATTCTGCAAAGCCGAAAGGGAAAAGGCGGGGGCTATCTGCTCGCCCGCGACCCTGCCGACATCTACCTGGGCCAGATCGTTCGCCTGTTCGATGGTCCGCTGGCTCCGGTGCCCTGCGCCAGCCAAACGGCGTACGTCCGCTGTGCCGACTGCCCTAACGAGGCGGTGTGCGGTGTCCACCTCGCTATGAAGGAAGTGCGCGACGCTACCGCCAAGGTCCTCGATGGCACCACGCTCGCCTCCCTTCGCGGCCAAGTCGAGCGCGCCGCGCTAGTTACAACCCACTCCTAGCACATCAGACCCAACAAGTAGGTCGCTGGCACACGCTTTGCCTATTTATTCTATCGACTTAATAGGGTATCCTGGCCGATGGCGACTCCTGCGACCTTGCCGGCGGATTCCAACGTCGGCCCCGAGGTTATGGAGCGCAACAAATAGCATCACTACCACGCGACGAGTGCCCGCAGGCCTCGCCGCATCCCAGGACCGACCGGCCCTCCGGACGGTTCGCCATCTGTAAGTCACGGGAGAATCTGCATGAGTGCGGTCCGGTATTGGGTCAGCAGCATCATTCTGACGACGGGCAGTGCGGCGATGGCTCGACAGCTGGTGGCGCAGCAGGAAGGGGCTACGCCAGACAGCGTGCCTTCATCGCTGGAAGCCCGTGTCGACCAGCTCGACCAGCAGGTCCGCATCCTCCAGCGCCTGCGCGAGCTCGCCGCCGACAGCGCCGCCGCGGCCGCCAAGGACAAGGTGACCGCGACCGCCAGTCCGAAGGATGGTTTCAGCATCAAGTCGGCCGACGGGAAGTTCGCGCTGCGGCTCAAGGGTCTGGTCCAGACCGACGGCCGCTTTTTCCTCTCGGACGACGCGATTCCGCTGACCAACACGTTCTTCCTCCGGCGTGCACGCCCGATCCTGGAAGCCACCGTCGGCAAGTACCTCGAGTTCCGTCTGCAGCCGGACTTTGGACAGGGAGCGACGGTGTTGTTCGATGCCTATACCGACGTGAAGGTGTCGCCGGCGTTTGCCGTGCGGGTAGGCAAGTTCAAGCCCGCCGTCGACCTGGAGCGATACCAGTCGGCCAGCGACATCGTCTTCGCCGAGCGTGCGCTCGCGACGAACCTCGCCCCCAACCGCGACGTCGGCCTTCAGCTCTCGGGCGATATCTCGAGCGGCCTGTTCGCCTGGCAGGCCGGCGTGTACAACGGGTTTCCCGATCTCGGCAACGGCGACGGCGACGTGAGCGACGCGAAGGATTTTACCGGCCGCGTCTTCATCCAGCCGTTCAAGGCCGGCTCCCTCACGGGTCTTGGCCTCGGCATCGCGGGCACCACCGGACTCGAGCGCGGGACGACCGCGGCACCCGCGACCGTTGCCGGTTATCGCACGCCAGGGCAGCAGACGTTCTTCCGCTATTCGACCAGCACGACCACGCCGGCGAACAACGTGTACGCCGATGGCCGTCGCGCGCGCCTGGCCCCGCAGGCCTACTTCTACAGCGGTCCGCTCGGCTTGCACGGCGAGTACATCCAGTCGTGGCAGGCGGTGACCAAGACCGGTACGACCGTCAAGCTCAAGCATACGGCCTGGCAGACGACCGGCTCCGTCTTCCTGACAGGTGAAAAGAACTCATTCAAGAGCGCCGCACCCAAGAAGCCGTTCGATCCCAAGGCGGGCACCTTCGGCGCGGTCGAGCTTGCGGCACGCTACAGCGAGATCACCCTCGATGACGCGGCGTTCCCGACCTTCGCCAGCGCCGCCAGCTCGGCGAGCAAGGCCAAGGCGTGGGCCGTGGGACTCAACTGGTACCTCGCGAAGGCCATCAAGGTCGTGGCGGACTACGAGCACACGACGTTTACGGGTGGCGCGGCCACCGGCGACCGCGAGCCGGAGAATTTCCTGGCTACCCGTGTCCAATACTCCTTCTGATCTCGACTCCATGAGAGGCATTCTGACGACTATGCGCCCCCGACTCGCCGTCCACGGCCTGGCCGCACTCATGACCCTGGGAGCAGGCAGCGCCGTGGCCCAGGCTCCCAAGCCGGTGACCCTGCTCAACGTGTCGTACGACCCGACCCGTGAGCTCTACGAGGACTTCAACCGGCAGTTTGCCGCCTACTGGAAGGGTAAGACCGGCCAGGATGTGACGATCCGCCAGTCTCACGGCGGCTCGGGCAAGCAGGCCCGGTCGGTCATCGATGGCCTGGGAGCCGACGTGGTTACCCTGGCCCTCGCCTATGACATCGATCAGATCGCCGAGAAGGGAGGCGTGCTGCCGGCGAATTGGCAGAGCCGGCTGCCGAACAACAGCTCGCCGTATACGTCGACCATCGTGCTGCTCGTCCGGAAGGGAAATCCCAAGGGAATCAAGGATTGGGGTGACCTGGCAAAGCCGGGCGTCTCGGTGATCACACCTAACCCGAAGACCTCGGGCGGCGCGCGCTGGAACTATCTGGCGGCCTGGGCCTGGGCGCTTCGGCAGCCCCGTGGGAATCAGGCCTCAGCCAAGGCATTCGTGGGCAAGCTCTACAGGAACGTTCCGGTGCTCGATGCGGGCGCGCGGGGCTCGACGACCACGTTCGTGGAGCGCGGAATCGGCGACGTGCTGATCGCCTGGGAAAACGAGGCGCTGCTGGCCGTCAAGGAGCTGGGGACAGGCAAGTTCGAGGTGGTCGCCCCGTCGAGCACCATCCTGGCCGAGCCGCCGGTCGCGGTGGTGGACAAGGTGGCCAACAAGCACGGCACCAAGGCGGTGGCCCAGGCCTATCTCGAATACCTCTACACCGATGCAGGGCAGGAGATCGCGGCCAAGCACTTTTACCGCCCGCGGCTCGCCTCGGTGGCGGCGAAATACGCATCGCAGTTTCCCAAGGTCAAGCTGTTCACCATCGATGAGGTATTTGGCGGGTGGAAGAAGGCGCACGCCGCCCACTTCGCCGACGGGGCCTCGTTCGATCAGATCTATCAGCCGGGATCATAGGCCGACCGGCAGGAGCGATGGCCACAAGGAGGCTGGGGTTGGCGGGGCTTGGCCAGCCTCCTTGGGGCCGTCGCTCATGCCCAAGGCACACTGTTGTCGACGATCTACCCCTACGAAG
>JBBRGF010000024.1:0-25034 GCA_038240975.1 Gemmatimonadales bacterium
GTGACCGTGGTGGTCATGATTCGGCCTCGATTCGTCCCCGGACCATTCCCATGCCACAGGTGAACTCGTAGCTGCCCGGCCGCTCGGGCGTGAACTCGACAGCCGTTGTTCGGTGCGCAGGGAGAAACGTACGGATGCCGAAGTCGGGCAGGACGACCTCCTCGGTGCAGCCGCTGGTCTCGTTACGGAAGAACTCGAGCCGGACCGGACGTCCCGCTTGAACTTTCACCACGGCGGGCGAGTAGCCGCCCTGAACTTCGATGCGTATCCGCTGGCGGCCACGACCGTCATCGGTGGTTACGGCGCCGCCTGAGCGACCGGAATGGAGGAAGTAGTAGTTGATCGACACGATGGCAATCAGGCCGACCAGGGTCACGATGATCTGGGATGCGGTCATGATGGTGCGCCCTTCTTTCCTCGATATGCAGCGGCGAATGCGGGTTGATCCATGTACCGCGCGTGGTATAGAGAGGAGAGTATAAATAGGGGGGAGGGGTATGTCAAGTCGATGTGATGCACCGAATTGCAGCGCTGGAGGGAAAGTCGGCCTGCCGAAGTGCTGTAACTCGGCACAGCTAATGCCCTTGCGGTGCTTCATGCAGCCTACCGAACCGCTGGTCCCCATCCTCCGGGCCGAAGAGGGCCTGGCGGACAGGAGCGCGCTGACGACATGGCACGAAGCCCTGTCCGATACGCTGTCGGCGGACGTCCCGCACGACCTTCTCGGGCTCTGGCTGTACACGCCGGCCGGCGTGCCTGTACTCATCGGGCCGGAAGCGCTGGCGCAGGATGGCCTGAGCGTTCCCGTTCCGGCGCCGCAGCTTCGCGTGGACCAGCTCGACTCGATTGAGCGGGTGATCCGGAGCGCCGGATATTCGTCGGTGCTCTGTTTGCCGATTCGATTCGGACGACGCGACGTCGGGCTGATGCTCGTGGCCGATCTCAAGGCGGGGCGCTACGACGACGGGGACTTCACGACCCTTCGTCTCGTTACCCAGCGCCTCGCGCCGATGCTCGGCCGACTCGCGCGCCAGTGGCCATCGGAGTCCGGGGCGCCTGTGCCGCAGGTGGAGCGGGTTGCGGCGTTGCTCGATGCCGTCGCTCATACCAACGGCTCCATTGCCACCCCACACCGCCTCCTCTCTACCTTGAGCCCCGCGCTCGAGCCCCTGCTGCCGCACGACCACCTCGAGCTGCTCCTCGCGGATTCCTCGGGCTCACGCTATTACCGGCTGGGCGAGCATGCGGGTGGTCCGCTCTGGCTCGATCCGTCGCTGACCATCGGCCGCGAGCATCTCGACGTCGAAGCGCTCTTTGGCTCGAGCGACCGTTTGATCCTTTCCGATGCCTGCCGCGATCCCCGTTGGCCTCGCGGCTACTTCACGGTTGCGGAGCCGGCAGGGGCGGAACCGAGAGCGGTGGTCGGGGTGCGACTGGGAGGCCTGAGCGGCCTCAGCGCCTTCCTCCTTGCCGCAAGCGTTGGAGCCGATCTGTACGAAAGCGACGACGCCGCACTCCTTGCGAGAGTCGGGTCGCTCATCGCGCCGCAAGTGACGCTGCTCGTGTCATCGGCTGGGAACGGTGAAAAGGCGCCTGCGCCTCCACGGGGCGATACGGCGTACCTGACCGAGGCCTCGTCGATTCTTGCCGCCTGCACCGAGCTGGCCGAAGCGACTCGGCGCATTCGCGACCTGGCGTCAGCCTTCATACCGTTCGACACCATGCGCTTCGCCATTCGCCTGGGCGAGGGCGACCGTGTCGCTCTCCTCGAGCCGGGAGAGAGGCGCGCGCTCCCGGAGCTTCCCCTCGTGCCGGTGGCCTGCACGTCGGTCGGTGAGGTGCTGAGGGGAGGCGTGCCCGGCGCGTTTACCCTCGTCGAGGGAGAGGCGCGCCTTGCCGTGCCGCTCCGAGTTGCGGGAAGAATTCACGGGGTGCTCGTGCTGGGCGCCCGCCATCCCGGGCCGCTGTGTGAGACGCACCTTCGTCCCGCGCAGCACCTCGCCGACCTGGTTGCGCCGCACTTGGAGCTTCTCCGGCGTGCCGCGCTGCTGCCACCACCTTACCTGCCCGGCTGGAAGCGGACCCAGCGGAACCAATCGTAGGGCAAGACTAGCCCACCTGATTCTACGACCGGTTCCACGCCTCAGAAGTCGGTACTGACTCGCATCACCAGGTTTCGCCCGGCATCCGGTGCGTACGTCTTGTACCGGCTCAGGAAGCTCGTGTAGAGCCTGTCGAAGGCGTTTCTGAGCTGGAGGTCCAGTGAGACCGATCTGCCACCAAGCGGCATGCTGAATCCACCGCCGACACTAGCGACCGTATAGCCGGACGGGGCGAAGTCCTCGGGATCGAGATGCGTCTGCCGGGCGTTGGATTCACCGCCCACCGAGAAGTAAGGGCTCTGGAACGCTCCGCGGCCGTTACCTTCAAAACGCACCGAGTAGGTGGCACGGAAGGGCGGTATGAATGGGAGCGGCAGGCCCGTACTGCGATTCTGTCCCCTGACGCAATCTGCCGTGCCGCGAAGGTGAAGCCAGGTGGTGGCGTGATACTCGAGCGACGACTCGAAGCCCGAGAGTCGCGCGTTTCCCTGGGTGATATCGAAGGTCTCGAAGCCAGAGTCAGGATCGAGGTTTCCAGTGGGTTCCGGGAAGATGAAGTTGTTGATGTAGTTAGCAAACGCACCGAGTTCCGCGGTCAGGTTGGCCGTCTGCATCCGTACCGACAGGTCGGTATTGATCGAGGTTTCGTTGCCGAGCGTCGAATCTCCACGCTCGAAGCGTACAGTACCTTCGTGCACGCCATTGGAAAAGAGATCAAACGCGGTGGGTGCCCGATATCCCCTCCCGACGTTGAGCACCAGGGCCACCGGCTCGGCAAGGCGATAGAGCACGCCGACGTTTCCGGTCACGGAGTTGTAGCTACGGGTCTGGGCGACCACGCCGATCTCCTGGTCGCCGTTTACGTCGAGAGTCCGGTGATCGTACCGCATTCCGGCAGACAGGTTCCACCGTTTCAGTTCCGCCTGCTCGAACACGTAGGCGCCGAACGCGTTGAAACTGTTGCCGGGAATCAGCGTCTCCTCCCCGAACTTGTCGAACGTATTGCGGAGGCCGGACACGCCGATCACGCCGCCTACGTTGGTGGCAGGGGCATGATGGAATCGCACATCTGCGTCGAGCGTGTGGGAAAGGAGGCCGAGGACAACGTTGGTGGCGCCCTTTTCCTCGAACTCCCGCCTGTTATTGCGTTCGTACCCTAGTGCCACGTCGAAACGAGATCCACCGGCGGGCAGGTTGGCGGTAATGTTGACTCTGTCATCGCCGATGCGTTGAAACGGCGTGGCGGTGGGGTTTTCGGCGGGGTCTTCGTGGATCTCGATTCGTTCGTCGCGATGTGTGTAGGACGTGCCGACCGATCCCCATCCTTCCCTGTAGCCCATCTCTCCCGACGCATTGACCGTGTTGCCACCACTGTTGGAAAGGCTGCCCGTGGGAGTGCGAATGTCACCGCTCGTCCGTCCAGTGAAGGAGCCTCGCGCGCCGAATCCGCCGCTCGCGCCTTCGAGGCTCGCGGTGCCGTCGGGCTGATCGTCGACGGTACTATACGTGCCCACAAGCGATACCCGCGCGAATGGGTCGTGTCCGATCGCGTCGGGAACGGGCGGCGTGATCACGTTGACCACGCCGCCAATGGCGTCCGAGCCATACAGCACGCTGGCTGGACCGCGGATCACTTCGATCCTCGAGGCCTCGCCCGCTTCTACCTGCGGGCCGTGCTCGTCGCCCCACTGCTGGGACTCGACGCGTTGGCCATTCGACAGCACGAGCACGCGGGTCGACGAGAGGCCTCGGATGACCGGTTTTCCGATGCCCGAGCCCGTGCTGAAGCTGTGGACTCCGGGTAGGTCGCTGATCGTCTCGCCGAGCGAGGCGGCCCTGTGAGCTTGGATGTCGTTACCCGACAGGATGCTCACCGGCTGGGGCGACGTGAGCGACGTCGTCGCGAGTGGTGTGGCGGTGACCTGCAGATCCGGCAGCTCGATGAGCGTCGGATGCAAAGTGACGTCGAGCGTCACGTCGATGTCGCGTACGGCGACTCGCTTTACCTGTGGCGCGAAACCGACGAGGGCAAACGATACTCCGTACGTCCCGGTGGGCAGCATGCCGAGGGTGTACCGCCCGTCGACGTCCGTTGTGGTCGTACGATTCGCCTCGACAACCGTCACTCTCACTTGGGCGAGCGGCGTACCTGCCGTGTCGGTGACCTGCCCAGACAATGTGCGAACCGGGGCGGTAGTGCTCGCCGCCGCGGCCGTGGAAAACGCGACGGCCAGTGCCGTCGCCAGGAAGAAGGCACGCATCGAAGTCTCCGGAGCATGTGAAGTGTTCCCCGTCGCCAGTGACGCAGGGACCTAAGCCGTCGCAAACGTTCTTCTGTCAGGCGGCTGGTGCCGGAGGAGCTCGAGTGGGTGGGAGAGTGCCCTGGGGAGTGACGATGGCGTGCGAATCGGGCGCGCGCATGGGCACGTGGATGTGGTCGGCGGTGAGACGGACCACCAGTGCCCAGAGGTGAACGGAGCTCAAGCCCGGGGGTGTACGGCCGAGGGTGCAGTGATCGGCATGACCCCCGCAGCCTCCTGGGGGGTCGAAATGTGTGTTTCCCGCAAAGCGCTGGGAGCCGCGCGTGTGATACAGGGCGGCATCGAGGCTTGGCAGACTGGTGCCGGCGCCGAGAAATAACGCCAACAGCAGCAGCGCACGGAGCCGCATGGCTACGCGGCCTCTCCTACTCTCGGCGGCTCCACCACCGCGGCGCCGGCCCCGGAGATGCGGCGAAGCCCGTACGCGATGAGGAGGAGGAGTCCGAACATGCAGACGACGATCGGCCCGGTGGGCAGGTCGTAGTGGAAGGAGATGAGAAGGCCCGTGGCCGAGGCAGCGGCCCCCGCCAGCCATGCGATGAGGGCCAGCGCCCCCTGTCGCCGGGTGAACTGAAACGCGATGGCCGCGGGGACCACGAGGAACGAGAAGACCAGGAGCACGCCGGCGATCGGAACCGAGAAGGTGATCACGATGCCGAACGACAGGTAGAACAGGAAATCCCACCACCGGATGCTCCAGCCGTTGGCCAGGGCGGTGGCCGGATCGAAGGAAATGGTGAGAAAGCGCCGCCGAAGAATCCAATGGAAGATGCCGATGGCGACATACACCCCGGCGAGTCTCAGAATGGCGGGCCAGGTGACCCAGAGCAGGCTCCCGACCAGGATATCCTTGATGGCCTCGCCCCCGCGGGGGGTGCGGTCGGCCACCAGGATTGCCGCGGCGGAAGCCATGACGTAGACGATGCCGATGATGGCTTCCTGGGGTACGCGCCCTCTTTCCCCGCTTCGGGTGAGCGCGAACAGGGCGGCGCCGACCGTGGTGAACCCGAGGGCGTAGGCGAAGGCCGTCGCCGAATCGGGGTGGCCTCCCGCGAGGATCGCCACCGTCGAACCGAGCGCCGCCATCTGGGCCAGCGAGAGGTCGACAAAAATGACTTCTCGGGCGATGACGTGGAGGCCGAGGTAGGAATGGATGGCCACGATGACCAGGCAGGCCACGAGCGGCGGCAGGAAGAGACTCAGATCCATTACGACGCTCCTCCGGCGAATCCCCCGACCAGGCCGCTGATCCAGGTATTCAACAGGTCGAAGTAGGTGTTCACGCCCGGTGCACCGCCGGTGTTTTCGGGAACGATGACCGCCTTGGCGCCCGTTCGCGCGGCCACTTGCTGGATCTGGTTCCGATCGAAATAGTTGGATGCAAAAAGCACGGGAATCTTGCGCTCCTTCATCAGGGCGATGACTGCCTGTACGTGTCCCGGGGTGGGCGGGATTCCAGGCTTGGCTTCGATATACTCCGCGCAGGTGACCTTGAATCGGTTGCTGAAGTAGGCCCATTCCTTGTGGTAGCAGGCCATCTCCTTGCCTCTGAACGACTGAGCCTGTTTGAGCCAGCCGCCGAGCCGGTCGAGCAACGGCTTGCCCTGGTAATTCTTCTGCGCGAGGAAGTCCTGCAGCTTGTCGGTGTTGAGCAGGTCATAGGCTACCGGCGCGGTGAGGATGCCCACCAGCTCCGGGCCCATGGTCGCCTCGAGGACGCGCTTCTCGAAGTCCTGTTCCCGTCCTGTGAAATAGGCGGCATTCTGCGGGGACACTCTTTGAAGGCCGGTCAGGATGTTCCTGGCGATGATGATGCCGTTGACCGGATCGGTATGAATGTGCGGGTTGCCGTCGGCGTGGATGTCGCCCTCCGAGCGGCTGAGCGATGTGGGGACCTCGAGGAGGTGAATGCCCGTGTAGGCAGTGACGTAGCCCGGACCTCCTTCGGCGACCTTCCGGTTGCCCGCCCGATCGAGCAGCGGCGGCACCCAGAGCTCCAGGTCGAGACCGGTAGTGACGAACAGGTCGGCACCGCGGAGCACGGCCACGAAGCTGGGCTTGGGTTGGACGAAGTGTGGATCCTCGTCGCCCTGGGCGATCGAGGTAACGGTGCCCTTGTCGCCGAGGATTTCGCGGGCGATGGCGCCGTAGGTGGTAAGGCTGGTGACCACCTTGAGCGGCGAGCCGGTTGAGGGTGACGGCACGGCGCCAAGAGCGGCTAGAGCGAGCAGTGGAGCGATGTTCATCCGATGTCCTTCCACTTGAGTCAGTAGGTCTCGTGCTTGTGCGGCCCCATGGCCCAGACGGCTTGGAGCGACAAGAGATTGCGACGCCCTTCGAGATCGCTCGACGCGTGCTCGCCCTCGAGGCGGAGGAAGACGAACTCGCTTTGCCACCAGGTGACCGATGGTGTGACCCGCCATTCCGTATCTTCGATGCCACGCGGTGCCTCGACCCAATCGTACCGAGCGCCGAGCACCCAGCGGCGGCTCAGCCGCGCGTTCAGGTCCACGAACGTGCCATAGCGGTTCGTCGTGGTGCCGAGCTGTGAGGCGTGCAGGCGATAGCCTTCGGTTCGAAGCGTTATCTCCCGGCGGGTTCCTGCCTCTGGCGGGCGGTAAGTGAGGCGAAAGTCGAGTCCCAGCAGCCTGCTCCTCAGGTCCTCGTCGTCATTGTTCCCACCGGTGGCGGTAAAGCCCAACTGCCCATAGGTCGTTCGGCTGAGTTGCCAGAAGTTCTGGAGATGAAACAACAGCGTGGGTTGGTGGCTTCCGGCATAGAGCGCATCGCTCTCGGCGGTGGTGCCCTGAAGCCATACTTCGTGCGTGCCCCCGAGTATCGACACCGGCAGGGTAGTGTAGAGCGAGAGGCCTATCCCGGCGAGACCTTCGGGAGCGAGGAATCGCTGGTAGACCAGCGGGTATTCCGTTTCGGGCAGCGCGTGCAGGTGCCAGCGGTTGAGATCGCCCAGCTGTTGTCGGAACTTCCCGACATCGAGCCGGAGGCGCCCGGGAAGCCCGGTCCAGTAGATGTACCCCTCCTCGACGCCCACCGCTTCGTTCTCGAACGTGAGAAAGATCTTGGTGCTCGAGTAGGGGTCGAGTGCCGACTGGAGGGCCACCTCGAACTCGCGCGCCACGCCGTTGTCGCGTTGCAGGCCGTCGCGCGCCACGAGCCTGATGTCGCCGGTCGCGCTGATCTCCGGGTTGAGCACGGAGGCGTTCCGCTGGCGGCCGACGAACTCAGTCTTCGGTGGAGGTGTACTGTCCTTCGGCGTGGGGGCTCCGGCCGGACTCGCCGCGCCGCCGGCCGCCGCGGCGGCGGCGCGGCGAAGCGCGGCCAGATCGTCGGTCGTATCGGCTGGCTGCACCACCGGCCCTCCGGGAGGCAGGCAGCGCGTGCTCCGCACCGCCTCGAGCCGGCGGCTCAACTCGCCGAGCGCGGCTACGAGGCTGTCGCTTCGGGCGTTGCCCCCGGCTCCCGGAAGGGTGACAGCAGGATCAGTGGGACAGTTCCCACGCTCCAGCGAATCCAGCCGGGCCGTGATGGCGGCGACCGCTGTGGAGAGCGAGTCGGTCGCCTTACCCTGGGTTACCTGAGCGCTGACGATGGATGCCGCCCCGAGCCACCATGTGGCGAGGAGCCAGGCCGTGCGGGCACGGACAAGCATGAAGATCTCCGATGCGTGAAGTGCGTACGCCCGTGGCGGGCACACGCCTGATCAGGCGATGCGGAGAGTCGGCGGGGCCCTGGAGTTGGCTGGCTGGCGCGCGGAGGAATGCGGAAAACGCGCTTCGAGGGATAGGAATCTCTCGGCTACGACATGAGGCAGGTCGGCAGCCACCGGGAGGGGAGCCGGGGCACACGGCGGGAAGAGGGCGGCCTGGCAAAAGGCGCAGGTTGCCTCGTCGTGAACCGGAACCGGCAGCGATTGGCGGGGCGCACCGATCGATGAGGCAGAGCGCTCCGACGCAGCCTTGCTGTCTGCACCACCCGCCACACCTCCGGTGTACCCGAAGAAGGCCGGGAGAAGGATCAAGAGGAGCAGGGCAAGCTGGCGCCGTCGCGGCATCGATTAACTGTAGTGCCCCAGGCGCCCGGGGGAAAGCGTCAGCCTTCGGCCGGCAGCGCCCGCCTGGCCGGCCCTTCCACGGGCAGGATGAACCAGAACGTCGATCCGCGGCCGGGAATGGACTGGGCCCCGATCGTCCCACCGTGCATCTCCACGAATTTCTTCGAGAGCGCGAGCCCAAGCCCGGTGCCCTGCGCCCGGCGGCTCGTGGAGGTGTCGACCTGGCTGAACTCCTGAAAGAGCTTGGGGAGGTCGGCGTCGTGAATGCCGATTCCTGAGTCGATGATGCTCACCCAGATCACCTCCTGCGTCACCATCCCGGGCTCGTCGTTTGCTCGCTCGCTGGGTACCGGAAGTGGAGCGCGGGTCCGGCTCGCCGACAGGGTGATGGTGCCGCCGTCGCCCGTGAACTTGGACGCGTTGGCAAGGAGATTGAACAGGACCTGCCGCACCCTGACGCCGTCGGCCACGATGGTGAGCGGCGTACCGTCGAGCTGCACTTCGCACTGCTGCTGCTTGGCGCTTCGCAGCGTCGCCGTATCGGTGACAGCGCCGAGTATCGCGTCACGCAGGTCGGTACGCTCAAGGTTCAGCGTCATCCTTCCCGCTTCGACCTTCGAGATATCGAGAATGCTGTTGATGAGAGACAGGAGGTGGCGGCCGTTCCTCAGCACCGATTCGAGGAAATCGCTCTGCTGCGCGTTGAGCTCGCCCGCGCCGCCGGCCATCATGAGGTCCGAGAATCCGATGATGGAGTTGAGGGGTGTACGAAGCTCGTGAGACATGTTGGTCAGGAATTCGCTCTTGAGACGATTCGCGCGTTGAAGCTCGAGGTTCTTGGCCAGCAGCGCACGCTCGTTCCGGCGGCTCTCGTCGAGTACCGACGCGCGGTCGAGCCCCACCACTACCTGGTCGCCGAGAATCTGCAGCAGCTGGAGATCGCGATCGGTGAAGTCACGCCCGCCGCTGCGATTGTGCGCGTGCACCGTGCCGATCACCAGACCAGCGGACCGCAATGGAATGATGGCGGCGGTTCGCTGCGTTGCCAGCACCTCGGGAATCCGGAAGCTCCGCGGGTCGGCGCTCATATCCGAGGAGAGGAGCGGCGTGTCGTGCGCAACGACCCAGCCGGCCAGAGAGTGATCCACCGGCAGGAGCTGACCGCGGAGCTCGGAGAGCGCCCCCGCCCCGGCGGTGACCTTGAGGAATCGTCCCTCTTCTACCACCAGCGTCACGACGCCGCCTTCGGCCTCGAGCAGCTCGGCGGCGGCTATCGCGACCTGGTCGAACAGCTCCTGGAGATCGGTGCCTCGGAGGAGCGTGGCGGCCAGCTGCCTCAGGCGCTCGAGCTCGCGATTGCGCGCGCCCGCAGACTCGAGTGCCTGTCGCAGGTCGGCTGCGCGCCTGCGCGCGAGCGCCGTTCCCTCCCGGACGGCCGCGAGGGCGAGGATGGTGGTCACCAGGGCAACTACGACACCCAGCCACTGCCTCTGATAGGCGAGCCAGATGCTCAGCCATCCGAGCACGACTGCCGCGAGCGTCAAGGCCTGCGGGCCCGGCCCCCGTCTCACGCAGGCGGCTCCTCGGGAAGCAATTCCCGAAACTCGGTCTCACCCGTGGCCAGCATCCGGCGCAGATAGGGCCGGCACCGTCCGCACACCGCCCCACAGCCGGTCTCCCGGCCGAGGTCCTCGAGGTCCCAGCCTCTCTCGCGGGCAGGCGGCAGCAGGTTTGCGAACGGCGTCGCCTTGCAGATACACATCGTTATCAGAATGCCGGACATGAGATTGGGCCAGGCCCCAGAAAACTCGCGATCTATGGATTGGTAGGGCGGAGGTCGAGTTCGCTCACCAGCGCCCGGGCCGGGAGGAGCAGAGCGTGGAGGATGGTTTCGGCAACATCCTCGGGGCGGAGAATCCGGTCGGGGTCGGAGCGTAGCATCGGCTGGTCCCGGATCAGCGATGTATCCACCGAGCCGGGGCAGATGGTGATGACCCGGACGTTGTCCTTCCTGACCTCGAGCATGAGTGAGCGGCTGAAGCCCAGCACGGCGTGCTTTGAGGCGGTGTAGGCAGTTCCGCCGGCGAAACCGTTTCGCCCCGCGAGGCTTGCCACGTTCACGATGCTTCCGTCGCGGCGCCGGCGCATGGCCGGGAGCACGGCGCGAGTCATGAGGAAGAGACTCCGGACGTTGGTCGCCATTGTCGCGTCCCAGTCCTCGAGCGTCATCTCTTCGAACGGCCTGGCAATGAGCACGCCGGCGTTGTTGACCAACACCCCGATCTCGCCGATCGCGGCGACAATGTTCTCGACGGCGCGGGCCGCCTGCCCCTCGTCACCCACGTCGGCGCTGGCGCCGGCGGTGTCGATTCCCTCCTTCGTGAGCTCAGACACGAGCTCGTCCACCCGGGTCTGCGTGCGCGCGCAAACGCCCACCCGAAAGCCGGCACGGCCCAGGGCCAGCGCGGTGGCGCGGCCGATCCCCTGGGTGGCTCCAGTCACGAGAGCCGCAGTGGTTGGAGGCATGGGAGGAAGGTAACGATCTATCCCCGGAGCGCCGACAACTGGGCGCTCAGGCCATCGAGGCGGCGCGTGATCTCCTCGAACCTTCGGCCCTCGGTGCTCATCGTCTTTCCCTTTATATAGATCGTGCCGTTGGCGTACAGCACCACGCTGTCCACCTCGTCCAGGGAATCGAAGCCCCGCTCGTGCGCCTTGGCCAGGAGCTCCCCGGCGTTGACATGGAACCGTCGCATCTGGTCCTCGAGCATCTCGCCGTCACGGATGAGCCAGACATCTCCTTCGTCCTTCCAGAGAAGGTCCTTCGACGGACCGCGGTAGTAGAGTCGGACGAGGAAGGCGTTGATGCCGAGTAGCGAGGCGGCTCCTATGATCCCGCCCGACAGCGACGTGTCGTTGCCGATGATGGCGTTCTGTACGGTGTTCGAGAGGGTCAACAGCACTACGAAGTCGAACGGATTGAGCTGGGCGAGCATTCGCTTACCGAACCAGCGGAGCGCGTAGACCAGCATGAGGTAAACCGCGATCGGACGGATGACTTTCTCGATGATCGAGACCGGGTGAGCAACGGTATCGGGCGTGCCGAGACCGAGGATGTTGCCGAGCAGGGTGTGCCAGTCGAACGAATGCATCGCGAAGCTCCCTCGGGAATTAGCTTTCGGCAATGGGTCTACCTCTAGGGCATCCGATAGTACGGCCAAACCGATCCAGTCGAAAGCCTGACGAGCCCCGGCCAGGGTGGCGCGAGCGCCTCGAGGCCGTGAAGCACGTGCCTCGGCTGCTCAGGCTGGTTTGGACCACGGAGCCGAGGTATGTCGTCGGGATCCTGCTGCTCAGGATCGCCCGCTCGCTGATTCCGCTCGCCGTACTCTGGATCGGCAAGTTGATCGTGGACGAAGTGGTCCGCGCGATCGGGACGGCCGGATCGGGCGCGCCAGTGGATTGGGCGAGGCTCATCGAGCTGCTGGCCATCGAGCTGGCGATCGCGCTCGTCGGTGAGGGGCTGGCGCGGGTGTCGTCGCTGCTCGAAAGTCTCCTCGGTGATCTCTTCGCCAATCGCACCAGTGTGGAGCTGATGCGCCACGCGGCGATGCTCGACCTGGAGCAGTTCGAGAATGCCGACATGTACGACAAGCTCGAGCGGGCGCGGCGCCAGACTGTAGGACGGATCGGGCTGTTTACCCTCTTGCTGGCGACGGTTCAGGACGGGATTACACTGCTCACCCTTGGCGCCGCACTCGCGGCGTATGTGCCGTGGCTGCTCGTTCTCCTGGTCGTGGCGGTGCTGCCGTCGCTTCTCGGCGAGACGCACTTCGCGTCACTCGGCTATTCCCTGTTGTATTCCTGGACTCCCGAGCGCCGCCAACTCGATTATCTGCGCTACATCGGCGCCAGCGACGTCTCGGCCAAGGAGCTCAAGCTCTTCGGGCTTTCGGATTTCCTCGTCGACCGCTACGACCGGCTCTCCCGGGAGTTCTACGAGGCCAACAAGGATCTCGCCGTCCGGCGAAGCCTGATCTCATCGCTGCTCGCCGTGGTGGGGACACTTGGCTATTACGCCGCCTACGCGGTCATTATCTATCTCACCGTCGTCGGACACCGTGGGCCGGCGGGCGTCTTCACGATCGGCGTGCTCACCTTTCTAGCCGGATCGTTCCGTCAGAGCAGAGATCTCATTCAGCGCGTGCTGCTTTCCCTGTCGCAGGTGTTCGAGCAGAGCCTCTATCTGGATGACCTGTTCAGTTTCCTGGAAATCGAGCCGAGGATTCTGCCGAAGGCTGGAGCCCCGCAGCTCCCGAATCCCATTCGAAAGGGCTTTGTTTTCGAGGGCGTGGGCTTCCGTTACCCCGGAGCCGAGCAGTGGGCGGTGCGGGGACTCGATTTCTCGCTCGCGCCGGGCGAGCGGCTGGCGCTGGTCGGGGAGAACGGCGCCGGCAAGACCACGCTCGTCAAGCTCCTCGCCCGGCTCTACGATCCGACCGAGGGTCGCATCGTGCTCGACGGGATAGATCTCCGGGAATACGACCTGCACAGCCTTCGGCGCAACGTCGGTGTCATCTTTCAGGACTTCGTGCGCTACGACTTCCTGTTGAAGGAGAATATCGCCGTCGGCGACATTCGGGGCCTCGAGGACGAGCAGCGAATCGAGGCGGCCGCGGAGCGAAGCCTCGCCGATACCGTGGCCAGGGGCCTCGCCGGGAAGTACGAGCAAATGCTCGGGCGCCGCTTCGAGGGTGGCGTCGAGCTCTCGGGTGGCGAATGGCAGAAGGTGGCCCTGGCGCGGGCTTACATGCGCGACGCCCAGCTTCTCATTCTGGATGAGCCTACCGCGGCGCTCGACGCCCGCGCCGAATACGAGGTGTTTCTGCGGTTCAGCGAGCTCACGGCCGGCAGGATGGCGGTCCTCATCTCGCATCGGTTCTCCACTGTTCGTATGGCCGACCGGATACTGGTGCTCCGTGGCGGGGAGCTGGTCGAGCACGGCACCCACGAGTCCCTCCTCACTCAGGGTGGGCTCTACGCGGAGCTCTTTCAGCTTCAGGCGGCTGGATATAGATAGCGGAGAACGGAGAAGAGTGGGGACGGCCAGGTCACGGGTGAGCGTTACCTTCGCGGGGAGTTGAACTTACCCCTTCGCGGAGAGAACAATGCAGCGGTTTTTTCCGGCCCTTCTGGTCCTCACCGGCCTTCAGGTCGGGAGCCTGCACGCCCAATGCGTCACAAGCAGCCCCTTTCCTTCAATAGATCACGTATCCCCGCCGGCCCTCCCACCGCTCGACGCCTTTCCACGTCACGAGGTTCATCCCGCGCTTCTGACCGCGGGCGGTATCCTCGGTGGCGCGGTCGGTGTGTTCGGCGGAGCGCTGGCAGGCGCCTACCTCACAGGCAACTCCTGCGAAGACTGCGCGCTGGTCGGCGCGGTGTACGGGGCGGTGACCGGCGGCAGTACCCTCCTTCCGTTGGGCGTGCACCTCGCGAATGGGCGCCGGGGCAATTTCGGGTCGTCGCTGCTGGCCTCCCTCGCCGTCGGCGCAGTGGGCCTGGGCGTTGCCCAAGCCGCCAATTCGGTCGAGGTGATGATCGCGGTGCCGGTTCTGCAGATCGTGAGCGCGGTCTTCATCGAGCGGGGAACGGAAAGGAGGCGCTGAGGGGGCGTCGCATCGTATTGTCTGACAGCCGTGGCACTGAGCACTTGCGGAGGGCCGAGCGGGAAACAATCGTGCAGGTCGATGGCCCTCATTGCAGCGCTCACCGCAGCGTCACCTCATTGTGCTATTGTCTTGCAGGCCGCTCGGTCGGTCGGAACGGTGGTGGAGTGCACCCGAGTTGCGGATCTCGTGGCTCGTGCGGAAGCCGGCGGCTTGTCGGCAGTCGTACTGACTGGGGGGTCCGATGCCGAGGGCATCGGCGTATTGGAAGGCACGATCGCGCTTCGACGCGCGCATCCCTTGCTCTGGATATTTCTCGTTGCCCGGCCCGGCAGCGGCGAGTCACGCGCACTTCTCGACGTCGCGTCGGTAGCACTGCGGGTTGTCTGGCTGGCCGCGTCACTCCATGCGCTTCAGAACACGTTGAGCCGCGCCCTCGCCGCCCCGGCATGGAGCATCGCTCCGCTCGAGATCGAGCTTCTGTTCGCCACCTATGCGCCGAGGCGGGTGAGGAGAACTCTGGCACAATGCGCTCAGGGTACGCGTCACCTTCTCCTGCCGAGAGATCTGTCGACCCAGCTCAAAGTGCCGGGACGAACGCTGCGTGCTGGCCTCGCGCGTGCGAACTGGCCACCGCCGCGCGCGCTGATTTCATGGTGTCGTCTCCTCCACGCCGCATTTCTCCTCGATGTGCTCGAGGCCCCGGCCAAACAGGCTGCGGCCTACCTCGGCTATTCCTCGGCTCCCGCCCTTCACGTCGCCATGAAGCGGCACTTTGGCGAAGGCACCCGCGCCCTCATGGAGCGCGGCGGGTACTCTTACCTCCTGGAGCGGTTCGACGCCAGTCTGCAGGCCCGTGGCGCTCGCCGGCTCTGGGCGCCGGGTGAAGAATAGGTGGCCAACTCCGTCGTCTTTTCGCCGTTCGAATCTCTTGTCTCCCGCCTATTCAGCGCGTAGCAATGAGAGTCGGGTTCCGGATGCAGACAGCCCGCCCAGCTTACACTTTCCATGCACTTCCGACCTTTCTCCGGCAGGAAGCCAGGCAATCTCTCCCGCGTGCAAGGGACCGTGGCGATTCTCGCGACCGGTATGGATGCCCAGATGGCCGCGGCCTCGGAGCTCGAGGGCATCGGGCGCCTCGTGTACTGCGAGTCGGCCGAGTCGCTCGATCGTCTCACCGCTGAAGGGGACGTGACTGCTGTCGTCACGGAGCCGCGCGACAACGGTGCTCTCATGGCCTCTTCCTTCATCGGGCCTCTGCACGAGCGGGCGCCGGAGATCCCGATCGTCGTCTGGATGTGGCCATCGCCCGCCGCGTTTCAGGAGATGCCGGGCGCTCTTGCCGTCGGAGCCTCCGGCTGTTCGGTGAGGGGGTACGACTGGCTTCCGGCGATTCTGGGAGGGGCGCTCGACCCGGTTTGGCGGCCCGGAGCCATTGCCCCGCTCCTGCACATCTTCGGGTTATTGGTTCCGCCGGACCTGGAGGAATTCGGCATCATCTGCGCGCTCAAGGCTTCACCGCGCCTGACGCCGACGGTGGTGGCGGCGTGGATGCGAGTGAAGGAGCGCACCCTCCGGGATCGCTTGCAGCAGGCGTCGCTTGCGCCACCATCGGTCTTCATCGACTATGCGACCGCGATTCACGCCGCGTTTCTCCTCGACGAGGTCGGACTCGAGACCGAGGCCGTGGTCGAGCGGATGAGGTTTGGGAGGACGCGGTCGTTGAGCGCCCTGCTCCGGCAGTTCTCCGGCCGGCCCGCCCGCGAGCTTCGAGAACATGGCGGCTTTGCCGCGATGCTCGTCAGGGCAGAGAAGTCGTTGCGGCGTGGCGACTCGAGCAATCAGGATCACGAGAACCGTCTCATCGACCGGTATCTGGCTGGAGAGCTGAGCCCGGAGCAGCGTGTCGAGTTCGACCGGTGGCTCGCGACCGCGCCACCGGGCGTCGCTGAGGTCCTCGAAGGCGTCCGGCTTCTCCAGGGAGACCGGCCGCAGTCGGACGACGACCTCAGGATGCGCCAGCGGGTGTGGGCGCACCTTCGGCGCGAGCTTGCCCGACGCTTCGGGAGCTGACCGACCGGTTGCACGTTATCCGCGGCCTTGCCGGTGCCGTACGGAGACCTCGCCCGCCACCCGCCGTTCGATTTGCCGATCTTCGTCGTTGCCTCTCGTTGTCTCGACTCCTATCGTGCGCCACGCATTTCAGGAGACGAGAATGAACCCCACTACCGCGGCGATTTCGAGTCACTCTTCCACCCGCTTCAGGCACACCAAGGGTGTTGTGGGCACACGTCAATGCGACACGACGGTGCTGCTGGACGTCAATGGCGGGCGGTACTACACGCTCAACGAGGTCGGCGGGCGGATCTGGGAGCTGGTGGGTGAGGGGGCCTCGGTGGCGGAGATCGTCGATCGACTCGGCGGCGAGTTTGACGCGCCGGCCGAGCGGCTGACGCTCGATGCAATCGCACTGATCCAGCGGATGCTCGAGGCAAGACTGGTGGAGCGGTCCGAGCAATGACCTTGTCCACCAATGGCGCCTGGCTGGAGGCTCGTGATCTGCTTCTCGGGCAGCGATCGGTGCTCGCCACGGGGCTCGGGCTGACGCTGGTGAATCGCCTGGCGGCCATGGTCTTGCCCGCAAGCTCGAAGTGGGTGATCGACGACGTCATCGGCAGACAGCGTGTCGACCTTCTCCCGTGGCTTGCCGCCGGGGCGGGAACGGCCGTGCTGGTGGAGGTTGGAAGCGCGTTCGGGCTGTCACAGGTAACCGAAACCGCCTCTCAGAGGGTGGTCACGCATCTGCGACGGCATGTGTTCAGCCGAGTGATCGGACAAGCGATTGGTTTTCATGACACGACTCAGACGGGCAGCTTGATCGCACGGATCATGACCGACACCGAGGCCGTCGGCGACATCGCTGGAAGAGGAATGCTCGGCTTAGCGAGTGCGTCACTCACCGCCGCTCTCGCATTCGGCATGCTCTTCCACCTCGACGTCGGAGTGACGGTGGCACTCCTAATCGTTCTCCTCCTCTATTCCATAGGCTTGATTGCCGGCTTCCGCCGGATGTACCCCGCCTTCGGGCGGGTGAGCGAACTGGTGGCGGAGCTGACCGGACGGCTCGCTGAGACCCTTGGTGGAATCCGAGTGGTAAGCGCGCATGTGGCCGAGCGACATGAGGGCTACCTGTTTGCACACCGGTCTCACCAGCTCCTGCGGCAATATCTCCGAGCCTTGCGCGGTGCGTCGACGTTCAGAGCAGCCGGCGCCCTCATGACCGGCGCGGTGAGCGCTCTGCTGTTGACCGGTGGATCGTGGGCCGTGCTCCAAGGCACCATGACCATTGGCGAAGTGGTGGCGTACCTCTTCTTCGCCAGCCTCCTGATGACTCCAATCGTGCAGATTTCGGCGACCGCGAGCCAGCTCGGCAAGGCGTGGGCAGCGCTCGCGCGCATTCACGATCTGAAGTCTCTGCCGACCGAGAGGGAAGAAGATATCGGCCGTGCCGCGCTCCCGAGGGTGGCGGGAATGGTGGAATTCCAGAACGTGAGCTACGGGTACGTCCCCGACAGGCTGGTCCTCAGACAGGTGAGTCTCCGAGTCGGGCCCGGGTCGACCGTGGCACTCGTGGGGCCGACGGGCTCGGGGAAGAGCACGATCTGTCACCTTCTGGCGGCCTTTGACCGCCCGACGCTCGGCCGCGTTCTGGTCGATGGCGTCGATCTGGCCGGCGTCCGGCGCCAGGAATTCAGGAAGCATCTGGGCATGGTCCTGCAGGATACCGTCCTCTTTGACGGCAGCATTGCCGACAACATCCGGTACGGAGCCCTCCAGGCAACCGACGCACAGCTTCGAGCGGCCGCCCGTCGGGCTCAGTGCGAAGAATTCATCCGGCGGCTCCCCGATGGCTACGACACGCGTGTCGGTGAGCGGGGCGTGCACCTCTCCGGCGGTCAACGCCAGCGCGTGGCGATTGCGCGAGCCCTGCTCAGGGACCCTCGGATACTCATCCTCGACGAGGCGACGGCGCATCTGGACAGCGAGAGCGAGGCCCTTGTGCAGCAAGGGCTCGGCGAGCTGAGGCGGGGCAGGACGACGCTTTTGATCGCGCACCGGATGGCGACGGTGCGCGACGCGGATGAAACTTTGGTGCTTGATGCTGGGAAAGTGGTCGAGAGGGGTACACACCGGCAGCTGATCGGAGGATTCGGCTGGTATGCGCAATTCTACAGGAAGCAGCACGGCAACGAGGGAGTCTCCCACTGGGAAGCAGGAATGGCAAGTCATCCGTCCGCTCCTGCCGGGGGGATGACTGTCCCAAGTGGGCGACATGGATAACGAGTTGCCGACCAAGATGTACGCTCATGGTCGCGTCTCACTGCGTCGGGTATTTGCCTGCTGCATTCTCATCGCGTTGACGAAGGCAGCTCTGACAGTTTTCGGGTATGGCAAGACCTTGCGTACAGTCGTTGAATTGGTCGGGCAAGAGACTACATACTCAGGTATCGATTGGTCTATCGTCGACCTCGATACACAAGCGGTCGTTACCGCCGCGGCTCTATATCCGGGACGTGCACTGTGTCTGGAGCGAGCGTTGGTATTATGTGCTTGCCTTCGATGGCACGGTTTCCCTGCTCTCGTCAAACTCGGCGTCCAACCATTTCCCTTCCAGGCCCACGCTTGGGTCGAGTGCGCAGGGCAGGCTGTGCACGAAGACCCTGAAAGGCTCAAGCCCTTCCAGTCCTTCCCGAGCGCCTCCTCATGAGACGGTTCTTGTGTCTGCTCCGTCTGGATGGCGAGCAGGTTATGGGTCGGGAGCGAGCGAAACTTGTGGAGGCTCTGTGCGGGCCGAGTGCGGGATCTGGACAGTGGCTGGATTCCGATTGCCTCACCGCCAACGTGGACGCGTCGGGGGGAGGACTGGGGCCAACGGTAGTCCGATTCGGGAATTGGATAGGTGTGGGAGATGTTCGACTAGACAATCGCTCCGACATCCTTCGTCTTACAGGCCAGGACGCAGCGATCACAGATCTGGAGTTGGCCATCGCCCTTATCGCGCGTGATGGCGCAAAGGCCATCCTGCGGCTTCTCGGAGACTTCGCAGTGGTGGCCTGGCACGCTGAATCTCGCGTACTGATAGCCGCAAGAGATGCGTTCGGCGTGCGCACCCTCTTTTACAGAGAAGAATGGCCCTTCCTCACCTTGTCTTCCCACGCCTCGTTGCTGAGCAGGGCGGAAATCTACAATCAAGAGTTCTTTGCGGACTATCTCGTTCTCGGCAATGATCCTGCCGAACCGAATCCGTTTCTCCAAGTGAAAACGCTGTCTTCGGGAAGCGTACTCACGAATCGCGAGGGCTCGCTCACTCAGACGCAGTACTGGTTTCCCGAGGATTTCGCTGGGGCGCCTAACCACGATCTAGGATCATGCGTTGAGAAGTTCCTCACTCTGTTCAGAGAAGCCGTACTAGTCAGGTTGACCGGCCGCAGCGACACGTGGGCTCAGCTATCGGGTGGTCTGGATTCGTCCGCGGTCGTGTGCATGGCTCATGCCTTGGCTGAGGGTGGACAAGTGCCCGAGGGTCTCGGTGGCACGATTACAATGACCGACTCGCTCGGGGAAAGCGAGCAGGAGTTTGCCGATGCAGTCCTGACGAAGTGTCGGTTCCGCAATGAACGTGTTGCCAACTATTGGCCTTGGCAGGACGATGGACTTGCCCCGCCCAGGACTGAGGCACCAACCAACAACTATCCAATGTTCGCTCGCGATCGGCGGTGTTGCGAACTGGTCCGCGAACTAGGTGGGCGCATTCTCCTGACGGGGCAGGGTAGCGACCAATATCTGTACGGTACCCCGTACTATGTGGCCGACTGGCTCGCCGACGGACGGTGGGCTGATGCCTTTCGAGACATCTTATCCAGATCTGTGGTGGAGCGTTGTTCCTTTTGGGAGACGGGCTTTCGAAACGGGTTGGTGCCCCTGCTTCCCAGTCAGATCCGTTCTAGGGCGATGGCTCGCGCCTTTCGCATGCCCAAATGGATTGAGCCCTCCTTTGCAAGCAAGTACGAGATGAATAAGCGTCTCGGCGCAGTACGGATTCTCGACGGTCCAGTCGGTAGGAAATATACGTCTTCAATGGTCTACGAAATTAGTCACTATGGCCGGTACAGCAACCTGACCTTGTTCGACGAAACGTTCGATGTCCGGCATCCATTCCTGTACCGTCCGCTCGTCGAAATGTGTCTTAGCCTTCCGGCCCACATGTGCAGTAAGCCGCTAGCGCCGAAGGGCATTCTACGTGAGGCAATGAGGGGCGTGCTGCCAGAACAAGTACGTCTGCGAACCGGCAAGGGAGGGATCGATAGCCGAATTGTGTGGTCCCTCGTGCGCGAGCGCTCCCGTATAGACGGGATGCTTCGAAACCCTCTCCTCGCTCAGCTAGGCTGCGTGAACCCCAAGCGCCTGGCAGCTGAGGTTGACCAAATTGTCAACGGGAATGTCACTAGTGTCGTGCCGCTCATGGCAACTCTATCTGCGGAGACATGGCTCCGTGTGCGTTCGGGTGAGTGGGTTATATCAAGAGAATGCGCGCCGCCGCGAACTCGTGAGTTCGCGTGATCAACCAATTCTTTCACCGCTGTTCGGAGGAATTATGAGCACCACGAAGAAGACCTATACGGCCCCCGAGTTGAATAGCCACAGCATCGTAGATACAACTCTGGGTCGGATTGCATCTGGCACGGAGTCGGGCGTTCCACCTCTTAAGCCGTAACGTGAAGCGGTAGGAGATCTGGGGTACGGTGGGGAGACGGTAGGCGACTTACGCTCTCGGCAGTTTGCTTCGCGGCGCGTATCGCCAAGAGACGGTCCCTTCATCTCGCCACCGTGCTGCTTCTCGTAGTCATGGTGACATCATATGGGTATTCACCCAACTAGAGATCAGCCTAACGATGTGTCGCTTATTTTCTGGCCGTGTGACAATGTGTCCTTCCAGCCGGTATTTCACGAGTTTTGCATCGACGCCCTGTTGCCGCAGCGCAGCATACATAAAGTAAGTTGTGTACTGCGGAACAGCGCCACCGTAGACCGTTTCGCCCCCCGCGATGAAGAGAGTGGGCGTAGATACCCCTTTTACGCTGAATGCAGGTGAGTTTCGAATGTAATTTTGTGGCACGTCCCAGGGTAATCCACCATTCTCCCACTCAAGAATCCGATTTCCTCCCGGGACCAGCCCATACAGGAAATACTCTTCGCCCCAGCCCTCGTATGAAACAGCTACCCTAAAGCGGTGGCTATGAGTTATGGCCCAGTTCACTCGATAGGCTCCGGCGCTCGCGCCTATGATTGCCAACCGAGAGGGATCGACGATGCCCCGCCCGATCAGGTAGTCTACACCCGTCTCGATATCGTCAAAATCTCGCTCGTAGTGCTCGTGCTTTTCGCGAGCCTCAAGAATCGGCCTCCATCCGTAGTTGCCACTGTGGCGATAGTCTGGCACGAAGACCGCATATCCCAAGTTGGCCCATAACTGCCATTCCAAGGCCGACCCGCGCAGTAATGCACCTCCAAAGTAGATTCGGCTGCCCTCTCCCCCCCCGTGCACGTCCACGACGAGTGGGTAGCGAGTTCCCATTTTGAATCCGATGGGCAGGAGGAGAAGGCCCCGGATCTCCAGACCGTCCCGGCTCCGCCAACTGACTTCTTGGATTGCACCGGTTCGAAAGTTGCGCACGAAAGGTGTCAGGTCCACCACAAGCTTTTCGTTCTTTCCATCGCTGGTCATAGTTGTCACTGTCTTCCCGCCTCGTCCGTCCACCTGACACCGAGCTATCAATGAGCCGTCCTCAGAAAGGGCCGCACTTCCTATGTCGTGCGGACCCGCTGTAATCTGCTGAAGCTCGCCGTCCAGGCCGACACCGTAGATCTGACGATATGGAGAGAAAGGCCTCAGGAAGAACACTCGTTGGCCGTCCGCGGCCCACCCGACGATTGACGATACGGTGAGGCTCGGCTCTGTCAGTCGACGGATGGGACCGCCGGTATCTGCAACAACGCCGATACTTGTTGTGAAATCATACAACTTGCTGTCCGCGTGATATTGAAATGCTACAAGCCGACCATCAGGTGATATTTTGGGCCGAAGGCTCTGCTGAAGGCCTCCTGGTGCCGCGATCGCTCGTTCCCTGCCTGTAATGAGATCGAGTGTACGAATGGTGCCCTCAAGGATCGTATCGTGATACTCGTGGGCGGCATGGTTGGAGCTATAGATGAGACGCCTACCGTCAGGAAACCAGCCAACATCCCCTATGCGCCCGCCACTTCGAATGGGAGCGCGGTGCATCGCTCGCGTCGCGAGGTCATATATGAATAGTTCGGAGTTTACTGGCACATCCCCTTGCCCGCCTAGAACCTCAGCGGTCGATCGGCCCGGAGTTGCGGCAGCGTCTCCCAGCCACGCTGTAGGGCGCGGCCGGAGTCCCAACGCAAGAGAGCGACTATCTGGCGACCAAGCGAAGGATACATTTTGCTCCCACCATTCGCCGACTCCACCCTTAACGTTCGTAATAAACTCTAGGTTGTGGCTGTGCATTGTGAAGATGGCGACCTGCCTTGAACCAGACGTGTCGACAATAAGGGCAATACGCTTGCCGTCAGGAGCCGGGAGCGGGAACGAACCTCGTACCAGTCTCTGGGACGACTGGCTGTTCACATCGCGCAGCTCTATCCAGCCAACGCCGCTGGTTTCGTCGGTGGTCGCAATCAGAAGTGCGTGGGTACCAGGGATCCATACAGGCGCCGTCCACTCGGCCTCGGCATATGGAGATGGCGTATTGGCTACCATGAGTTCGGGTGTGAGCTGGGTCAGTCCCGCCTCCGGGACCGTTTGTGCAAGTGGTTGCGCCATGGGCTGGACAGGCGTGACCGCGCCCGGACTGCAGGCGACCGTGGTGAGCGACACCAACAGGGCAATCGCTTCTGGAATGGCGACAGTTCGGCGCTTAACGAACGGTGCTCTGGTCATGTGAGAATCTCAGCGCTAATAGCTGAGACGCAGACCAGCCGTGGTACGCCGCCCTGGAATCAGGCCCGAGTTGACGTTCTCAAACCGCTGATTGTTTGTGACATTCTCCACTCGCAACAGAACCGAGAGGTTCTTATTGAAGGCGTGCTGAATTCCGATGTTGCCCTTAACTACGGTTGGGTAGGAGGCCCAGTAGCTCCGTAACGAACCTCGAAATGGGGCATCGCCAAAGAATACGTCAAAGAGAGCAAGTCCGTCATAGTTCGTCCTGGAACCCAAGTACACTACCGAAGCGTTGAGGGTAGTCTGTGGCGCTAGGCCAAGCGTCGCGGACGCGCCTCCGGAGTGCCGAGGTATGCCGAGCGGCTGATCGCCTTTCTGAAGGTCACCGGTATAACTCGGTCCGAGGTCCAAGACGGTGCTGTTGGTTACCGAGTACTGCCCCGAGAGCGTTAGCTGCGCCAACCGCAACGTTAGTTCGAGCTCGAGCCCTTTGTTCTTAACCCGGCCGATGTTCTGATACTGAAATGTTGCCGGGTCGGTCGATGGGTCGATTAATACGGCACCGATCAGATTGCGTGCGGTCTGATTGTAGTACGTTGCCCCTAGCGACAGTCCAGAACCGAAATACAGGTCGATGCCTCCATCGGCACCCACCTGCTCCTCGGGGCCGAGACTGGCGTTCGCCTGAAACCCCCGGCTATTCTGGTTGGCGTTGAACTCCGGTGGACGCAATCCCTCGCCGTAGGATGCGCGTGCTTTGAGTGTCCCTCGGCCGATCGGTTGAATGAACGATACACCGGCGCGGGGCTCAGCTGCCGTTCCGTAGTCGGTTCCGAAATTCGTGTTTCGTTCGCCCCGGACGCCGACAGTCAGGAACAACCTGGTGTTGACGCCGACCTGGGCTTGCGCGAAGACACCAGTGTTGCTGCCGATACCTCGAGATGGTGTCGGGGGCTGGGTCGAGTCGTAACTGATTGGCCCGGTCGTAACCAGTGCTGCCGGAGCGTCGAAGCCTTGACTGGCGAAGCTGGAGTACTCAGCCCCGGCGGTAAGAACTGCCGACAGAGGGCGCGAGGGCGCAAGTTCGACGCTAGTGCTATAGCGCACAGAGGTCTTTTGTTGAGTTTCCTGGAAGACCTGGAAAAGCCCGTCAGCCGTTCGCGGGCGTGTGTTGAAAAATCCCCGACTCAAGTCGTCAAGGCCCAGAGTGAGGCTGTGTTGCCACCCCTTGGCCGCGGTGAGGCCAAGTACGAGACCATAGGTCTCAAGGCGTATGCTATTGCGGATGAAAGGGCCAGTTTGAAACGATTGGTAACCAGCTGCCCTCAGGCGCGGGTCCCACGGGTCGCCGAAGGTCCGCGAATTGAACCTCGCGCTGAGACCCACCGTGAGCGGCCCTTGAGAGATTCGAGTTCCGGCAAAGACACTGGGCGTACGGAGAAAGTATTGCGGAACCCATTCCCCACTTTCAGAGTATCCCCCACCGGCGCTGTACGAGACCCCCTTAGTGGCACCCTGCACGTTGACCGAATAGTCCTGTTGCAGGGAAGTCCCATACGGACTTTGGATCGTTCCGGCTGCTGCAACAGCCTCTAGCCGGGGTTCGAGGGGGCCGCCATCGCCCTTCTTAGTGAATATCTGCATCACCCCGCCACTTGCGCCTGCGCCGTAAATCATCGACGCCTGCGGCCCACGCAGGATCTCCACTCGTACAATGCTGTTGACGTCGACCAACGAAAACAGAACGTTGACAACCACGACGCCAACTAGGTAGGTCTTGATAGAATTCCGTCCTGGAACGAGGCTGCTCGCACCCCGCACCTACATGGAATTCACATTCTC
>JBBRGF010000025.1:0-25006 GCA_038240975.1 Gemmatimonadales bacterium
GGTCGCGCGAAGACCGTCTCGCGCTCATCACGCGGCTTCTGGCCGAGCTCCGGACGGAGCTGCCCGACGGTCCGGCTACGCTGTCGAGCGAGGTGCTCGAGCGGCTGCTGGCCTATCCCTGGCCCGGCAACGTGCGCGAGATGCGCAACGTCCTCGAGCGCGCCCTCATCCTCGGCCGCGGCACCCCCGCGGTGAGCGTCGAGCATCTGCCGGGCGAGTTCAGGGCGCGGCCGGGCATCGGCGACCGGCGCCATACCCCGCTCAGCCTCGAAGATCTCGAACACCAGCACATCGAGCGGACGCTCAAGCACCACAACGGCAACCGCACGCGGGCGGCGATCGAGCTGGCCATCTCGCGGGCCACGCTGATCAACAAGATCAAGCGCTACAGCATTACGGCCTGACGCGATGGCGGAGACGCGGGAGCACGATTCGATGGGTTGCCGCGCCTGCGGGCGCGAGGAGCGCGCCTCCGAAGGGTATCCCTGCGCCGACTGCGGCACCTTCATCTGCCTCATCTGCACGTTCCGCGGCATCACCCTCTGCCGTGAATGCGCCGCCAAGTCGGGCGCACAGTCTCCGCCATCGCCCTGATGCTCGCCGTCATCGCCCGCTCCACGATCGTTCCGCTCCTCGCCGAGCCCTCGGTGCGTGCCGAGCAGCACACCCAGCTCGTGCTCGGCGAGACCGCCGACGTGCTGGCATCCGACGGAGAATGGCGCCGCCTTCGGACGCATCTCGACCGATACGAGGGATGGACGCACGCCGGTTACGTTCTCGAAGCCGATGAGGGCACAGTGGAATTGTGGCGCGGAGAGGCAGAAGGCTGGAGCCTCGGCGCCGTCGTCACTGTCGCCGGCGTGGAGGTGCCGCTCCCGCTGCGAGCCCGTGTCGCTGTGGAGGGCGGCGCCGTGCGGTTTCCTGACGGTCGTCGCGGCCGGATGAATACCGGGGCCATACCCGTCGCCTCGGACGTGGCCGAGGACGCCCGCCGGATGTCGCCCGAGGAATGGGCGCTTCGACATTTTTCGGGCGCGCCGTACGCGTGGGGTGGCGTGACGCCGTGGGGAGTAGATTGCTCGGGACTCGCGCAGACCACCTTTGCCGCGCGCGGCGTGGCACTGCCGCGCGATTCGTCGCAGCAGGTCGGGTGCGGCGTCGAGGTCCAGCCTGCCGCGGCCCAGCCCGGTGACCTGCTCTTCTTCCGAGGCGAGAGCTCCGCTGGCATCACGCACGTCGCGTTCGCGAGCAAAGGCGGAGGGCTGGTGCATTCCACCCTTTCTTGCGGCGGAGTCGTGGCCGAATCGTGGTTGCCGGGCACGCGCGCCGCACCGCTCCGCGCGCGCCTCGTGGCCGTGCGCCGCATGGAGCCGCGGTGAAGCGAAAGCTGGTTCTCTTCGACGTCGACGGAACCATCCTCCTCACCGCGGGCGCCGGCCGCCGGGCCATTCTCGCCGCGCTGAGTGATGAAGTCCACGATCTCACGCCGATGGAGCGCGTGCGGTTCGACGGCAAGACCGATCCCCAGATCGTGGCCGAGCTGCTGGAGGTAGCGGGAAGGCCCGAGTCGCGCGAGTCCGAGCGGGTGCGCGCGGTGTGCGAGCGGTACGTCGGCTTTCTGGCCAGGGAGCTGGACCATCCAGCGTCGCGGACGACGCTGATGCCCGGCATTCCCGAGTTGCTCGACCGGCTCGAGGCCCACGATGAAGTGGTGCTCGGTCTCCTGACCGGCAACGTCGCCGAGGGCGCCGAGCTCAAGCTCAGGTCGGGCGGCATCGATCCGTCGAGATTCCGGGTCGGCGCGTACGGCTCCGACGCCGGCCACCGGCCCGACCTTCCGCGGATCGCCGCGCGGCGCGCGGCGGCTCTGTTCGGACACGAGCCGGCCGGCGCCCAGGTCGTGATCATCGGCGATACGCCCGCCGACATCGCCTGTGGATCGTGCATCGACGCACGCGCGGTGGCCGTGGCCACCGGCTCCTACTCGGTGGCTGACCTCGCCGCATGCGCGCCGCACGCCGTGTTCGAGAATTTCCGCGACACCGAACGGGTACTGGAAGCGATCCTGTGCTGACCGAACGGTGGACGGTGCCCGAGCTCGGGCCGTCGTTCGGCCGCCTCACCGATCCACCAGCCTCCGGAGCCCCGACCCCGCTCGCCCTGGCCTACGACGACATCCGGCTCGACCTCGTCAGCGGCATCTTCGACCTGGCCGGTGCCGCGAGAGAGTTTGCCGGTTCGGGAGACCGCGAAGGCGCGATGGCGTCGCTGGGCCGAGTCGGATGGCTCGGTCTCTGGGAGCGCGCCGTGGGCGCGTCAGCGGCGCGCCTAGGCGAGGCCGCTAACGCGCGCCTTCACGATGCGGCTGCGGAGTCTCGCTTTCCGACCCGCAGGCTGCGCCCCCTGGTCATGACCCCGGACGACGTGCGCTCCACCGCCGCGCGGCTCGGGAGCGGCGGAGCGCCATTCGTGGCCGCGCTCGACGAGCTGGAAGAGGCGGTGCATGCCGCCAGCGGAGCCCGCGGCGACGAGCGCATGGATGAGTGGCGGGCCGCGCTCGAGGCCGCGGCGCGCCGGCTGGAGTCGGCGTGGCTTGCCCTGGCGGCAATGGCCAGCGTGGAGGAGCAGCACTGGAGCGACCAGGCCGACCGGATACGGGCCTGGCGTCGGCCCACGTGGCCCATCTGGCTCGTGAGCGCGGTGGTGGCTCTTGCCGCGGCGTACGCCGGTCTCGTGGTCGGCGGCTATCTGCCGGTGCAACCGGTGCTCCGGCCTCTGACCGAGTTCTGGTGGAGCCGCTTCTGAGCGTGCTCGGTGTGGGCATCGACCTCGTGGACCTCGCCCGGATCTCCCGGCTCCTCGGCAGCAAGGGTGAGCATGCGTTCCTCAAGCTGTTCACCGATGCCGAGCGTGCCTACATGGCAACGCGTCCCGACCCCACGGGTCATGCCGGGGCCCGCATAGCCGCCAAGGAGGCGGTGTACAAGGCGCTGCAGTCGTTGCCCGGCGCGCGCGCCGTCGGATGGCGGGACATCGAGGTAACCCGCGACGCCGACGGGCGGCCGGCCATCATGCTGCATGGCCTGGCCTCGCGACTGGCCGATGATGCCGGTGGCATCAGAGTGCAGATTTCACTCACCCACTCGGAGAGCACCGCGGGAGCGGTGGCCGTGATCCACACCGCCTGACCTTATTGCCGCTGCCAGAGCACTGCGTGAGTCCTGAAGCCTGCGTCGACCTGGCTGTATCCGACGATGTCGCCCGAGCCGTTGATGCCGTCAGCGGAGGCATAGCCAGTCACGATTTCTGGCAGTTGCTGTCCCGCCCCGTTTTCCACCACCCATGCATCTTCCGAATCTTCTTCCTCGGATCGGACGTCCTCGGCGAAGCCCACGACGACGCCCTCGGGGCTGATGGCGTTGGCAAAGACCGTCGGGCGGTTGATGCCGACAGGGAGCAGAGTCATGACCTCGTTCTGGTACAGGAAAGCATCAGCAAATTCCAGCTCCTCCCCCGCGGCATCGCGCGGTGGCCCCACCCAGCCGACGATCTGGCCCCTGGTGTTGATGGCGCTTGCGAAACTGGACTGGGTGCCCATCGTGCCGAGGTCCTTGAAGACGCCGTTCTTCCAGCGAAACGCATGACGCTCCCCGGAAGCGGTCGCGCTCCGGCCTACCACCACACCCGCCCGGTTGATGCCGTAGGCCTCCGAGGTCGGCCCACCGAGGGTTCCGATGTCGGTCATCACACCATTCTTCCAGACGAAGGCGTGGCGGTCGCCGCTCGCCGTCTCGCTCCACCCGGCGATGAACCCGAGCACGCTGATGCCCAGGGCCTGGCTGTTGCGCCCGCCCAGCGTGCCCAGGTTCTTCTTGGCTCCATTCATCCAGCGAACGGCGCGCATGTTACCCGATTTGACGCGGCTCCAGCCGACGATCACACCATCCTGGTTGATCGCCCTGGCCTCGCCCTCCCCGCCGGCCAAGGAGCCGAGATCGTTCATGCGTCCGTTCTTCCAGACGAAGGCATGAGGCCGAAGATCGCTTCCCACGCTGCTCTCGCCGACGATGACGCCGGCGTTGTTGATCGCCAAGGCCCTGGAGGAGGGGCCACCCAGCGTGCCGAGGTCGCGAACGGTGTAGTTGGTCGTGGCAGCAGCGGCGAGATTGGGGGTGGTGGCTGGCTCAGTCGGCGACTGTTCGGCGGCGCAGCCCCAGCCTCCCAGCGCCAGGACGAAGGCTCCGAACCGGACGAGACGCGATGCGTTCGACATGAGCGGGTTCCTCGGGTTGACGACATCACACCGGGCGATGTTCCTGACGAGTCCGGGAGCGACCGCCGGAAGTGCGTCAACAAGACCTAGTATCTCGTGCACCGGTGTACTTCCAAATCCGACCGATTTACTCTAGTTTCCCAAATGCTCACCGGAACTGATTGAAAATGCTTCTCATCGGCGCGGCTCTTCAGCTTGCCCTTGCTCTCGCCGCGCCTCCGGCCGACTCCGCCGGCGACTCGGCGGCCGTCGTGCGCCGGATCGCGGCCACGGCCCAGCTCGCCACTCAGGAATATCGAATCGGGATCGCGAACGGGCGCGTGGTGGCCCCACAGGAAGTGGCCGAAGCTTCGCTCTTTCTCAAGGAAGCGCGGAGGTCGGCTCCCGGGCTCCGGGGCGATGCTGCCCGGATCGCACTGGCGCAGATCGACTCCCTCATCAAGCTGGTGGGCTCGACCGCGTCGCCCGATACGCTCGATGCCCGAGTCGCGGCGCTCACCTCCGGGCTCTCGGAGCGGTTCCACGTCGCGCTCGACGAGCCGCCCGGCGTGCCGCCCTCGCTCGCTCGCGGCGCGGAGATCTATCGCACCGACTGCTCCGGATGCCACGGCCAGTCGGGCGTGGGCGACGGTCCCATGGCCGCTGGGCTCGATCCCGCTCCCGCCGACCTGACCGACTGGAAGGCCCTGCGCGACCAGACACCACTGGATTTCTACAGACGCATAAGCATCGGGACGGTCGGCACGGCCATGCCGGCGTTCGAGCATACGCTCCCACCGGCCGACCGCTGGGCCGTCGCCCTTTACGCCAGCGTTCTCCGGCTCCCGGCCTCCGCGGGCGAGGTGCCCACGTCGCTCCGCCGTTTCGCGGTCACCGGCAAGATGTCGGACGAGGCGATTCTCGCCGCACTGGGCGCCCACGACAGCGCCGGCCCAACCCGCTCGCTCCTCGCGGCAGTGCGGACTTTTGACGGCAACACCGGCGCTGCGACCTCGCGCGTCTTCGACCAGGTGCGCGCCCAGGTGGATTCGGCGTTCGTCATGGCTCGAACCGGCGATTCCGGCGCGCCGGCTCGCGCGCTCAACGCGTACATGACGTTCGAGCAGGTCGAGCGGACGGTTCGCGCCAGGAATCCCGCGGCGGCGGCCGAAGTGGA
The DNA here is from genome assembly GCA_038240975.1 of Gemmatimonadales bacterium. GTDB lineage: Bacteria > Gemmatimonadota > Gemmatimonadetes > Gemmatimonadales > GWC2-71-9 > CAVVWJ01. The sequence goes on from JBBRGF010000025.1 coordinate 5,430, forward strand.
GGCAGCGTTTTCCGCCCTACAGGCGAGCGCGGCCTCGGGCGGCGGCGCCGGGCTCGGGCCGATCGAGAGCCGGATGGCTGTCGCGCTCGAGCGGGCCGAGCGCGTCCTTGGCGACGACGAGTCCCCGGTCAATCTGTTCGTGCAGTCGTTCATCATCATGCTGCGTGAGGGGCTGGAAGCGATCCTGATCGTTGGCGCCCTCATGACCTTCCTGTCGAAGATGGGCGCCTCCCACCGCAAGCGCGAAATCAACTACGGCGTCGGTGCGGCGGTCGCGGCGAGCCTCCTCACGGCATTTCTTCTCGAGACGATTTTCATCCTCAGTCCGGCCAGGCGGGAAGGGCTCGAGGGCGCCACGATGCTCGTGGCCACGGCCGTCCTTTTCTATGTGAGCTACTGGCTCCTCTCGAAGATGGAAGTGGTGAAGTGGAACCACTTCGTGAAGAGCAAGGTGCAGGACGCTCTCACCGGCGGCTCCGCGCTCGCGCTGGTCTCCGCCGCCTTCCTCGCAGTGTATCGCGAGGGCTTCGAGACGGTGCTCTTCTACAAGGCGCTGTTCGTCTCTGCCCCGGCCGGCGGAACGATGCCCGTGGCCGCGGGCCTGATGGCGGGGGCGCTGGTTCTCGTGATCGTGTATATCGCGATCGACCGCTTCGGCGTGCGGCTGCCGCTCAAGCCGTTCTTCGCGGTCACCAGCGCGTTCCTTTATTACATGGCGTTCGTCTTCGCCGGCAAAGGTGTCACCGATCTCCAGGAGGGCGGAGGCGTCAGCACTACGGTGGTGAGCTGGGCTCCGAGGATTCCGGCGCTCGGCATCTATCCCACCGCCGAGTCGCTGTCGGCGCAGGGCCTGCTGCTCCTGCTCGCCGCACTGGCCCTGGTGTGGACGTTCGTCGTTCAGCCCCGCCGTCCCGTCCCGACGCGCCTCCGCTCCGGAGCGGGAGCTTCGCAGGGCGACGTGCCGGTCGCCACTCCCCAGCGTTGAGCGCCGTCCTCCCGACCGCCGATCTCTGTGACGCCTTCGGCGACCGCGTGAGGGTGATGGAACCGCTCCTCCGCGACTGGGGGGGCGCACGGTCGTTTGCCGGGCCGATCGAAACCCTTCGCGTGCTCGAAGACAATGCTCTCGTTCGGCGAGAGCTGGAGACTCCGGGCAAGGGGCGAGTGCTGGTGGTTGACGGCGGGGGCTCGCTTCGGACCGCGCTGCTGGGTGGGGGGCTTGCCGCGCTCGCGCACGAGAACGGCTGGAGCGGGGTCGTGATCTACGGATGTGTTCGGGATACCGCCGAGCTTGCGGCGACACCTGTCGGCGTGAAGGCGCTGCAGGCCCAGCCCAGAAAGAGCGCCAAGGCGGGCAGCGGCGAGCGGGGAATTGCGGTCACATTCGGAGGCGTGACCCTTGCTCCCGGCGACTGGTTATACGCCGACGCCGATGGTGTGGTCGTCGCCGATTCCGAGCTCCGGCTCTGACTACGGCAGCTCACGCCTTTGCGCGTGCTGTCTTGCCCTGCTCCAGATACGCGCCCGGCGCCGGGCTCTCTCCGCCACGCCAGGCCGCCATGATCCAGACGCCGATCAGGACCAGGATCACCGACGTGAGCTGAGCGATGGTGAAGGGCCCGAGGAAACGATCGTCCTTGGCGCGAAGAATCTCGACGAAGAATCGCTCGAGGCCAGCGAATACGAGATAGACGCCGAACAGCCACCCTACCGGACGGCTGCCGAGCCGAAGCCGCCAGAGGATAGCAAAGGCGACGAGCATGATGCCGGTCTCGTAGAGCTGTGTCGGATGAACCGCGAGCACGGCCGAGGGGTCGGTGCCCGGAGGTACCGGCACCCCGAACAGGTGCTCGAGATTCCCAGCGGTGGAAGGCGGAAGGCCTCGTGGAAACTTGACCGCCCACGGCAGGTTGGAAGGTCGCCCGTAGTCGTCGTTCACCAGAAAGCATCCGACCCGGCCCAACGCATAGGCGGCGGCGAGCGCCGGAGCGACGAGCTGCATGGTCCACCGAAGCGGCACGCGCAGCCGCCAGCCGTTGATAATTACCGCCAGCGTCCCGCCGATGAAGCCTCCGTACCAGACGAGCCCGCCGCGCGAGAGGAGCGCACCAGGGTCGCGGGTGAGCGCCACGTACCAGAGCTTGGCGCCGATGATTCCCCCGATCACCGCCGCGGCCACCATGTCGGCCGCGTAGTCCTCCGAGAGGCGCCGGCGCCTCAGCTCCAGCGCGACGAGCCATCCCCCCATCAGGAAGGCGACCATCATCATGATGCCGTAGCCGGTGACCTCGAGGGGGCCGAGCTTGAAGACGAGCGGGTAGATGGGCATCACGCGGGTCCGCGAGCGGGTGATGAAGTGCTGAGGCCGGGGAGCGGAAGGTCGTCGCGCGGCTCGAGGTCCCAGCCGCTGCGCTCGCCGCGCGCGAGCCGCCACGCCCCGGCCGCGGCGATCATCGCCGCGTTGTCGGTGTTGAGCCGCGGGGAAGCTACGCTCACGCGGGCCCATCCCGCCACCCGCCCGCGCACCGCCGCGACGAGAGCGCCGTTGCACGCCACCCCCCCGCCGAGGACGATGGTGTCGTAGCCCAGCTCGTCCGCCGCGTGCGCGGTCTTGGCGGCCAGCACTTCGATCGCGGCATCCTGGAAGCCGCGCGCGAGGTGTGCGATCGGGATGGGGCCCGGCTCGGCGGACTTCACGGCCCGCAACACCGCGGTCTTCAATCCGCTGAAGGAAAAGGCGTAGCGGCCGGGCCCATCGCGGTCGAGCTCCTGGAGCATCGGTCGGGGAAACCGGAAGCGACCGGGATCGCCGTCGCGGGCGAGGCGCTCGATGGCAGGCCCACCCGGATACCCGAGGCCGAGGAGCTTCGACACCTTGTCGAACGCCTCGCCGGCGGCATCGTCGAGCGTCTGCCCCATGAGACGGTATTCGCCCCACTCGGAGACATCGAGCAGCATGGTGTGTCCGCCGCTGACCAGCAGGGCGACGAAGGGCGGCTCCAGCTCGGCGTCCTCGAGCGTCGGCGCGAAGAGATGCCCTTCCATGTGGTTCACACCGATGAACGGCCGATCGAGGGAATAGGCCAGAGTCTTTCCGTACATCACGCCGACGAGCAACGCCCCGACGAGCCCCGGACCGGCGGTGACGGCGATGCCGTCCACCTGTGGCAGGCCGATGCCCGCGTCGGCCAGCGCGCGCTCGACCACCGAGCCGATGGCCTGGACGTGGGCCCGGCTGGCCAGCTCGGGAACCACCCCGCCGAACACCCGGTGGACGTCCTGCGACAGGATCACCAGTCCGCCGAGCTCGCCCCTTCGTCCGTCGGTCCTGAGCAGCGCGGCCGACGTCTCGTCGCACGACGTCTCGATTCCCAGCACCCAGTCAGCCACTGATGTTCCGGCGAAGCGAGTTCACGCTGTCGGGTGAGGTCGGGGCGGAGACGGGCCTCACGCTACGTGCCCGGCTCGTCGAGCAGGCGCTCGACCAGAGCCCGATTGGCTTCGGAGCTCCAGTCGTGGGCGCCGATGACTCGCTTGACGATGATCCCATCGCGATTGAGGAGGAAGCTCTCGGGCACACCGGTGGTCTGATACGACTGTTGGATGGTTCCGCTCTTGTCCTGAAGGAGATCGAACGTGATTCCGAGGTCCTGGCCGAACCGGCGCACTTCGTCGGGCGGGCCCTCGTCGATGCTGACGGCCGCGATGGCGAACCCGCGCGGCGCGAGCGACTGGTAGAGCTTTTCCATCGCCGGCATCTCGACCTTGCAGGGCACGCACCAGGTGGCCCAGATGTTCACCAGCGTCACTTTGCCCTTGTACTTCTCGCGCAGCGAAACGGAGTCGGCCGAGGCCAAATCGACCACGTGAAAGTCCGGGGCGTGGGCGCCGACGGCTACCGGTTCGACCTCGCGGCCCACCCGCGCGAGTACGGCGGCCCCGGTCCCGAGGCCCGCCAGCACGACTCCGACGAACACCCATTGGCGTGACATGGTGACCTCAGGCCAGGGTGGTGCAGCGCAGGATCAGATCGCGCACCGCCTGCGCCGGGTCGGTTCCGCCGAACACGGCCGTGCCCGCGACGAAGGTATCCGCGCCTGCGCCCCACGCCTCGCCGATGGTATCGAGTGTGATGCCACCGTCGACCTCGAGAGTCGCGCGCGACCGCCGCCGGTCGAGCAGCGCCCGCGTTCTCCTGATCTTGTCGCTCGAGGCGGGCAGGTACGACTGGCCTCCGAATCCGGGATTCACCGACATCACGAGAATGAGGTCGACGTCGTCGATCACCTCTTCGGCCAGCGAGAGGGGCGTCGAGGGGTTGAGCGCGAGTCCCGCCAGCATGCCGCTCTCCCGCACGGTGGACAGGTGCCGTTGCACATGGACCGTCGCTTCCGGATGAAATGTGAACACGCTGGCGCCCGAGTCGGCGAACTCGGCGATGTAGTTCTCAGGATTCCGAACCATCAGATGTACGTCGAGAGGCCGGTCGGTGATTCGCCGGAGCGCCCGGATGGCCGGCGCTCCGAACGTGAGATTGGGAACGAAATGACCGTCCATGACGTCGACGTGAATCCACTCCGCGCCTCCCTCGATGGCCTGCCCAACCTGCTCGCGAAGCCGACCGAGATCGGCGCTCAGCACACTCGGCGAGATGCGGACACTCAAAGCCCGCCTCCGGCGCCGCCGCTCACCACGAGATGGACCTTGGCTCCGCGCGGCTGACCGTTGCCGGGTGCCGGCCTGGTCGCGATCACCACGCCAAGCTCCACATCGGTGCGCACTGTGTCCACGGTTCCCACCTTCACCCCGGCGGCTTCGAAGATTTTCTCCGCCGATGACAGCGCCAGCCCGATGACGTCGGGGACGGTGACCGGCGCGGGTCCGGCGCTCAGCACCAGCTGCACGGCGGTATTCGGCGTGACCACCATCCCGGGCGGAGGGTCCTGCCAGATGACCGATCCTCTCGGAATGGCCGGGCTGGTCCGCTCGCCGTCGAGCCGCGGGCGGAACCCCAGCTCCGTCAGCTTGCCGCGGGCCTCAGCCTCGGTAAGCCCGAGCACGCGTGGGATCGGATGGTCGTCGCCCAGGAGTGAGGTAGGCGAGACCCAGAGCGCGGCGATGGCGTAGCCGACCACGAACGTCAGGAGGACGACGGCAAGGTCGCGGAGGATGCGGGGCCATGCGATGGCCGAGGGCAGGGTGAGTCCGGTGCCGGTGTGGCGCCGCGCTCTCATATGCCGCGCCGAAGCCGCGCCGCGTAGGCGCCGTCCATATGGTGCCGGTGGGGAAGGATCATGAGGTCTCCCTTGGGCGACACGAGCGCCTCCGGAAAGGTCTCACTCGGCGCTCGTGCGAACTCGCCGTGCGCGGCCAGAAATTGCTCGACCTGATCCTCGTTCTCTTCGGGCTCGAGGGAGCACGTCGAGTAAATCAGGAGCCCGCCCGGCTCCACCGCACCGGCGACGTCGTGCAGGAGCGCTGCCTGCTTCCGGGCCAGACCCGCGAGCGCCTCTTCCGTCACACGCCAGCGCGCGTCGGGGTGCCGGGCGAACGTGCCGGTGCCGAGGCAGGGAGCATCGAGCAGCACTGCGCCGAGAGAACGCACGGGGGGACGGGATGCGTCGGCAGTCACCGGGTGCTCCCTGCCGCTGCCGGCCCGCCGGAGGTTCCGCGCGAGCCGCTCTACCCGGGCCGGCGCGACGTCGGCCGCGACGACACCGGCGATCCCGCGCCCGAGCGCCACGCTCTTCCCGCCGGGTGCGGCGCAAGCGTCGTAAAGGAAGGCACCCGGCGGCAGATCGGCGAACCAGACGAGCAGCGCCTGCGCCGGGTCCTGAACGATGAACGCCCCCTCGTCGAAGCCCGGTAGATCGGTTGGACGGCTCCGGTCGACCAGCAGGCCGGCGCCGAAGGGCGCCGGCTCCACCGTGATACCGGCCGCGGTCCAGCGGCCCTCCAGCTCCTCGAGGCCCGCTCGCGCCGCCTGCAGCACGAGACGTGGGCGGGTGTTGTTCCACCGCAGCAGCGCGACGGCGCCGGACTCACCGTATCGGGCGATCCATCGGTCGACGAGCCAGCGCGGGTGCGATTCGGTCTCGGCGAGGCTTGCCGCCCCGCCCGAGGCGTTCGCGTCCGCGTCGGTGGCTGCAGGAAGCCGGCTGAGCCGCCGGAGGATCGCGTTCACGAACCCTCCGGCCCGAGCGCCTCCGATGGCCTTGGCGAGCGATACGCTGGTATCGACCGCCGCGTGACGCGGTACCCGATCGAGCGAGGTCAACTGAAAGGCGCCGAGCCGCAGCACCTCACGCAGCTCCGGCGCGACGCTCGCCCATCCCCTGGGCACGAGGGAGCCAAGTCGGTTGTCGAGGGCGCTCTGCCCGCGGAGCACGCCCGCGGCCATCTCGTGGGCCAGCCGGCGGTCGGCCTCGCCGAGGCTTTGAACGGCGCGATCGAGTGCGGCGTCGAACGGCCGCCCGCCGCGCACATCGGTCAAAATGCTCAGTGCCGCCTGCCTGGCCGCGAGACCGTCAGCCATTTCACTCGAGCATCCCGTGCTCGGGGCTCGACGGCATCGCGACCTCGCGCCGCGGCATGCGGCCGGCCAGAAAGGCCGCACGGCCGGCCTCCACGGCGAGCCGCATCGCACGTGCCATCTGCACCGGGTCGCTCGCCTCGGCGAGCGCCGTGTTCATCAGAATCCCGTCCACGCCCTGTTCCATCGTGATGCAGGCGTCGGAGGCCGTACCCACGCCTGCGTCGACAATCACCGGCACCGAGAGCCGGCGCTTGATCGTCCTGATGCTCATCGGATTGAGGAGGCCGAGCCCGCTGCCGATGGGCGATGCGAGGGGCATTACGGCCGCGCAGCCGGCGTCCTCCAGCCTCAGCGCGGCGATCAGGTCGTCGTTGGTGTAGGCGAGCACGGTGAACCCGTCCCGCACCAGTTCGGTCGCGGCCTCGAGCAGTCCATGGGTATCGGGGAGAAGGGTTTCCTTGTCGCCGATTACCTCGAGCTTGACGAAGTCGTTGAATCCGGCCTCCCGGGCCAGCCGGGCGTAACGGACAGCCTCGCCGGCGCTGTAACAGCCGGCGGTATTGGCAAGGAGGAAGTAGCGGGTAGGATCGAGGTGGTGGAGGACCCCTTCCTCCTTGCTGCGGTCGAGATCCACCCTGCGCACGGCGACGGTGACGATCTCCGCTCCGGCCGCGGCGATGGCACGGACCATATCGGCGTTGCTTCGATATTTGCCGGTGCCCACCATCAAACGGGAACGGAAGCTCCGGCCCGCGATGGCGAGGGGGGGATCGCCCGCGGGCGCCAGGGTCTGAAGGACGTTGGTCATGGGAGAAAGATAACGCAGCGCGCCGTCAGCCCCCGCCCACGAAATGCACCAGCTCGATCTGGTCGCCGTCGGCAAGGGAGGTGTCGCCGAGCCGGGTGCGCCGCACGATTTGGCGGTTGAGCTCGACTACCACCGTCCGCGCGTCCAGCTTCAGCGAGGCGAGGAGGTCGAGCAGCGTCGCCGGGGCGGCCAGCCGCCTCGTCTCGCCGTTCACCATGACCGCGAGGTCGGTCACACTGCCGCCAGCCACGGCTCGAGCAGGGCCAGTGCGGCGGCGGCGGGATCGGGCGCACCCCAGAGCGCCGAGATGGCCGCGACGCCGTACGCGCCGGCATCGCGCACCTCCATGGCGCGGGCCGCATCGATGCCGCCGATGGCGACAACCGGCAGGTCCAGTGCGGCAGCTCGCCGGATCAGATCCGTTCCGGCGGCCGGCCGGCCCGGATGCGAGGCGCTAGGATAGATGCCGCCGACCATAAGGAAGTCGGCGCCTTCGCCGGCCGCTGCCTTTGCCTCCTCCTCGCTGTGCACCGACCTCCCGATCCACCCGCGCGTGAATAGCCGCCGCGCGTCGGCCGGGGAGAGATCGCCGGGGGAGAGCTGAACGCCGTCGGCGGCGACGGCGGCGGCCACGTCGGGGCGTGCGTTCACGAACAGCGCCGCCTCGGGCGGGCGGGCGAGCGTCAGCAGCCTGATCGCCGCCCGGGCGAGAGCGGCCCCGCCGGCGGTACGGTCGCGCACGTGCAGCGCCACCGCGGGCCCTGCCGCGGCGATGGCGGCGGCGCGGATGCCGAGGTCGGGGTGGGACAGAACCGACGCGTCGGTGATCGCATGCAGGCGCGGCAGCGGCCTCACGACAGTCGCTCGCCAGCGCTGATACCGCGTCCCCTGGACCACTCGTCCACCGTGAGCCGCGTCTTTCCCGCCGGCTGCACCTCGCGCACTTCCACCGACCCCTCGCCGGCCGCCACCAGGAGCTGGTCGCCCACCGAGAGCACCGTCCCCGGCTCGGTGGTAGTGTGTCGGCCGAACCTTGGCGTCGCACCGAAGAGCTTGAGCGGCGCGCCGCCGTGGGTGGTCCACGCTCCGGGCGCTGGATCGAATGCGCGAATCTGCCGGGCCAGCCATCGGTCCTGCCTTGTCCAGTCGAGGCGGGCGGAATCCCGGTCGACCTTTGGAGCGTACGTGGCCTCCGACTGATCCTGCGGCCTGAGCGTGGGCGTCCCGTCCTCCAGGGCCCTGATCGTCGCGAGGAGCGCGTCGGCACCCAGAGTGGCCAGGCGCTCGGAGAGATCGCCGGCGGTGTCGTCGTCCTCGATCGCGGTCTTGAGCTGAAACATCACGGGCCCGGTATCGAGTCCCTCCTCCATGCGCATGATGCTCACGCCGGTTTCCCTGTCGCCGGCGAGAATGGCGTGCTGGATTGGCGCCGCCCCGCGGAAGCGAGGCAGCAGTGATGCATGGACGTTGACCATTCCGCGTGGCGGAAGCGTGAGCAGCTCGGAGCGCAGGATGTGGCCGTAGGCCACGACGACGCCGAGATCGGCTTCGAGCCGCCTGAGGCTGGCGAGGAACAGGTCGCCGGTGGGGCGCGCCGGCTGAAGCACCGTCAGCCCCGCCGCCTCGGCGGCGACCTTGACCGGTGGCGGCACGAGGGTCGAGCGTGAGCGGCCCTGGGGCTTGTCGGGTTGGGTTACCACGGCGGCGACGTGGTAGTGGCCCTTGAGGAGTCGTTCGAGAGAAGGCACGGCGAACTCCGGCGTGCCGAAGAAGACGATCCGCATCACTCCGGTCGGGTCGCCTCCGCCACCACTTCCTTCAGATAGCCTGTCTCATCCTTGCGCTCGCGGCGCCAGCGCGCGAGCAGCATCTGCCGCTTGATCAGGCTCAGGTGGTCGAGAAAGAGAATCCCGTCGAGGTGGTCGATCTCGTGCTGGATGGCGCGGGCCTTGAGCCCGATGGCTTCACGGCGGTAGCGGTTGCCGTGCTCGTCGAGCGCCTCGACCACCACCCGGTCTGGGCGCGTGACGTCGCCGTAGATGTCGGGTATCGAGAGGCAGCCTTCCTCGGCGGTGGCCGAGCCGTCGGTCTCGAGAATTATCGGGTCGATCATGGCGAAACGGTCGCCGTCGGCATCGATGACCGCGACCCGGCTCGCCACACCCACCTGGTTGGCCGCGAGGCCGACGCCTTTGGCGGCGTCCATCGTCTCGAACATGTCGCCCACCAGCCGGCGTACGTCGTCGCCGACGCTCGTCACCTCGGCGCTTCGCTGGCGGAGCACCGGCGAACCGAGCAGGTGCAGCGGCAGCAGGCTCACGCCGGCGGCGCTCCCGGTGCGGTCGCGCCGCCCACCCGGACGATCCGGCTCCGCTCGACGACGACGGTCGACGTGCCCGACTCGACGGTGACGCGGGTCTCCTTGCCCGCCGCGGCGTCGACTTCCTTGATGTCTTTCACCCGTCCGATCAGGCCGCCGCTGGTCATCACCTCGTCACCCTTCTTCAGCTGCGAGAGCAGCTCGGCGTGCTTCTTCCTCGCCTGGCCCGAGGGACGGAGGATGAGGAAATAGAAGACCAGACCGATCGCCGCCATCTGCAGCACGAGGATGGTGATTCCGCCCGATCCCGATTGGCCCTGGAACATGACCGCTCCTCATTGTCCGCGAGTGTAGTGTCGGTGGAGCCAGTCGCGACTCCACCCGCCGAAGGTACCGTCCAGAATATGCGCCCGGGCCTGCTCGCCGAGGCGGACGAGAAACCGCACGTTGTGAAGCGACACCAGTCGCAGCCCCAGTATGTCCTCGACCACGAACAGATGTCGGAGGTAACCGCGCGGATACGTCGTGCAGGTTTCGCAGTCGCACTCGGGATCGAGCGGCTCGCTTGATCCCTTGAGCGCCGCCCCGCGCACATTTACTCTGCCGGCCGGAAGCCAGGCCGTGCCATGACGCCCGTTGCGCGTGGCGGCCACGCAATCGAAGAGATCCACGCCGCGCGCGATGCCTTCGAGAAGATCGGCGGGAAACCCGACTCCCATAAGATAACGGGGCACATCGGCGGGAATCACCGGCATCAGTTCCTCGAGCACGCGGTGCATGACCGGCTTGGGCTCGCCCACGGACAGCCCTCCGATGGCGATGCCGGTCCATGGGCCCCGCTCGATCGTTCCCTCGGCCGAGCGGCGCCTGAGGTCGGTGTGCGTGCCGCCCTGGATGATGGGCCACAGGGCCTGGGTCGCGCCCTCTGAAAGCTCCCCATGCCTCGTCTTGCACCGGTCGAGCCATCGCAGCGTCCGCTCCATTCCCTCGAGCGCAAGGTCGTGCGGCGCCTGGCCGGGCACGACGTGGTCGAAGGCCATCGCGATGTCGGCGCCGAGCGACCGCTGGATCTCCATGACGCTCTCGGGCGTCAGCGTTCGGAGTGTGCCGTCGACGTGGCTCTGGAACTCGACGCCCTGCTCCCCGATCCGCCGCAGCCCTTCCAGCGAGAACACCTGGAAGCCGCCCGAGTCGGTGAGCATGGGCCGTTCCCAGGTGGTGAACCGGTTGAGACCGCCCATCCGGCGCACCGTCTCCTCGCCGGGACGCAGGTGCAGGTGGTACGTGTTGCCGAGGATGATCTGCGCGCCGGTGCGCCGGACGTCGGCGGCGCTGAGTCCGCGCACCACGCCGTGCGTGCCCACGGGCATGAACGCGGGGGTCGCGACGTCTCCGTGCGGCAGCGTCAGCGTTCCCGCTCGCGCCGCTCCCTCGATGGCGTCGACGGTGAAGTCGAACATCGGCCCTACAGGATCACCATCGAATCGCCGTAGGAGTAGAACCGGTATCGCTCGGCGACCGCATGACGATAGGCCGCCATCGCCAGCTCATGCCCGGCAAACGCGCTCACCAGCATGAGCAGCGTGGAGCGGGGAAGGTGAAAGTTGGTGATGAGGCGGTCGACCACGCGGAAGCGATAGCCGGGCGTGATGAGCAGCGACGTCTCCGCCGGACCCGTCCGCAGGGCGCCGTCGGCCTCGACCGCGCTTTCGAGAGCGCGAACCACCGTCGTGCCCACCGCCCAGATGCGGCCGCCCTGACCCCGCGTCAGCCCGACGAGAGCGGCCAGCCGGGAGCCGATCTCGTAGCGTTCCGGAAGCATGCGATGCTGCGACGGGTCGTCGACCTCCACCGGCTTGAACGTTCCCGGCCCCACCTGGAGATCGAGGCTCGAGACGATCGCGCCTTTGGCGGAGATGGCGTCGAGCAGATCCGGTGTGAAGTGCAGCCCCGCCGTCGGAGCGGCGACGCTGCCCTCCGTTTTCGCGTACACCGTCTGGTAGCGGATCTCGTCGGCGGTCGTGGGCGCGCGTGAGATGTACGGCGGCAGCGGGATCTGCCCATACCGCTGCATCGCCTCTTCCGCCGTGGCGCCGACGAATCGCACCAGGCGATTGCCGTCTGGCAGCACGCTCAGCGTCTCCACGGCAACGCCCTCGCCGAGCTTGATCTCCTTGCCTGGCTGTAGCGCGCTGCCCGGCTTGCCGAGCGCGAGCCAGGAGCCGTCCGCCTCGGGGCGGATCAGGAGCAGCTCGGCGGGGGCGCCGGAGGCGCGCGCTCCGACGAGCCGGGCGTGCCGCACCCTGGTCGTGTTGAGGACCACCAAGTCGCCGGGCGAGATCAGCGACGGAAGCTGGGAGAAGAGCGAGTCCACGAGCACCGCGCCGCGGCGGTCGCCGGGCAGCATCGAGGGCTGGCGGAAGACCCCGCTGCCTCGCCGGCTCGTGTGAGTCGAGGGACGTGCGGCGCTTCGCCGATCGTCGCCGCCGCCCGACCGACGGTCGGCCCGGAGCGCCACGAGCATGCGGCTTCCCGCCCGATCGGGATTGGGCTGCTGCGCGATCAGCTCGGCCGGAAGATCGTATTCGAAGTCGCTCGTCCGGAGCGGGGGAGTCGGTTCAGCCGTCAAAGATCGTCGTCTGCCCGGCGGAAGGGGTGAGCCCGAAACGGCGGTAGGCGAGGGCGGTGGCACAGCGGCCGCGCGGCGTTCGCTCGAGAAAGCCCTGCTGGATGAGAAAGGGCTCGTAGACTTCCTGGAGGGTCCCGGCATCCTCGCCCACTGCGACGGCCACTGTTCCCAGGCCTACCGGCCCGCCGCCGAACTTCTCGATGATCGTGCTCAGGATCCGGGAGTCCATGTCGTCGAGCCCGAACTCGTCGACGTTGAGGCGCGCGAGCGCGGCGTCGGCGACGGCGAGCGTGATGTGGCCATCGGCCTTCACCTGCGCGTAGTCGCGCACCCGGCGGAGGAGACGATTGGCGACGCGCGGCGTGCCACGGCTCCGCCTGGCGATCTCCCGCGCCCCGTCGGCGTCGACCGGCACCTTGAGGATGGCCGAAGAGCGGGCGACGATCTGCTCCAGTTCTTCGGCGGGGTAGAAGCCGAGCCGCTCGACCAGGCCGAAGCGAGCCCGCATGGGCGGTGTCAGCAGGCCGAACCGGGTGGTCGCGCCGACGAGCGTGAACCGCTCGAGCGTCATCGGAATGGTCTGTGCGTTGGGGCCTTCGCTGATGCGCACGTCCACCCGGTAGTCTTCCATGGCCGGGTAGAGAAACTCCTCGAGTGTCGGACGCAGCCGGTGGATCTCATCGATGAAGAGGATGTCGCCCGGCCCCAGCGAGGTGAGGAGTCCGACCAGATCGCCCGGCTTCTCGAGTACCGGACCGGAGCTGGTGCGGAGTTGCACGCCCATCTCGCGTGCCATGAGCATGGCGAGGGTGGTCTTGCCGAGACCGGGAGGCCCGAAGAAGAGGGTATGGTCGAGCGTCTCCCCCCGCCGCCGTGCCGCGTCGATGGCGATCTGCAGCGAGGCCTTCACCTGCGCCTGGCCGATGAACTCGTCGAGGCGCGAGGGCCTGAGTGCCGCGTCGGCGCTCGTCTCCTCGGGTAAGGCTTCGGGGGTGGTGATTTCCAACCGGGTCATCATTTCTCTACTTTGGCAATGAGTACACCAGGGCAATGAGTACACCACGGAAACATGGAAACAGCACGGGCGAGTTCGCTTTCAGCTTCTTCTATTATTCTTTTATTCTCTATTTCTTTGTTTTGTTCTTGTTCTTTGTTTCCCGGTGAACTTCCGTGCTTCCGTGCTTCCGTGCTTCCGTGCTTCCGTGCCCCGTGTCTTCCGTGGTTAAAATCAGGCTATCAAGCGTCGAGCCTGGCATTCCATCTGACCGGCGTCTCGCCGACCGAGATCACGTGCCACGTCCCGCAGTGGTTGCACCGGTCGCGTGCCTCGGTGGTGGTTGCCGGAACCAGCTTTCGATTGGTGGTGCCGCACCTCGTGCAGTTCCATTCGGCTGTGGCCGCGGGCACGCTCGTCATCACGGAATCAGCTCCCTCCCCGGGCAGTGGCGAGCTGCTGCAGCGCCCGCCTGATCAATTGCGGAGTCTCCGGCTCCGTTCCGTCGTCCAGCACGGCGCGGACGGCATCCTCGGCCACCGCCGGTCCATACCCAAGCCCCACCAGCGCGCGTACCGCGTCGTTGCTCCCACCGGCGCCCGCGGCCGGGGCCTCGAACGAGACGCCGCCGAAACGGTCGCGTAGCTCGAGCACCAGACGCTCGGCCTTTTTCTTCCCGATGCCACCCACGGAGCTCAGCGAGACGAGATCCTTCGACAGAATGCTCCGCACCGTCCGCTCGGGACCGAGGGTGGAAAGCAGCGCCAGCGCGAGCTTGGGTCCGAATCCACTCGCCCCGAGCAGCCGCTGGAAGACCAGGCGCTCCGACGGGCGGTCGAAGCCGTACAGGGCCCAGCCGTCTTCCTTGACGACCAGTTCGGTATAGAGACGTACCCGATTGCCTGGAGCGGGAAGGCGCTCCGCCACGCCCGCCGGCACGGTCACGGCGTACCCGACCCCGCCATCGGTCTGCACCACGATCGTATCGCCGTCGCGGTCGGCGAGCACTCCGGCGAGCCCGGCGATCATCGGGCCGCCACGGACCCGCGCGCGAACATCGCCTTCCGTCCGGCCACCAGCAGGTGCGTCAGAGCGACCGCGACGCCGTCGGCCGCGTCACTCGGCGCCGGTGCCGACTTGAGCCGCAGCAGTTGCGTCACCATGTAGCTGACCTGCGGCTTGATGGCCGCGCCGCGACCCACGACCGCCTTCTTGACCTGTGCGGGTGAGTACTCGGCGATGTCGAGCCCGGATTCCTCCGCGGCGAGCAGGATGACGCCGCGCGCGTGACTCAGGACGATCGTGGTCCGGACGTTCTTGCCGTGGAACGCGGTCTCCACCGCCACCGCATTGGGCTCGTGCCGGGCGATGAGCGCCGCGATACCGGCGTGGATGACCCGCAGGCGCGCGGGGAGCGTGTCGCGGGGCGTGGTGGTGAGTGTGCCGCACTCGATCAGCCGGGACGCCAGGCCCGCCCCGCCCTCCACCACCCCGTAGCCCAGCACGGCGGTTCCCGGGTCGATACCGAGCACCTTCACCGGTGCGGTCTCAGGCCTGCGCCTCGGCGAGCGCGGCGGCGTCGATGTCGAAGTTCGACGACACCTTCGAGACGTCGTCCAGCTCTTCGAGCGCCTCCATCAAGTGCAGAATCCGTTCGGCGTCGGCTCCTTCGACTCTGACGGTGTTCCTGGGCACCATTGAAAGCTCGGCGGAGTCGAGCTCCAGCTTGCGCGCCCTCAGCGCGTCCTGCACGGCGTGAAACGCAGCGGGTGTTGTGGTGACGATGTACTGGTCTCCGTCGCGGGCAAAGTCCTCGGCACCCGCTTCGAGCGCCGACTCGAGCGTGGTGTCCTCGTCGTAGCGCGTGGCGTCGAGGAAGATTTGTCCCTTCCGGTCGAACATCCACGCGACCGAGTTGGTGGCGCCCAGGTTGCCGCCGTTCCGGCTGAAGGCATGGCGGATTTCGGCCACGGTGCGGTTGGCGTTATCGGTGGTGGCTTCGATGAAGATCGCCGCGCCACCGGGACCGTAGCCCTCGTAGGTCAGCTCCTCGTAGACGCTGCCCTCGAGCTCCCCGGTGCCCTTCTTGACCGCGCGGTCGATGTTGTCGTTGGGCATGTTCACCGCCTTGGCCGCGTCGATCGCGGTGCGAAGCCGGGGATTGCCGTCGGGATCGCCGCCTCCGGCCTTGGCCGCGACGGTGATCTCTCGGATGACCTTTGTCCAGGAGGAGGCCCGCTTGGCGTCGGTGATGGCCTTCTTGCGCTTGATCTGCTTCCACTTGCTATGGCCGGCCATGGCCGAACTCCTTGACGCTCAGGAGGTTGGGGAGGGAACTGCGGCTGGTGCGGCGGCATCGCTCGCACGCGGAAACATAAGTGCGACAGATGCTTGCGGCAACGCGCACTTGACCCTCGCGAGGCTGGCCGCTAGTCTCTCACGCCTATGCTTCGCCTCCCCGTCATTCTTGTGGCACTATTGCTCGCGGCGGTCGCCTGCGGCGGCGATTCGCCGCCGCCCAAGTCGCCCGATCTCACCGAAGTACTGCCGAACCTGCCGCTTCCGCCCAATCCTACGTTCGTCTCGCGGGGCGGAGGAGCCGACGCGGTTCAGATCACCCTCAAGTCGTCGGTGGAAGTCGGCGACGTCGCCGCCTACTACCGTGGCCTGTTCAAGAAGGCCCCATGGCGGTTGGTCAACGAGACCCCAGACCAACATGGCGGAGTCGCGTTCTTGGCCGAGCACACCGGCCAGCCCATCTGGGTGCGGCTGCAGAAGGATCAGGCTGGTGGCACCCTGGTCGACATTGCCGGGGCGCGCCTCGCCAAGGGCCCGGACTCGAGCAAGGCACAGGGCGCAGCACCCCCCGCCGGCGCCAAACCCGCCTCCTGAAGCCGATAATCAGCGCAAGCTTCTAACGGCGCGCGCGTGCGGCAGCCCGCGCGGAGCGTGCCGCCTGCGCCAGGGCCTCGCCGGCCTCGGGTCCGCCGGTATCGCGGGCCGGCGCCACGAGCTGGCTCAGCACCTGGGCCGCGGTCTCGGGGTGGACTTCGCGGAGCTGACTGATCGCCGCCGCCAGCGCCCGCCGGAGCGGCGGCGGGATCGTGAGGCTCGAGAGCCGGTGCTCGAGCGCCTGGACACGGCGCCGGTGAGCGCGCTCCGAAGGGGGCGTGTCGCGCACGAGGTCCTGCGCCACCCGCACCGTGAGCCAGAGCGCGAAAATCCCCTCGCGCCGCGGACCACGGCCCGCACCGGGAAGGAGCCCGAGGAGAGCCGTGGCCGCCGGGTCCCACTCGCTCACGCCACACTCCTTCGCACCGCGGCGTAGACCGTGTCGGGATCGAGCCGAGTCAGGCAGTGATGGTGCCCGAGCGGGCAGGTCGGCCCTCCATGACTGCTGCACGGCCGGCAAGGCAGGTCGAGCTGCAGGACCTCAGCACGCCGCGCGTAGGGAAAGAATCCGAACGCTTCTACCGTGGGCCCGAACAACGCCACGACGGGTGTTCCCACACCGGTCGCCATGTGCATCACCCCGGTATCGCCAGATACGAGCGCGCGGGCGCGGCGAAGAATCGCACCGGTGGCCTGAAGTCCGAAGAGCCCGGCCGCGCTCCTGCTCCGCTCACCGCGGCCGGCCGCCACCTCGGCGGCCACGGCCACATCGTCGGCGCCGCCCACCACCACGACATCCATGTCCATGCCGATGACCCTGTCTACCAGGTGGCGCCAGTGCTCGGCGGGCCACCGCTTCGTGGCGTGGGCGGCGCCCGGAGCGACGGCCACCAGAGGCCGCGACATCCCGAGTGCCGCCTGCGCCAACCATCCCTCCCCCTCGGAAACCGACTGCCGGCCCAGAAAGAAATCGGGCGGATCGCCGTCGGGGCGCACGTCGAGGCCTCGCGCGGCCGCGAAGTACCGCTCGGCCACCGGGCGATGCACCGGGTATCGGTCGCGCTTGCCGTGAATCAGCAGCGCGCGGGCGGCGCGATGCTTGGGGTATCCCCGCCAGGGACCCGGCACGAGCGCCCGGAGAACGCGGCTGCGGAGACTGTCGTGCAGGTCGAGAAGGTGGGTGTAGCCGGCGGCGCGAAGTTCCGCGGCGAGCTCCCGCAGCGGTCGGCCGGGTGTAAAGGCGATCACCGTGCTCAGGTGCGGATTGTCGTCGAGCAGCGGCGCGTAGGCGCGCTTGGTGAGCACGGTGATCCGTGCCTCCGGGTGCCGCTGGCGGACGGCCCGCAGCAGCGGAGTCGTCAGCAGTACATCGCCGATCGAGCTGAAGCGCACCGCGAGAATGTTCGGGGCGGAAGGCACGATGGAATATACCGTTCTCCGTTCCCCGTCCCCCCTGCTCCTTTCCCCTTTCTCCGTTAATCCGTTTACTGTTGTCCTATGCCCCGTCCAAAGAGCATTCTCTGGGTCGACGATGAGGTGGAGAGCCTCACCTCGCACGTTCTGTTCCTCGAGGAGCAGGGCTTCGCGGTGGAGACCACGCCGCATGGCGACGACGCCCTCGTCCTGCTTCAGCGCCAGCCGTACGGCGTGGTGCTCCTCGACGAGCAGATGCCCGGCCGCCGAGGCCTCGAGCTCTTTCGCGCCATTCGCGCCATCGACCACGGCATGCCTGTCGTGATGGTGACGAAGAGCGAAGAGAGCGAAACGCTGAAGGACGCGATCGGGGCGGAAATTTCCGACTATCTCATCAAGCCGGTCAACCCGCGGCAGATCCTGTCGGTAGTCACACGCCTCCTCGACGGCGACCGCATCCGGCAGCAGCGCCTGTCCCGCGACTTCGCCACGCGATTCCGCGACCTCGAGGGACGCCGGGGCGGTCCGCTGGCCTGGCGCGAGTGGATCGAGCTGGTGGCCGAGCTGGCGGAGTGGGAAGTACGGCTGGGACAAGCCGACGAGCCCGGACTCCAGGACGCGCTGAGAACCTTGCAGGAGAGCCTCCGCCAGGACTTCGCACGCTACCTCCAGCGCAACTACGCGAGCTGGCTGCACGACCCCGACAGCGACCGGCCGCCGCTCTCGGTCGACATCGGTGCCGAATTCCTCCGGCCGGTGCTCGAATCGCACCGCCGCGCGCTGCTGATCGTGGTGGACTGCCTGCGGCTCGACCAATGGGCGATGATCCGGCCGCTCATCACCTCCCGGTTCGACATCGAGACGGCCCATTATTTCTCGATCCTGCCTACGGCCACTCCGTTCGCGCGGAACGCGATCTTCAGCGGACTCTTTCCCGCGGAGATCAAGGCGAGGTACCCGGGGTGGTGGAGCGACCAGGAGGAAGCGAGCCTCAATGCCCACGAGGCGGAGCTGCTCACCGAGCAGCTCAAGGAGCTGACGGGCAAACCGGTGCCGGTACACTACGAGAAGGTCTTTACCGCCGCCGACGGCGAAGGGCTGCGCAAGCGGTTACCCGCCCATCTGGCGCAGGACGGGGTGACGGCGCTGGTGTTCAACTTCATCGACCAGCTCACCCACGGCCGCACCGAAAATTCCACGCTGTTCGAGGTGGCGCGTGACACGTCCGCCCTGCGCAACCTCACCCGCACCTGGTTCGAGCGCTCGCCCCTGTGGGATGCGTTGCGCGAGGCGGAACGGCGGGGCGTGCCGGTGCTCCTCACCACCGACCACGGCTCGATCCACTGTCACACCCCGGCCACCGTGTTCGCCAAGCGCGACACCACCTCGAATCTGCGGTACAAGTTCGGCGAAGACCTCCGCGCACAGGAGGCCGACGCGGCGATAGTCGTGGACGACCTGCCGAGCTTCGGACTGCCGGCGCGGACGCCGGGCACCCGCCTTCTGCTCGCCACCGGCGACCGGTTCTTCGTCTATCCGACCAAGCTGAGGGAATACCAGGCCCGCTACCGGGGAGCCTTTCTTCACGGCGGAGTCTCTCCGGAGGAGGTCATTCTTCCCATCGCCCTCCTGACGCCTCGACAGGGCTGAGCGTGCGGACCGAGCTCCGGCTCCTGCGGCTGGCCAAGCCGTACCGCGGGTTGCTGACCTTGGGGCTTCTCACCACTTCGCTCTCCTCGATCCTCGACGGATTCACGCTCGTCATTCTGATCCCGCTGCTCAAGCATCTCTTCGGCACAGCCGGCGCGTTGCGCCCCGGCTCGACTCAACTCGAGAAGGTCATCGACCGTCTCACCGAGCCGCTGGTGTCCGGACTGAGTCCCGGCGCGGCGGCCGCGCGGCTGGTAGTGCTGCTGGTAGTGGGGCTGCTGATCAAGAACGTCCTCAGCTACGCCTCGAGCCAGATCTCCGTGCGCGTGCAAGAGG
>JBBRGF010000026.1:0-24531 GCA_038240975.1 Gemmatimonadales bacterium
GATGTCCTCGAGTCGGCCCTGACGGGCAACGAGGCCGACTTCGGCAAGCATGTGATCCCGAAGCTCATCGAGGAGCGGCGGGTGTACGCCTACCGTCATCGCGGGTACTGGGAAGACATCGGAACCATCCGCTCGTTCTACGAGGCCAACCTCGATCTCTGCGAGCCGCTGCCGCGCTTCAATTTCTACGACGCCACCTCACCGATCTTTACCCATGCCCGCTTCCTTCCGGCCACCAAGATCATCAAGAGTCGGATCGAGCGCTCGATCATCTCCGACGGGTGCATCATCAACGATGCCGACATCGAACATTCGCTGCTCGGGGTGCGCAGCCGAATCGAGGCGGGGGCGATGCTCAAGGACGCGCTGGTGATGGGGCAGGACTTCTATGAGACCCCTGACCGCCCGTCGCCACCCGGCGCGCCACCCATGGGCATTGGACACGGGGCGTGGATCGAGCAGACGATTGTGGACAAGAACGCCCGCATCGGCGACGACGTCCGAATCACTCCCGACGGAAAGCCACCCGAATTCGACGGCCCCAACTTCTACATCCGCGATGGCATCGTCATAATCCCCAAGAATGGCGTGGTGGCAAGCGGGACGGTGATCTGACACCGGTCGCCGGACGATAGCTATATTTCCTGGTCCTATGCCTAGCACCGACACGGATGTCGTCTTCCTCTCGGGTGTGCGCACCGGCTTCGGTGCCTTCGGCGGCGCGCTCAAGGACCACTCTGCCACGGACCTCGGCGCCATCGCGGCCTCCGGCGCACTCGCCCGCTCCGGCGTGGACCCCGGCGCCGTCGATCACGTCGTCTTCGGCAACGTCCTCCAGACCTCGGCCGATGCCCCGTACCTGGCACGGCACATCGGCCTCAGAGCGGGCGCCCCGGTCGAGACCCCGGCACTCACCGTCAACCGGCTCTGTGGGTCCGGCTTCGAGGCCGTCATCCAGGCGGCCCAGCAGATCCTGCTCGGCACTTCACGGGTGGTGCTCGCGGGTGGCACCGAGTCGATGAGTCAGGCGCCGCATGTGATCCGCGGCGCGCGTTGGGGGCTCAGGCTCGGACCCTCCGCCCCCCTCGAGGACACGTTGTGGGAGGCGTTGCGTGACGGGAATTGCGGTCTCACCATGGCCGAGACAGCGGAGCGGCTCGCCGAGCAGTATCACATCTCGCGCCAGGCGGTGGACTGCTTCGCGGCGCTGAGTCAGGCTAGGGCCAAGGCCGCATGGGACGCCGGTGTCTACACCGACGAGCTCGTTCCCGTCCCCATTCAGAATCGGAAGTCGCGGCAGACCGAGGCGTGGGCTGCCGATGAGCACATGCGTCCGGGCACCACGCCGGAGGCGCTCGCGAAGCTGCCGCCGTACTTCAGGAAAGACGGCGTCGTGACGGCTGGCAACGCTTCGGGCATCTGCGACGGGGCGGCGGCACTCGTCGTCGCCGGGCAGAGGTTTGCCGAGCTGCACAGTCTTCGGCCACTGGGGCGCCTGATCTCGTGGGCCACGGCCGGCGTTGACCCTGCGATCATGGGAATCGGCCCGGTTCCGGCTTCCCGCCGAGCCCTCGCGTCCGCGGGACTCGACCTCGGCCAGATGGACCTCGTCGAGATCAACGAGGCCTTTGCGGCGCAGTACCTGGCCGTCGAACAGGAGCTGGGGCTCGACCGCGACCGCACCAACGTGGATGGTGGGGCCGTGGCGCTGGGGCATCCTCTGGGCGCCAGCGGCGCCCGGCTCACTCTCCATCTGCTGCATGCTCTCCGCCGCACCGGCGGCCGGTATGGCCTCGGGGCCGCCTGCATCGGCGGCGGCCAGGGTGCGGCAGTGATCGTCGAAGCCTTCCCGGCGTGAGGAACCCATGGATCTCTTGATGCCGGCTTTGGCCGTGGTGGTCGTCTATTCCTTCTTGAGCCTCAGGGTGGTGCGGCAGTACGAGCGCTCGGTCGCCTTCTTCCTCGGACGCTATTGGGGCACCAAGGGGCCGGGGCTCATCTTCCTCCCCGCCGGGTTCGCCAACCAGAAGCGGGTCTCTCTGCGGATCGTGGCGCTCGATATTCCGCCGCAGGACGTCATCACGCGCGACAACGTCTCGGTCAAGGTGAACGCCGTGCTTTACATGCGCGTGGCCGACCCGGCCAAGGCGATCATCGAGATCGAGGACTACCTGTACGCCACGAGTCAGCTGGCCCAGACGACGCTTCGGTCCGTGCTCGGCGAGGTGGAGCTGGATGAGCTCTTGTCGGCCCGGGAGAAGATCAACGCGGTGCTGAAAAAGATCATCGACGAGCGCACCGACCCGTGGGGCATCGACGTGTCCGCCGTAGAGGTAAAGGATGTCGACCTTCCCGACCAGATGAAGCGTGCCATGGCACGGCAGGCGGAGGCGGAGCGGGAACGCAGGGCAAAGGTCATCGCGGCGCAGGGCGAATTGCAGTCTTCGGACGCGCTCGCCCAGGCCGCCAGAACGCTCGCCGTTGAGCCGGCCGCCATCCAGCTCCGTTACCTGCAGACGCTCACCGAAATCGCGGCGGAGAATAACTCCACCACCATCTTCCCGATCCCCATCGATCTCTTCCGGCCGTTTCTCCAGCCAGCCGCGGCGGCCGCGCCGCAGCGCGCGATCGACTCTGAGGGGCCCGGGCAGGCACTTCCCTCCGGGGAGCTGACCGACCTGATGTCGAAGCTTCGTCTCGGCTCCGCCGAAGTAAGCCGCGGGGAGTAGCGTGGCCGAAGGCCTTCCCGCCGGCATCAACCGCCCGGCTCTGGAGCGTATCCTGCAACGCGCCGCCGAGCTTCAGGCGGGCGAGCATGACGTCGGGCACGCCCTTTCGGCCGACGAGGTATTGGCGCTCGGACGCGAGGTCGGAATCCCCGACCGCTATCTCCAGCAGGCGCTGCTGGAGGAGCGAGTTCGCGTCGACGGCGAGCCCGCGGGCCCGTGGGATCGGATTGCAGGGCAGGCCACCGTCTTCGCGCAGAGGGCCGTGCCAGGCAGTCCCGATCAAGTGGAACGGGCGCTGCTCCGATGGGTCGAACAGAACGAGCTCTTCTGCGTCCAGCGGCAACAGCCGGGGCGCATCGTCTGGGAGCCGGTGGGCGGGTTGGCGGCGGCGCTACGGCGCTCGAGTGCAGCCATCAGCAGCGGCAAGCGGCCATTCATGCTTTCCAACGCCGATACCATTACGGCGACGATTCTCCCGCTCACTCCCGGCCGATCGCACATCGCGCTGACCGCCACCGCCCAGCGGGCTCGCGCCGCGCTCGTGGGTGGAGGAGCGGCGATCGCGGCCAGTGGGGCGGCGGGAACAGGTCTCCTCATCGCCCTCGGCGCCCTGCTACCGGCAGCGGCCGTGGTAACTCCGCTTGGACTCATCGCCGGCTATGTGACGGCCCGGCGCTACCGCGATACCCGCCGCAGAATCCAGCTCGGCCTGGAGCGCGCACTCGATCATCTCGAGCACGGCGCAAGCCGCCCCGAGCAAGCCCTTCCGGGGCGGCGGCCAGGACTCTTCGGCACGCTCGCCGAGGAAGTCCTCAAGACGCTGCGCTCCTGACCGGCCATGGCACCGATCAACGAAATTACGACTGTCGGGGTGCTGGGGTGCGGCCTCATGGGCAGCGGCATCGCCCAGGCGGCCGCGACGGCCGGTTTCCCGACGACGGTGCGCGACGTGACGGAAGCGCTGCTCGACAAGGGCAGGGGGACTATCGAGAAGTCGCTCGCCAGGCTCGTCGAGAAGGGTAAGCTCGTTCCTTCCGCGCGCGACGCCGCGTTCGAAGCGATTCACTTCACAACCGACTTGACCGACTTGGCGGGCTCCGGCGTCGTGATCGAGGCGGTTACCGAAGATCTCGCCCTCAAGAACCGCCTCTGGGGCGAGCTCGATGGGATCTGCCCGCCGCCGACCATCTTCGCGTCGAACACCTCGAGCCTGGCCATCGGCTCGATGGCATCCGCCACCAGCCGGCCCGACCGGTTCGTCGGCCTCCATTTCTTCAATCCCGTCCCACTCATGCCGCTGGTCGAAGTGGTCCGGCCGGTGACCGCTTCGCGAGAGAGCTTCGAGCGGGTGATGACGTTCGCGCGCCGGCTCGGCAAGGAGGCGATCGTGGCCCGCGACCGCTCGGGCTTCATCGTGAATCTCCTGCTGATCCCCTATCTGCTCGACGCCGTGCGCGCGGCGGAGCACGGCGTCGCCTCCGTCCCCGATATCGACCGCGGAATGCAGCTCGGCTGCGGGCATCCGATGGGGCCGCTCGCGCTGCTCGATTTCGTCGGGCTGGATACGGCGGTCCGAATTGCCGAGATCATGTTCGACGAGTATCGCGAGGCACGATATGCGCCGCCGCCGCTACTGCGGCGGATGGTCGGCGCCGGTCTTTACGGCAGGAAGAGCGGTCGGGGCTTTTATGATTATGCTTCCGATCCGCCGATCCCGATCGACCTAGGCCTCTGAGGAGAATTCATGTTCGGTTACGACTGGCCCCGGGTGCATGCTGCCCTGAATGACCTCCCCGCGGCTCTGCTTCTCGTCGCCGTGGTCTTCGACATTCTGGCCGCTGTCACCAAGCGGGCCGCCTTCCGGACAACCGGATTCTGGACGATGATCGCCGGCGCCGCGGGCGGAGTGCTGGCCGTGCTGTCAGGACTCCAGGCCGAGGAGCACATCGCGCACGGCGAAGCCGTCCACGAGATCATGGAGACCCACGAAAAGCTGGCATTCGTCACCCTTGCCGTCTTTGCGGTACTGGCGCTCTGGCGAATCTTCCGTGAGAGCCGCATGGGCAATGGCGAGCGAAACCTGGCTCTCCTGGTGTCGCTCGGCGGCCTCGCGGCTCTTCTCACAACAGCGGCCCTGGGTGGCAAGCTCGTCTTCGAGCACGCCGCCGGAGTTCCCACCGAAGTCCTGAAAGCCGAAACACTCGAGCGGGCCGAAGGGCATCACCATGACGGCGGGGAAGGGGAGAACGGCGAGGCCGACCATCACGACGCCGACGAGTATCACAACGACACGGTGGCGGCTCCGAAAGGCGGGCACACTCACCCGCCAGGCACTCCGCCGCACAAGGATTGACGATGCGATTCACGCCGGCTCTGGGGCTGGCTGGTCTGTTGGCGTGCCAGCCCTCGACCACCCGGCCGTCGTTTACCCCCTTGCCCGAGGCCGAGGTCGTCGAGGTGCGTCTCCAGCCTCAGGAAGCGACGAAGGTCCTCGCCGAGGCGCTCACCACCGACTCGATTCCCGCCCGGCGTGTCGATCTCCGTGATGGCTACATCGAAAGTCACTGGTTCGATTCTTCGACCGGCGCTCCGAGCACGCGGCGGCCGATCGGGACCCGGGTGGTCAGGGTGCGGGCCTGGGCCGACCCGGGGCGCCCGGGCTTCACTCTTCTCTCCGCGGAGACGGTTTTTCGTCCGGTGGCCGATCCGTCGCTGCCACCCCGAGAGCTCGAGCGCGAGGTGCCGCCCCAGCACCCCGTGGCGGTGAAGATCCGCACGGCCTTACAGGAAATGGTGAAGCGGTATGGGGGGCCGCCAGCTGCGGAGAAGGGAGAAGGGAGACAAAAAGCGGAGAACGGGGAAGGGAGAACGGGGAACGGGGAGGAAGGAGCCGGAGACGAGGACCAGGAACAGGGAACGGACAACAGCCAGTAGGGAGCGTCCCGTTCTCCCTTTCCGTTCTCCGTTCTCCGTTCTCCGTTCCCCCTACACCACGTACGCCCTCACCCAGTCTTCGAGTTGACCAAGGTTGAGCAGGGCGTCCTTACATGGGCCGGCCGGAAGCGTCATCGTAAGGCCGAGGACCGGCACCTTTCCCGCCACGTCGTGCAATCCACTCACCATGTCGCGCTCGCACGCCACCGCTACCACGGCGCGCGGACGCCGTTCGCGGATCACTCGGCGGGCGAGTTGTCCTCGCGTGGCCACGAAGACCGGCACCCCGTACTTGCCGGCGATGCCGAGCACGCCGTCGAGCGTTTCCTTGGAGAGGCAACGAGGGATCAGCAGGAGCAGCTCGCCCTTGCCGACCTTTCGGCCGCGAAGCAGGGCGAGCGCGTTGTAGACCTTGACCGCCGCGTTTTCGACCCAGTCTCGCCGGCCGAACCTGCCTGCGATGCCGGAGGTGTGCCGCATGAGACGCAGGAAAGGCCCCCGCTCGGCCAGCGACTCGGGCAGCAGGGCCTTGCCCGTTCTATATGAGAGGAAGAGGGCACCCCACCAGAGCCAGAGCATCGCGGCAAAGGCGGCCAGCCCGATCGACAGGGCGCGGGCGAGAAGCGGGTGGACGCCGGCGATGCGCGGATGGAGCAGGAAGAGGATGGTGCCGGCCAGCATCAAGCCAGCCGCCAGCGCCGCCGCGGACCAGAAGAAAAAGAGTCCGGGGGAGGAGTCGAAGTTGCCCAGGTTGGGAAGGGGCTTCCCGTCCCACTCGTCCCATTCATGGCCGAGGCGGCGGTCTACGTCGATATGGATGAGTTGGGCCCGGGGGGTGTCCGGCATACCCGAAGAAGATAGTTAGCTTTTCCCCATGCTGCCTCCCCCTGCCGTTCGAGGACCCTTCCGTACCGACCTCCGCGCACGGGCGGCCTACGCCGAAGGCGCGGGAATCTTTCGGATCCTCCCCGCGGCCGTGTGCGTACCAGCCGATGGCGAGGATGTGGCCTCGATGATCCACTGGGCGGGGGCCCAGGGCGTGAGTCTCGTACCTCGCGGCGCAGGGAGCGCGATGGGTGGCGGCAATGTGGGAGATGGGGTCATCCTCGACCTGACTGGTCTGCCGCGCCGTCTGGAGCTCGATGCTTCGCGACGCACCGCCAGGGCCAGCGCGAGTGTCCGCCTCTCCGATCTCAATTCCGAGGCCGACGCCGTGGGGCTCCGCCTCCCACCCGATCCCTCGAGCGGAGCATGGGCGACGGTGGGCGGGGTGGTCTCGACCAATGCCGCGGGAGCGCGTTCGGTCCGGTACGGCAGCGTGCGGCGCTGGGTCGAAGCGGTCGAGATGGTGACGGCCGACGGGGAGGTCGCCGAACTGCGACGCGGCTCCCACGGGCGGGCGCAATCGCTCGACCGCTTCGAGCAGGATGCCGCGCCTCTCATCCAGGCCGCGTCGGCAGAGATCGCCCTGCGCTTTCCGCATACCCGCAAGAACTCCTCCGGATACGCCCTCGACCAGTACCTCGCCACGGGCGATCCTCTCGACCTGGTGATCGGATCCGAGGGCACGCTCGGCATCGTGACGGCCGTCGAGTGGCGGCTCGATCACGTGCCGCTCGAGCGCGGCGGCCTCCGGATTGCCCTTCGATCGCTCGACTCACTGGCCGAAGTCGTTGCGTCACTGCTTCGGTCGGATCCTTCGGCAGTCGAGCTGCTCGACCGCACCTTTCTCGAGCTTGTCGGCGAAGCCGGTGCCGAAGCCATCGTGCTGGTCGAGCTGGAGCGCGAGACGCCGGAGGAGGTGCGCGAGGCAATCAACGCGGCGGCAAAAGCCGTTCGCCCCTGGGCATCGAGCGTGGACACGGGGCTGACCCCTGACGCGGCACAGCGGCTCTGGGCCCTCCGACATGCAGCCAGCCCCATACTCGCCGGCCTTCCCGAGGAGTGCCGCTCCCTCCAGGTGATCGAGGATGCGTGCGTTCCCGTCGAGCGCACGAGCGATTACGTCCGCGCGGTGCGGGAGATCGCCGGCGCGCGGGGCATTCCCGTCGTGATCTTCGGACATGCCGGTGACGGTCACGTCCACGTGAACCTGCTCCCGAGAGTCACCGAGCCTGGCTGGGAGACGAACGTCGCAAGACTGCTGGAGGAAGTCACCGACGCGGTCGTGGGCTTGGGTGGCACCCCATCGGGCGAGCATGGCGACGGACGCCTGCGTGCCTCTCTTCTTCCGCGCGTCTACGGCCGGGAGGTCATGTCGCTCTTCGAGCGAGTCAAACGCAGCTTCGATCCCCTCGGAATTCTCAATCCGGGCATTATCCTTCCCTCCGGCGAGCCACCTGTCAGTCGTCTCAAGGTGGGATCGCAGGCCATCACCCTCCCTGACGACATTGCGCTGGAGCTCCGGAAGATCGAGCAGCATGCCGGCTATGCGAGGGACAGGTTGGGGTTGGCCTGAGGCCTGTGACCTGTGACCCGCGACTTCTGACGTCCGACCTTTGACCTTCGACCTGCGACCCAATGGACATCCTCCGCCAGCCCCGCGTCACTCTCATCGCCCGCCCCCAGTTCATCGAGCCCGGCCACCTGCCGGTCGAATGGAAGGGCGAGGCAACCGATGGAGAGCGCATCGCTGAATTCGCTGGACGGCTCTGCTACATGAGCCAGCATAACCCTGCCGGCCGCACCACCGCCGATTACCTCAGGAACATCCTTCGCCAGGGCCACGGCTCGGTATTCGAGCACTCCCAGTACGTCGTGCTGATCGAGGGCATCTCCCGCTCGTGCAGCCACGAGCTGGTGCGCCACCGGGCGGGGTGGGGTTGGTCGCAGCTCTCCCAGCGGTACGTGGACGAGTCGCACGCCGCGTTCGTCATGCCGCCGGCTGTCATCGGGGACTCGCAGCTCGAGGAGGAGTGGACTGCTCAGGTGGCCGCGGCGCAGGTGGCCTACGTGACGGCGGTAGGCCGGCTGATGGAGCGTTACGCCGGTGTCGCCGACGCGGTCCATCGCCGGAAGATGGCGCGGGAGGCAGCGCGGAGCGTGCTGCCCAACGCGACGGAGGTGAAGATCGTGGCCAGCGCGAACGTCCGGGCGTGGCGCACCATGCTCGAGCTTCGCCTTGGCGAAGGGGCCGAGCTGGAGATCCGCCGCCTGGCGGTCACGTGCCTGCGCCTTCTCCAGCAGGAGGCGCCTGCCCTGTTCGGCGACTTCACGATCTACACCGCGGCCGACGGAAGCGAGACCGGGAGCGTGGAGTTTCATAAGGTGTGAACCGCGGGAAAGGGAGAAGGGGGAGAGAGAAAGGGCGTTGAAGGGTCCATTCTCCTTCTCCTTTCTCCCTTCTCCTTTCTCTTTTCCTATTGTGTCTCCGAACCCTTTTTCTTACTTTATGTTGTCGACGTACTCAACTCGTCTTGGCTCGTCTCTCGCAGACGGCCTTTTTTGTAGAGGGTGCCTTTGGCAGTTCGGATCGGACTCGCCTTCAATCTCAAACCCCAGGCGCCGGCTAACCCAGCTGGGGCAAACGCGGACTCCCCTCCTTCCGACGAATCCTCCAGTCGGTCTCTTCGCGCCGATCTCCAGCAGCCAGATCTCTACGCCGAGTGGGACGAGCCTGCTACCATCGACGCGGTGGATGAGGCACTCCAGAGCGTCGGCACCGTGTACCGGCTCGAGGCCAACGCCTCCTTTCCGTCTCGCCTCGCACTCATCCGTCCGGACTTCGTCTTCAACATCGCCGAAGGGCTCTACGGTCCGAACCGTGAGGGTCACGTCCCGGCCATCTGCGAGTTCCTGGGTATTCCCTGCCACGCCTCCGATCCCCTCACCCTCGGTCTGGCGCTCGATAAGCGCCGCGCCAAAGAGGTGCTCGCGTATCACGGCGTGCCCACGGCCCCTTTCGTCCTCGCCAGGAACCCCGACGATGCCCGCGCGGTTCAGCTCCCTTTTCCGCTCTTCGTGAAGCCCGCGTTCGAGGGCAGCGGCAAGGGCGTGAGTGTTCGCAGCCTGTGTAAGACGCGTGCACAGCTCGTCCGCCAGGTCTCGAATCTTCTCGCTACTTACTCCGAGCCGGTGCTCATCGAGAGCTATCTCTCCGGACCCGAGTTCACCGTCGCGGTGCTCGGCAACGGCGACGAGGCTCACTGTCTGCCGATTGTCGGCATGCGATTTGATACGCTGCCGAAGGGCGCGCCGCCGATCTACGGCTACGAAGCCAAGTGGCTGTGGGACTCGCCGAGCCATCCATTGGAGATTTTTGACTGCCCGGCCCGAATTTCCGAGGCACTGGCCGAGGACGTCCGCGCCGCTGCACTGGCGGCGTATCACGCCCTGGAATGCCGCGACTGGTGCCGCATCGACATCCGATGCGACGCCACGAATCGCCCGATGGTCGTCGAACTGAACCCGCTGCCGGGCATTTTGCCCGACCCGCGAGACAATTCATGTGTCCCTAAGGCCGCTCGCGCCGCAGGGATCAGTTACGACGATCTGATCCGCACCGTCGCCGACATCGCCTGGCGCCGGATCAGCGGTCGATCACTCCTGGCGGAGGTAGCCTGATGAAGGTTGCGATCATCTTCGACGCGGGCAGCGACGAGTGGAGCGCCCAGGACGTAGCGGCGGTCGTCTCCAACGTCCACGAGGTGCGCGACGTGCTCCGCCGCCGGGGCCATGAAGTCGAACTCCTTCCCGTTCGCCTCGGCGACTTCCGCTGGCTCTCCCGCGTACGGCGCTCCGACCTGGTCTTCAATCTCTGCGAAGGCATCAACGGCCACGCGCGCTACGAAGACTTCGTCGTCGGCACGCTGGAGCTCACCGGTGTCCCCTTCACTGGCTGCCGCCATTGGGCCACCACCATTGCACACCGGAAGCACGCCGCCAACACGCTGCTCGCCGCCGCCGGCCTCCCGGTGCCGGCCTTTACTCTGGCTCAGGCCAACAAGGGTCCGGCCGAGTTTCCTCTCCCGGCCATCGTCAAGCCTGCCGCCGAAGACGCGAGCGTCGGCATCGACAATGGCGCCGTCTGCACTTCCAAGCGAGCGCTCAAGAGGCGCGTCGCCCAGATGCTCGAGCAGTTCGACGAGGTCCTGGTGCAGGAGTACGTGGCCGGTCGGGAGTTCAACGTCGGCTTCATCGGTAAACGGATGCTCCCCCTCGCCGAAATCCGGTTCGAGGGCATGCCCGAGGGGAGCTGGCCAATCGTCGGGTACGCCGCCAAGTGGATTCCCGGCAGCCCCGAGGACGAAGGCACCGTTCCGATTTGCCCCGCCGCCGTCGACCCCGATCTGGCCAAGCGCATCGCGGAGGTGGCGCGCGACGCATGGATGCACATGTCGAGTGGCGAGGGGTACGGCCGGGTCGACCTGCGTGTCTCAGAGGAAGGGCAGCCGTACGTTCTCGAGGTCAATCCCTGCCCCGACCTCTCGAGCAACGCCGGCCTCGCCCGGATGGGCCGCGCCTTCGGTTGGAGCTACGACGAACTCGTCATGCAGGTGGTCGACGAAGCCCTCATGCGCTCCCAGAGCCACTCGGCCGCCGCCGCCCTCGTCAGCGGAGTGTCTGCCGCGTGAGCGGCGCGGTGACCACGTCACCGGTACTCAGACACCTCCGCGCGGCCGACCGAGCCCGCCTCGAGGAAATCACCCGAGCGGTCGGCATCTTCCGCGACAACGAAACGGCCGTCGCGCTCGAGGTCTTCGACGCGGCGGCCGCCGGCTCTCCCGACTACAGCGCGCTCGCAGCCGACGTCGACGGCCGCCTCGCGGGTTGGATCTGCTGGGGTCCCACTCCCTGCACCGTCGGAACCTTCGACCTCTACTGGATGGCCGTCGATCCCACCCTCCAGGGCGCCGGCATAGGCACCGCCCTCCTTCTGGAAATGGAGCGGCGGCTTTCCGGCGTGGCCAGACTCGTGGTGGCCGAAACATCGGGCCGCCCCGACTACCGGAGTACCCGGGCCTTCTATGAGGCCCGCGGCTACAGGATCGGCGCGATCATTCCCGAGTTCTACGCTCCCGGCGACGATCAGGTCGTCTACCTGAAGTCCCTCTCGACCCCCGCTGCCACAGTGGGAGGGCGGTAGCCATGGAGACCTGGCAGGAAGTCCTCAGGAAGAATTCCATCGCCTCGCTGGAGGCGCTTTCCGCCCGGTTCGGCGC
This sequence comes from Gemmatimonadales bacterium, assembly GCA_038240975.1. Classification (GTDB taxonomy): domain Bacteria; phylum Gemmatimonadota; class Gemmatimonadetes; order Gemmatimonadales; family GWC2-71-9; genus CAVVWJ01. The sequence goes on from JBBRGF010000026.1 coordinate 11,825, forward strand.
CGAGAATTTTCCCGAGCTCGACCGCCTGAAGCTGGCCGCCGACAATTTCGAGTTTCGTATCTCCCCGGCCATGGCCGACCTCATCAAGTCGCCGGGCGACCCGATCTGGCGGCAGTATGTCCCCAGCGTCGAGGAGCTCGAGGTAGTGGACGGCATCGTCGACTCCCTCAACGAGGATGCCGACAGCCCGGTCCCCAATATCACCCACCGCTACCCCGACCGGGCGCTCTTCCTCGTCTCTCCGGTGTGCGCCACGTATTGCCGATTCTGCACCCGCCGGCGCAAGGTCGGCGACCCCGAGAAGATTCCGATGTCGCAGTTCGAGTCCGCATTCCAATACCTCGAGCAGCACACCGAGATCCGGGATGTCATCATGTCCGGCGGCGACCCCCTGCTTCTCAACGATCGGCGCCTCGAGGCTATCCTCACGCGGCTGAGGGCCATCCCGCACCTGCAGATCATCCGGATCGGCACCCGGATCCCGTGCCACCTGCCCGAGCGGATCACGCCCGAGCTCTGCGCCATGCTCAAGCGCTTTCATCCGCTCTTCATCAACACGCACTTCAACCACCCCGACGAGCTCACACCCGCGGCGGTCGCGGGACTGGGCCGCCTGGCCGATGCCGGCATCCCGCTCGGCTGCCAGACGGTACTCCTCAAGGGGGTCAACGACGATCCAGAGGTGATGAAGGAGCTGATGCAGCGATTGCTGATGGCGCGCGTGAGGCCCTACTACATCTATATGGCCGACCAGGTCGCCGGCGCGGAGCACTTTCGCACGACCGTCCAGACGGGCATCCGGATCATGGAGGCACTGCGTGGCTGGACCAGCGGCCTTGCCAACCCGTATTTCGTCATCGATGCGCCCGGGGGCGGTGGAAAGATCCCGATCCTGCCGGAGTATGTGGTGAGCATGAACGATGAAGAGGTGGTGCTGCGGAATTTCCGGGGGCAGGAGTATGTCTACCGTCAGCCGCGAGACGAAGAGGTCATCGAGGTCCACAAGCCGCTGAAGCGGGGCACGAAGCTCGACCCGCAGGTGGCCTACTCCTGAGTCCACCCCCTACCACGCGACGGCATACCTTGAGAAGTGTTTGATCGTCCCCCTGACGGTGCCGACCCTGAGCAGGTCGAGCGACGGGATCAGGTCGAGAATCTCGAGCTTCTCGTCGGTGTAGACCACTCGCTTGAGGATCATGAGCGGTGAGCAGTTGCGATAGCTGAGCTCGAGCGACGCCGGCTTGGCGAATTGCAAGCCCTCGGGACTGAGCCGCACCGAGTTGATGTTGCCCGAGACCTGCTCGGCCTTGATGGTAACCGTGCTATCCAGGGCGCCTGCCGGAATCACGAGCCGGTGAGTGCCGACCGCAACGAGACCGCCCTCCTGGCCTATCGCCATCGTGGTGACCGCGTAGGGCTGGGTCGAGCACGAGAGCAGGTGGAGATCGTTGAGCGCGTTCACCGTGCCGGATAGCGTGCCAACGAGGGATTTTGAAGGGGCGGCCGCCGACGGCCCGAGGCTCTCTTCCGAGGTACACCTGACCCCGGCTGTAAGTACCACGAGCCCGAGCACGACCGCGGATGCCTTCCTCGTCCACTTCGACATTGGTACTCCAGTTTGAGAAGCCTTGCCGTGCGACGATACCGCGGCTCCCTGAAAGAGCCGCCAGCCATCCCCGGGCCGCCGAGGAACGGAGATGCCGGTTGCGGATTGTGGTGCGGTGTGATGAGGGGCAACGTACATGCCCCGGTGGGGTCTTGTGTTAAGAATTTATGCGTGCATGCAGCTGCAGTTAAGCAAAGCAGGTCTGACTATTAAGCTTAGCTAGCCATGACGACACATTCCTCTGTTTACGATCGATACATTTCCGAATTGCCTCGCCTGCGTCATCCTGCCATCACGTGTGGCCTGGCCTCGGCGCCTGCGCGCCCCACTTTCCCCGCTGGGCCGTTACCGTACCGCCCGCCAGGCAGAGAGGCCGCTGGCCCAACTGTAGGGATTGATGTCCAAGCCCTCGATACGCCGGGATACTACGGCCAGATTGGCCGGGGCGTAAAGGAAAATCGCCGGAGCGTCGGCGTTCAAGGTGTCCATCGCTTCGCGGTACAAGAGCCGGGCACCTGCGACGTCGTGGGCCTGCCCCGCCCGGGCGAAGAGCGCATCGAAACGCGGGTTGGAATAATGGCCATAGTTGACGGCACTCCATCCCGCCCGGGTCCACTGGTCGGCCAGCCCGCGGGCGCTCGGTTCGTCGAGCCAGGCACCGACGTAGGCGTCGAACTTCCCGCGTCGAAGTCGCTGCTGGAAGATGGGGAAGTCCACCGTCGTCACCGTCACCCCGACTCCCACCCGACGCCACATCTCCTGCATCTGCAACGCCAGTTGCCGCCGGCCCGCACTGGTACTGGGCACCAGAATGTCGAAGGCTAGCTGCTTCCGGCCGCGGTGGCGCACGATCTGACCCTCGGCGAGGTGCCAGCCTGCCGCCTCGAGCGCCGCGGCGGCGCGCGAGGTGTCGAAGGCAATGGTCCTGATGCTATCGTCCCAGATCCAGAGCAGCTGCGACATCGGCCCGGGCGGCGCCTTTGCTTTCTTGCCGTAGAGCGCTCGCGCAAGGGTTCGCCGGTCGATCGCAGCGGCCAGCGCGCGGCGTGTCGCGCGGTCCGAGAGTACGGGGTGCGGCCGATCGGCCGCACCGGAGATCTTGAACCCCAGAAAGCCGTATACCGCGGCGGGGTATGGGACGAGACGCAACGAGGAGTCGCCGGCAACGCGAGTGGCGCGCTCCGGGGCAGCGACCGTTTCGAGAAGATCGGCCTCATGACTCAATACGAGGTTGAGGGCGGCATCGGCATCGGGAGCGAAGCGCCAGATCGCGCGCCGGATCGGCGGACGTCGCGCCGCACCGCCAGACGTGTCGGCCTCGAGCGTCACGAACTGGCCGCGCCTCCATCCGGTGACTCGGTACGGGCCGCTGCCTACCAACCGCGCCACCGACGTGTCACTCGCCCAATCGGCCTTGGCGGTGGCCGACCAGAGATGCTTCGGGATCACCCGCACGTGATACGTTGCGTCGTAAAGCTGCTCGGGTGAGGGTGCGGCGAAGCGGACACGGAACGTGGCCGAGTCCTCGGGGATCACTTCGACACGGCCCTCCAGGTAAAATCGGGCCGGCCCGTCGAGCACCGAATCGCTGAAAGCCTCGAACGAAAAGCGGACATCCTCTGCTGTCACTGGCTTGCCGTCGTGCCAGCGCGCCCCGTTTCGCAGATGGAATCGCCAGGTGAGCGAATCCAGCCGTTCCCATTTGCTCGCGAGCCTCGGCAGGTAGGCGGCCGTGTCGATCGGCGCGCCGCCAGGCGCGAGATCGGCCAGCCGTTCGTACACCTGGTCGCCGATATCCCGGCCCACGGTCTCGAAGACTGTCGGCGGGAAAAGCGAGGTCGGCTCACTCGTCGCGGCGATCACCACGGTGCGGCACCTGTCGCAGGCAGGCTTCTCGTCACCACATGCTGCCACTGCGAATCCCGCCCCGCCTATCATTAGTAGTAACGAGAACCGGCCCGCCGAGTGGATCACAGATGGCCCCTTCGGGCTGCACAAGGGCTATCCTCGATGCATCATTCCATTACTATGCGCATCGCCCCGTTACAGACCGTGCCCCAGGTGAAACGCCAAAAACTGCTTAAGTATCTATGAAATATAACGTTCTGATCTCGGTCGAGGCAGGCACATGCATTGCCCAAGAGGGAGACGATGAAGTTCTCGTCCTTTCCACCAGGAGATCAGGATGTTTCGAGGCACCACGTTTCTCGCCGCGGCCGCCCTGGCGGCCGCCGGATGCAGCGATTCGGGCAGCGGTCCGACCACTGCCAGCAACTCAACTTCAATCTGGCTACCCGGCCCATGGTGCCTGCCTCCCTCGGATCGGCAACGGTTTCAGGCGGCGCCCCCGAAGGCTTTTCCGATGGGACGAACACGCTGGTGGTCGAGCGGGTCGACCTCGTGCTCCGCGAAGTGGAGCTCAGGAACAAGGGCGCGGCGAACGAGAACCTCGTGAAAGACAACATCCGGAGCGCCTTGGACGCCTTCGAAGACCACAACTGCAACGGAGTGGACGATCATGGCGGCGACGACAACGGCGGGGACCGAGGCGCCAACGGCCAGCACGGCGGCTTGGATGACGGGCCGAACCATACCTGATCGTCTGGCTTAGCGGTGACTGAAGGAGGATGGCGCCTCGGACTCGTCGAGCTCTCGGACAGCTTCCGCCTCAGCCTGGCGGCGCTGGCCCGAGAGCTCGGCGCAGCCCTCAGTATGTGGAAGCCTCCCGAAGAGCCGGCACCACCCGGGTTGGCCGCGATTCTCGTCATGGCGGGAGGCACTGAAGGCGTGGCCCTCGATCTTCTCCCCGATCTGTTGGGGACGGCAGTGCCCGTGTACCTGATCGGAGCGGCCCCAGATCACCGGTTGGCGGCGGCGGCCGTTCAGCGCGGGGCGCGCGACTATTTCGCACTCCCCGATGACATGGACGTATTACGCCGATCGCTCGAGCGGGAGGGGCGGGAGGCCGAGGGGCGTCTTGAAGCCGGGCGTTTCGCCGAAACGGAGCGCACGACCAGTGGATTCGAAGCGATGGTGGGCAGAAGCCCGGCGCTCCGGCGAACGCTCGACGATGCCGCGCGGGTCGCGAAACACCGGGACGTGACGGTCCTCATCGGTGGCGAGACCGGCACGGGCAAGGAGCTGCTAGCCCGGGCCATCCACTATGCGGGCCCGCGAGCCGATCAGCCGTTCGTCGAGGTCAACTGCGCGGCAATCCCCGCCTCGCTTCTGGAGAGCGAGCTGTTCGGCCACGAGAAGGGCGCGTTCACCGGCGCGATCGCGACGAAGCCGGGCCTCTTCGAGCTGGCGCATGGGGGCACGCTCTTTCTCGACGAGATCGGCGGGCTTCCCCTCGAGCTCCAGCCCAAGCTATTGCGAGCCCTCGAGTCGAGGACGATCCGAAGAGTCGGCGGTCACGTAGCCCGGCAGATGGACGTGAGAATTATCGGCGCCACCCATGTCGAGCTGGGCGGTGCGTCGAGACGCGGCGAGTTTCGAGAGGACCTCTACTATCGTCTCAGCGTCGTCACACTGACGCTGCCGCCCCTTCGCGATCGTGAGGGAGACGTGGAGCTGCTGGCGGAAACATTTGTGGCCCACATCGCGACCGCCTATGGCTTGCCGGTGCCGGCGCTCACCCCGGAGCTTCGCGCCATTCTTCGCGGCTATCCATGGCCCGGTAACGTGCGGGAGCTCAGAAATGCCGTCGAGCGGGCGCTGGTGCTGTCGCCGCCCGGCGTTCTGCGCGCGGAAGAGCTCGTGCCGTCGAGCGTGACGGAGCGAGGCGGCAGCGGTGCGCTCCCGTTTCCGGTGCCGCTCGACATGCTGGTGCGCTCCGCGGTGCGTGCCATGCTCGACCTGACCGATGGCAACAAGAGCGAGGCCGCGCGCCGCTTGGGTATCTCACGGCCGCGCTTGCAGCGAATTCTCGACGGACAGTCGGAATAGTACAGCGAGCTTTCACGACGGAGCCGTCATGCGCACAGCAGTTACGCTTCCTCGCTTCCTGTTTGCCGCCGCCGCGATTGTGGGCCTCTCGTGCTCCGATTCCGGCGGCCCCAGCGACCAGGGAGGCGGGGACAACCGGCCACCGGCTCAACTCAACATCCTCCATCTCGACTCCTCGAGCCCTCCGCTCGCCAATCCGGTGGATAGCTTTTACGCCAAGCGAGGCGAGAACCGCGAGGTCAGGATCTTCTTTGCCGACGCCCAGGGAGGAGAAGGCGAGGAGTACCTGCGCCTGCGGGTCGACGCCCAGTCGCTGCTTGCCCGCCCCGACGGCACACCGTTCGCCGAGGGTGATTCGATTCTCATCCACGTCTCCGTGGTCGACCCGGCTCAGCTCCTCTTCGAGATGCAGCCTTCAGGGCTCACGTTCTCTCCCTCGGCGCCTGCCCGACTCACGATACACTTCGACCATTGCGGCGACGACCTCAACCGCGACGGGCTGGCGTACTAGGTAAGCGAATGGCTTCCACTCCTCCCGCCGACGACGCCACCGGCGCGCTGCGTGATCTCGTCCGAAGCGGACGGTTCACGGATGCGCTGGCCGAATTCCGCCGTATTCCGCCTGCCGTGGCGGCGCGGCAGCCTGACGCACGGCTTCTCGCCGCCACGGCCGCCACTCGGCTCGGGGAGTTGACGGTAGCCGAGGAGCTGGCCGCGGGAGCATTGGCGCAGTTCCATGCGCGGGGCGATGCCGATGGACGGCTTCGTTCGCTCAACCTTCTGGGTGTCGTGTACTTCGAGCGGGGGCGCATGCAGGATGCGGAGCGCGTGCTCGGAGAGGCGCTCGACCTGGCCAACCAACTCGGCGACAGCCTTCTCGCCGCCCGCGCCAACAACAACCTCGCCTCCGCGCTCCACCTGCGCGGCCGGGCCGACGAGGCACTCGGTCTTTATCACGGCGCGCTGCTGGCGTACCAGCGTCTCGGCGACCGACGCGGCACGGCTGAATCGTATCACAACCTCGGCCTCAGCTTCCGCCAGCTCGGCGACTGGCGGAACGCCGAGGACGCGACGGCCATGGCTCTCCGGGATGCCGAGCTCGTGGGCGAGCGGGGACTTCTCGCGCTGGCGGCAACAGGCCGGGCGGAGCTTATGGTCGAGCGCGCCCAGCTCACACAGGCGGCGCGCGAGTTGGATCGCGCAGAAAGCTGGGTGGCGGAGGCGGGAGACGAGATCGGCGCGGTCGAGGTGCAACGAGTGCGGGCGCTGGCCGCGCTGCGGGGCCGCGACTACGAGGAGGCCTTCGACAAGGCAGAGGCCGGGCGCTCCGCGGCACTCGAGTGCGGTACGGCGTTGCTGGCGGCTGAATGCGCAGCCATAGCTTCGCTGGCGCTTCGGCAGCTCGGACGCGCTCGCGAGGCGGCAGCGCGCCGAGCCGCCGCGGAGGACGGGTTCCGGTCGCTCGGCGCTGTCGCCCTGCTGGAGAGACTGGCGAGGGAGTGGGAAGACAGCGGAGAACGGAGAACGGAGAAGGGGGAAGGGGGAAGGAGAAGTTAACTCCTCTTTCCCCTTTCCCCTTTCCCCGTTCTCCGTTCTCCGTTCTCCGTTCTCCGCAGTTCACGATGCTGCCGCGTGCTCCCGCTGATTTTCGGCCGCGACCTTGGCCGACACGTCGGGCGGCGCCTCCGCGTAGCCGTGGAATTTCTCACGGTGCGTGCCGCGGCCGTGCGTGATCGAGTGAAGGGTGGTCGAGTACTTGTAGAGCTCGGCCTCAGGCACGATCGCCCGAACCTTGGTGAGCCGGCCGTCGGGCTCGGTGCCCAGAATCTGGCCGCGGCGAGCACTGAGATCGCCCATTACATCTCCGAGGACATCGTCGGGAGCCCAGGCTTCGACGTCCATGAGCGGCTCGAGGAGCACCGGCCTAGCCTTGGGCGCGACGTTTCTGAACGCGAGGATACCGGCCATCTTGAACGACATTTCGTTCGAGTCCACGTCGTGGTAAGACCCGTCGTAGCATTCGACCCTGAAATCCACGAGCGGATAGCCGGCGACCACACCACGCTCGGCGGCTTCCTGCACGCCGCGATCGACCGCGGGTATGTACTTGTTCGGGATGGCGCCGCCGACGATTTCGTCGGCGAACTCGTATCCTGCGCCACGTGCCCGGGGTGACATCCTGATCCAGCAGTCACCGTACTGACCCCGTCCGCCGCTCTGCTTCTTGTGCTTTCCCTGACCCTCGGCCTTGCCCTTGATGGTCTCCCGATAGGCCCCGCGCGGGCGGGTGAGCTCCGCGTGCACGCCGAACTTCCGCTCGAGGCGGTGCAGGATTGTATCGAAGTGCCGCTCACCCATCCCGTGAATCAGGGTCTGGCCTAGTTCCGAGCTGTACTCGAAGTGGAATGTCGGGTCTTCTTCGTGAAGCTTGTGGAGCCCGGCAGCGAGCTTGTCCTCCTCGCCGCGCTGCTTCACGAGCACCGCCGACGTGGCCACGGCGTCCGGGAGGGGAATCGGCTCGAGTCGGACCGGTTGCTCGCGCTGGCAGAAGGTGTCGCCGGTGTGCGTATCGCGAAGCTTGGCTACAGAGCCGATGTCACCGGCGGACAGGCGCTCCACCTCGATTCGATCCTTGCCCTGCTGGACCGACAGGTGATTGAGCTTCTCGGGCACCTCGTGTTCGGCATTCCAGATCTCATCGCCGTTCCTGAGCTCACCGGCAAAGAGCCGGAAGAGCGTGACGTCACCCACGTGCGGCTCCGAATGAGTCTTGAACACACGACCGAGCAGGGAGGCGTCGGCCGGAGGCTTCACCTCCCCGGCTGCGGGGAGCAGCTCCACCATTTTCTTAAGCAGGGTGCGGACGCCATAGGTCAGCTCGCCGCTGCCGCAGAACAGGGGTACGATCTGCCCCGCCATGATCGCCTTCTTCACTCCACCGATGAACTCGGACCGCGGAATTTCTTCGCCGGCCAGATATCGCTCGATCAGCGTGTCGTCGGTCGAGGCGACGGCTTCGGTCAGGTGCTCCGTGTATTCCTGGAAGCGCGCCTGGTACTCCTCGGGAATCGGCACCACCTCGTATTCCCCGGTTTTGGTTCCCCTCTTATAAAAATGGCAGTGGCCGGAGAAGAGGTTGATGATGCCGTGGAAGTCGTGCCCCTCACCGATGGGGATCTCGACGGGCACCACCTTGGGAGTCAGGTGGGCCTTCACCTCGTTGAAGACCCGCTCGAAGTCGGCGTTTTCCTTATCCATCTGGGAGACGAAGAGCATTCTGGGGAGGTGCAGCCGGTCACACGCCTCCCAGGCCTTTTCGGTTCCCACTTCGACTCCCCCGGTACCGCTCAGTACAACCACGGCGGAGTCGGCGGCATGCAGGCCGGTGACGACTTCGCCGAAGTAATCGAGGTACCCGGGTGTGTCCAGGAGATTGATCTTGGTGTCGAGCCACTCTGCATAGCCTAAGCCCAGGCTGATCGAGTGTTTACGTTCGATTTCGTCGGGGGAGTAGTCGGTCAGCGTGGTACCGTCTTTGACTGTGCCGTGGCGCCGGGAGGCACCTGAGACGAAGGCGAGCGCGTCAACGAGGGAAGTCTTACCGGATGCGCCGTGGCCGACGAAGGCCACATTGCGGATGGCATCGGAGCCATAGACCCGCATGGTCTCCACCTCCTCAGATTGGTTGAATTTCCAAGGTGGTGGTAGGGAAGGAAGTTGTCAAACCCGGGCGACGCATCATGGAGGCCGGCCTGCAGGGAGGCTGTCATCCGTGGGCGGTGGATTTTGGCAGGGAGGTGATCTGCGCCGAAATCACCTGCCAACGGCCGTCCAGCCAGAGGTAGGTATCGATGTACCGCGATATCCCCTCACTGCCGTCGCTCAGGTGCCAGGGTGCATCCGCGTCCACCTGAACCGTTGCACCGAACACCCGGATCGTGGCGTCGCGCACGGTAAGGGACCTGTAGCTCCTGGGTTCGTCCTTCACCATTGCCAGAAATCCGGCCTTTCGCAGCCGCTGTCCATTGCTCAGAACCACGACCGCTTCTTCCGCCAGGTGCTCCTCGAACCAGGTCGCGTCGTTCGTGCGAGCTGCGTCGATGTACTCCTGGTTCAGGATGCGCACCGCGGCGACGGCGGCGGCGGCCTCAGGGGAATGATTTCCTTGCGGCGTTCGGCTGCGATTGGCGGGGAAGAGAGGCGTGATCGGCATGACGAGTCCTCGGGTGGCGGGTCCCAGTAACATGGACCCTCATCTTAAGACGCCCTGACTCGTGGCGCGTGCCGGATTCGGACCTGGAATTCATCAGCCGAGCCACCGCTCATTCGGATTTTCGGAAGGAGGCACCTCGAAATACTCTAGCCTAATCCTGCGGAGGCGGGAAATTCTCGGCGTAAGTCGTGTGGGACGGCGAACGTCTTACGCGTGGAGCGCGCTTGACCGACGTAGTTGCGGGAGCATTTCCGGTGATCGGGCAAGCCGCAGAACCGTGGCAGCCTCCCGGCTGCGACGCAGGGGTCCGCAGACGGGTTCGACTAGGCGGTAGGCACCTCACCAAACCAATCAGGTGCGACGAGCTGGTTGCAACTGTCAAGGCTGCCCTGTGAGCCAGGCCAGCGTAGCGGGACCCCATTCCTACATTCCGCACTACAGTCTCAGCATTGCACCACCATCTCCCACCCAGGCAGTCCAGGTTCGTTCCCGAGTCAAGTAGGACGAAGCGTCGGCCAGGTCGTAATAGCATAAGTGGCACCGCGCTGCTACTTGTCGCGGTCTTCGGCGACCTTGCGTCCGCCTTGCTTGGGCAGTCTTGGGGCTTCGCCCCCAGGGTAGCCCTCGCCGGCCCCACCAACCTCGGCGATCTGGAGCAGCTGCCATGCGCTCTTGTCGAGTCCCCGTGCGAGCCGAGCGAGCGTATCGAGGCTGATATTGGTTCTGCCTCGTTCGATACTGCTCATGAAAGTGCGGTGCACCTTGACGTGGTCGGCGAAGTCTTCCTGGGAATAGCCCGCGGCAACTCTGAGGGCGCGAACGGTCTGGCCGAGGCGAACCTTTAGCGGCGACATGCTACAAGGTTCACCTACTGGTGTGTTTAGCTCTACAGTCTATCGAATGACAGCTTGCGCGATGGCGCTCTTTACGATGTATGACGTTGTGCCTACTGTGTCTCGCGCCCTCGACTAGGGATGCGGGATGCGGAGCCAGGGAGGCGTTTGCAGTCTATTTCAGTACAGCCAATGAAGCGTCAGCCTATCGTATTTCACCGCACAGGCTGACCGATTGCGCCAGGGTTTGATCCTCCCATCAGGTATCCACAGCATCGATTCAGTCGGGCCGCAAGCACACACCGTCAACACCGGCGGGAGGCCGTGAATTCCTCGACCAGTGGGCCCGATCCAGACGATACCCCTGAGGATGCGGACGAGCTGGAGGAGACGGCTCGGCGAGCTGCGCAACTCGGCGCAGGCGATGTCGAGGCGTTCAAGCGCCTGTTCGACATGTATTTCGATCGCCTCTACCGCTACGCGCTCAGGTATCTCCGCTCCACGGAGGAGTCTCAGGACCTTGTGCACGACGTGTTCCTTCAGGTCTGGCGGCATCGCCGGCGTATCGGGTTGGAGCGCGATCTTCGCTCCTATCTCTACACGAGCACACGCAATCTCGCGCTCGACCGGCTCAAGCACAGGAAGGTCGAAGACCGTTTCATCGAGCGCGGGGCGAATGCGCAGGCCGGCGGAGAAAACGCAGCCGACTCGGCTGACACTGCACGCGACCTGGAGTCACGCGAGCTTGCGGCTTCGATTCAACAGGCGATCGACACTCTCCCGCGCCGCCAAAAGGAGGTGCTCAGGCTGCGTTGGCAGCAGCACCTCAGCTACAACGAGGTGGCGGAGGCGCTGAGCATCTCACCCAAAACGGTGGCAATTCATCTGAGCCGTGCCTTGGAGCACTTGCGGAAGATGTTGCCCGGGCTCATAGACTAGGTCCGCTTCTTTCGGCGAGTAGCCTTCTTGCGTTTCCGATTGCTCGGTTGCTTCGCAGCATTGTAGGGCTTCCCGCTCTCGCGTGCTGGTGGCTTGGTTCGCCCTGACGGCTGCTTTGCCCTGCCTTCCCCTGGTGCCCTTACCGCTGAAGCTGGGGATTTCTTGGCACGCTTCTTCGGAGTTGTCACGGGCGAGTAGGACGACTCTCTCGATTCCAGCTCCAAGCCGAGCTCTTCCTCCAACCGACTGCGCACCGTCCTCAATACCTCGGGCGGGGTTTGTTCGAGCGCCTCCGCGATTTTCCCGAGCACCCGTTGGTGCGCTGCCGATTCTGCGAGCCAGTTGTCCACCTCGTTTCGCTCTTCAGAATCGCAGCTATCGCTCAGATACCTGTCCAGCAGCTCCCAGCGCATGAGCCCTCTCCACGGGAGTGACACGTCGGTTTACCACAAACGTTAGACCGAGCTTACACGCCAGACAGACAAGCGCCAAGACCAGAATGTTGCAGCCAGTGTCGGGAAATCGCAGCGGATGCTCGTCAAGGGATATGACGTGAACACCAGCGCACCTCGGCGAGGGAGCTCATCCGCATGAGTGGGATCACCTGGGAGTTGCTCGACCGATATCTTGCTCATGAGTGCGCCGATGCGGAGCGCGAGACGATCGAGCGATGGCTGAAGGACGAGTCCTTCCGATCGCTCATCACGAAATCGGTTGACGACGCCACATCCACAGCCAACGTCCTCAACCGCCGTGCGGCGACAAGGCTGTACCTGCGCCTCGAGGCCACGGCTAGACTCAACAATCGCCCCCGGTTGAGCCGCCTCCGACTCTTCGAGCTGACCCTGGTCATGGTGGCCACTATCGGCGTGGCGCTGGCTGGAGGCCAACTTTACCTCTGGTTGGGCCGCGGTACACCGGCAACGCCACCTGAGCGCGTCGCGACCACTCCCCCCGGCCAGCGCGCCACCCTGCGCCTTGTGGATGGAACCCTTGTCATGCTCGGGGTTGCAAGTACCCTCCGATCGCTGGCGGAATTCGGTCCCGACCAGCGCACCGTTGAACTGCGCGGCGAAGCCTACTTCGAAGTGGCACCGGACCGTCGGCCCTTCGTAGTCCGAGCGGCAGATCTGGTGGCTCGGGACGTCGGCACGGCGTTCCTGGTCCG
>JBBRGF010000027.1:0-24479 GCA_038240975.1 Gemmatimonadales bacterium
TGGCGCGATCCTCCTGGTAGACGTAATAGTCCACCGGGAGACCGCGCCACCTGTCGGACACGCGCGCGAGCGGCGCCACCACGAGTGATATGAGATACGTGGAGGCCGGTTTCTCCTGCCGCCACCGTGTCGTACGCGTGCCGTTCGAGGCGACGCGGTCGCTCTCGAGGCGCCCGTTCGACACCACCGTGAAGCGCTTCGGCACCGTCGCGATCATCTCCCACGTCGCCTTGTCTTCGGCACCGCCCCACGTGGGAATCCACCGTGGATTGCCGTCGGTCCCGCCCCCGCTGTACACCTGCTGCGGACGGTGCGGGCGTCCCGGCTCATCCTTGAAAAAGTAGAGTCCACGCCCCTGGGTGACGCGTCCGTGGTAGTCCACGACGAAGCGTACCGTGTCGCCCCACGCGACCGGCCGTGTCAGACGGACGACGAGCGAGTCGCCGGGGCGGGCAAAGGCGAGAGCCGCGCACGAACGCCGAGCGGCACAGCCGGTGACCACCGACCTCACGCCGAGCTGATGGTCCATGTCGAGAACGACGGAGTCGAGTCCTGGGCGCAGTGCGACCACCGTCGTGGTCACGTTGCCATCGAATGCGGTCGAGTCCCAGTCGAAGTTCTTCACTTCGACCCGCTGGTGAATCAGGTCGTAGTCGTGCGAAGGCGTGAAGAATCCGCCGACGACCCGCTCCGCGTTGGATTGGGCGGCCAGCGAGGCGGCGTAGAGAAGAACCAGGGCGGCGAAGATCGAGCGGCTCATGCACGAAATTAGCATGGGCCTTCTCATGCCGGGCGGACAACCTCCTATATTGATGGCCGCTCCTTCCGCCGAGGTGTCGCATGAGACTCCGCCCGTCGCATCACTCCGGATGGCTCGGCCTCGCCATCGTCACCATCCTCTTCACTGCCCCCGCGCTCGGTGCGCAGGAGCACGACGCTCACCGCCACGTCGAAGGGCGGCTGGGTCGGGTGGACTTCCGGGTCTCGTGCACCCCGGACGCCAGGCGGCTGTTCGAGCACGCTATGGCGGTGCTGCACTCCTTCTGGTGGGAAGAGGGTGAGCGCGCCTTCGGCGAGGTGCTGACGGCGGATTCGACCTGCGCCATGGCCCAGTGGGGTCTGGCCATGAACGCATGGGGCAACCCGTTTGCCGGTGGCCCCGTGGGGGCCGGCCTCGCCAAGGGCGTGGCGGCGGCCGAGCGGGCGGCGGTGCTTCCGGCGCGGACAGCGCGCGAGCAGGGGCTCATCGCGGCCACGGCCGCTCTCTATCGGAACGCCGGCGCGACGACGAATGCGCAACGGCTCCAGGCCTACGCCGACACGATGGCTCGGGTGTACCGGGACATTCCCGGAGACGTGGAGGTGGCGATCTACCACGCGCTGGCCATTGTGGCGACAGCGCCCCGCACCGACACGACGTTCGCGCAACAGCGGCGGGCCGTCGCGATTCTGGAGCCGCTGTTCACCCGCCACCCCGATCATCCCGGCTTGGCTCACTACCTGATCCACGCGACCGATTCTCCCGGACTCGCCCGCTTCGGCCTCTTCGCCGCGCGCCGCTACGCCCTGATCGCGCCGGCCGCGCCCCACGCCCAGCACATGCCATCGCACATCTTCGTGCGGCTCGGCCTCTGGGATGAGACCATCTCCTCCAACCGGAAGTCGTATCGCGCCGGGGTCGCGTACGCCGCGTCGGCCGGCCTGCCGGGCGCGACACGAGAGGAGCTGCATGCGCTCGACTACGCGGTCTACGCGTACCTCCAGCGAGGACAGGTTTCGGCCGCGCGCGGTGCGCGCTCCGCCGCGGAGCGGATCACCGCAGCGGACACGCGCGGGGTCATCGGCGGCTACAACCGCACGGCGCTTGCTGCCAGAATCCCGCTCGAGCGCGGCGAGTGGGCGGCGGCGGCACAGATTCCGGTTCCGGCCGATTCCTCCTATCCGGTGGCCGCCGCGCTCGCCCGTTTCACCCGAGCGATCGGGAGCGCGAGGAGTGGGAATGCGGAGCGCGCGCGGGCGGAGATTGCCGCGCTCGATACGATCGCGAGTTCGCTCGACGCGAGGCAGGAGACGTACTGGGCACGTGTGGTTCGTATCAAGCGCACGGCGGCCGGTGCATGGGTCCGATTCGCGGCCGGAGACACCGTGGCGGCGCTCGCGCTCGCGACGGCCGCCGCAGACACCGAGGAGGTCACGGACAAACACCCGATTACGCCGGCGGAGCTGCTGCCGGCGCGAGAGCTCGAGGCCGACATGCTGCTCGAGGCCGGCCGCTACGGGATGGCGCGCGACGCGTACCGCGCAACGCTGGCGGTGGAGCGGGGACGGGCACGGAGCACGTTCGGCGCGGCGCGCGCAGCCGAGCTTGCCAGCGATAGCGCCGCGGCGGCGACGAGCTACAAGGAGTTCTTGAAGCTGATGGAAAAGGCGGACGGCGGACGAAGGGAGATCGCGGAGGCCAGAACGTTCGTCAGCCGCCGTTAGAAGGGCAGCGCGAGTTGGGCCAACGGGGCGAACGTGAGCCGATGGTGCCGGCTCGGGCCGTGCACCGAGAGACTTTCCTGGTGCTCGGGCGTGCCGTAGCCGACGTTCGTCGCCCATCCGTACACGGGGTAACGGCCGGCGAGCCGGTGCATGAGACGGTCGCGGACGGTCTTGGCGAGGATGGCCGCGGCGGCGACCGATTGGCAGAGGGCGTCTCCATCGACCAGCGCGTCGTGCGGATAGCCGACTTCGGGCAGCGGCAGGCCGTCGATGAGAATCCGGTACGGGCGCGACGCGAGGGCGGCGCGGCGCAACAGGCAGCAGATGGCCCGGCGCATGGCGATGGCAGTCGCAACCCGGATGTTGAAATGGTCGATCTCGCGGGCCGACGCGGCGCCGACGCCGAAGGCGAGCGCCTGAGTGCGAACTCGAACGGCCAGTTTGGCGCGAACCGACGCGGGTAGAGTCTTGCTGTCGCGGAGACCGCGCACCGCCCGGCAGCCGGGCGGAAACACGACGGCCGCGGCGACCACCGGTCCAGCCAGTGGGCCGCGGCCCGCTTCATCGACGCCGACGAGGAGCAACTCGCCGGCCCATGCCACCCGTTCCCGCGCGAGCGAAGGGCGTTTGGACATGCCTCAGGTCTCGCGCTTCTCCCGAATGCGGGCGGCCTTGCCGCTCAGCGCGCGCAGGTAGTACAGCTTGGCGCGGCGGACTCGGCCGCGGCGCACCAGCTCCACCGACGCGATCGTGGGGCTGTGAAGGGGAAAGAGCCGCTCGACGCCGACACCGGCGGAGATCTTCCGAACGGTGAAGTTCTCGCTGATCCCGCCACCCCGCTTGGCGATGACCAGGCCCTCGAAGGCCTGGAGCCGCTCCTTGTCTCCCTCGCGAACCCGCACCATCACCCGGACGGTGTCTCCCGGATCGAATGCAGGAATGTCCGTGCGCAAGCCCTCACGGGCCACCTCTGCCAATCGTTCCATCGCCGATTCCTCCAGGTGAAGATTGATACTTCTCCCACAAATCCGGCCGCCGCTCGCGCGTGAGCCGCTCCGACTGCTCCTGCCGCCACGCCGCGATCTCGGCATGATTGCCCGATCGCAGCACCCGGGGCACCTCCAGCTCGCGATACTCCGGAGGCCGGGTATAGCTCGGCGGGCTCAGCAGCCCGTCGTAGTGTGAATCGCCGCTGGCCGACTCGTGGTCGCCCAGAGCGCCGGGTAGGAGCCTCACCACCGCATCGAGCACACACAGCGCCGCCGGCTCGCCACCCGAGAGCACGAAGTCGCCGACCGAGACTTCGTCGGTGGCCAATGCGTCGGCCACGCGCTGGTCGACGTCTTTGTAATGCCCGCACAACAGCGTCAGACGCGAGCCGAGGGAGAACCGCACGGCATCGTCGTGGCCGAACGGCTTGCCCCGAGCCGACAGGAGGACCACCGGACCGGTGGGTCGGAGGCTCTCGACGGCCTCGAAAAACGGCTCGGGTCTGAGCACCATACCCGCCCCGCCGCCGTAGGCGTAGTCGTCTACCGTGGCGTGCCTGTCGTGTGTGAAGTCACGGAGCTGAACCAGGTTGACCTGTATCAACCCGGCTGCCACCGCCCGTCCCGGTATACTGGCCGCCACGAAAGGCGCGATGACCTCGGGGAAGAGCGTGACGACGTCGATCGTCAGCATGTCACTCCACCAGCCCTTCGGGCAACCTCACCAGCAGCCGCCGTCCTGCCCGGTCCACCTGTCTCACGAATTCCTTCTTGTACGGCAGCAGGAACTCGCGCTTGGGACCCTGCACCTCGATCATCACGCCGGCCGGAAGGTCGTAGACTGCGCTTACGAGACCGAGCGACACATCGCTCTCGAGCCGGACCGAGAATCCTGCGAGCTCGTGCAGGTAGACTTCATCGCCCTCGGGTGGCTTGAGCTCCGACTCGGGCACCGCCACGAAGAGCCCTCGCCACGGATCGAGCGAGTCGCGCCCATCGGCGCCGGCGAACTTGATCAGCCACTCGCGGTGATATTCGCGGCTACGCTCGATCTGCAGCGGGCCGGCCACGACGTTGCCTTCCAATCCCACGAGCCACACCGCTCGTCCCGGCGCGAAGATAACCTCGGGCTCGCCGGTGAGGGGAAAGAGCGTACAGTCACCCTTCAACCCATGCGGCTTGCGCAGCCGGCCCACCACGAAGTGGCGGGCGGTGTCCATCAGGCCGCGGTGGGCTTGAACACCCCTGCCTGCTTGAGGAGTGACTGCACCGTCTCGGACGGCGTGGCGCCCTTGGCGATCCACTGGCGCGCCTTGTCCGCGTCTACCGAAACCTTATCGGCCGTGGTGGCGCCCTTCGGATTGTAGGTGCCGATGATCTCGATGAACCGCCCGTCCCGGGGCGCTTCCTGGTCGGCCACCACGATGCGATACAGAGGAAGCTTTTTCCGGCCGATGCGGCGGAGGCGAATGCGAGTTGCCATGATGGTTCCTGAGAGCTGCGGGTTAACCGGGGAATCCGCCACGTCCGAACGGCAGCTTCAGACCGGCGCCTCCGGTCTTCCCCGCGATCTTCATGTACTTCTGCATCTGCTTGAACTGCGATATCAGTGAGTTCACTTCCTGTACCGTGCGTCCGGAGCCCCTGGCGATCCGGAGGCGCCGCTGCCCGTTCAGCACATCGGGATTGGAGCGCTCTCTCGGTGTCATCGAGAGCACGATGGCCTCGACATGCTTGAGCTTCTTGTCGTCGATCTTGGCGGCCTGCAGCACGGCCGGATTCATTCCGGGAAGCATGCCGAGGACGTTCTTGAGCGGCCCCATTTTCTGCATCTGCCGCATGGCGCCGAGAAAGTCCTCGAGATCGAGGCCCTTCTTCGACGTGACCTTCCTGGCGAGCCGCTCCGCCTCTTTTTCATCGACCGCGCCCTGGGCCTTTTCCACCAGCGACAGGATATCGCCCTGCTGGAGGATCCGCCCGGCGAGCCGGTCGGGGTGGAATGGCTCGAGTGCATCGAGCTTTTCGCCCACGCCGATGTACTTGATCGGCGCGTGGGTGACACCGTAGATCGAGAGCGCCGCGCCGCCGCGGGCATCGCCGTCCATCTTGGTGAGGATGACGCCGGTGATGCCGAGTGCGTCGTGAAATCCTCCGGCGATCCGGACCGCGTCCTGACCGGTCATGCCGTCGGCGACGAGAAGGATTTCGTGGGGCGAGACGGCCGCCTTGATCCGACGCAGCTCGTCCATCATCTCGTCGTCGATCTGCGACCGGCCCGCCGTGTCGACGATGACCGTTCGCCCCCGCGCCTTGACCGCGGCCACCAGCCCGTTGCGGACGAGCTTGACCACGTCGTGCGAGCCGGGCTCGGCGTGCACTCCCACGTCGACCTGACGCCCAAGCGTCTGGAGCTGCTCCACGGCGGCGGGGCGGTAGACGTCGGCAGCCACCAGGAACGGCGCCTTCTGCTCCAGCTTGAGCCGCTTGGCGAGCTTGCCGGCCGTGGTGGTCTTGCCCGAACCCTGGAGGCCGACCAGCAATACGATGGTGGGCGGCACCGTGGCGTACGCGATCGGCGCCTGCTTTTCGCCGAGCAACACCACCAGCTCGTCGTACACGATCTTGACGAGCTGGTGGCCCGGCCGCACTTCCTTGAGCGCCGCGATGCCCACCGCCTTGGCCTGCACTCGCTCGAGAAATTCACGCGTGAGATCGAAGCTCACGTCGGCCTCGAGGAGGATCCGTCGAATTTCGCGGAGCCCTTCCTTGACCGCCTCTTCTGTCAGAACGCCCCGCCCCGTGAGCTTCTGGAGCGTGGCGTTGAGTTTGGCGGAAAGGTCGTCGAACATAAGCCCGTAAGCATAACCCCCGAGCGGGGTTCGGGCAAGCGGTGGGGCTAGAGCCGCGCGAGCAGAGCCGTGTAGCGGGAATGCTCCTTGATGGAGAGGAGGTCGGGATCGTTTTCGATCCACTCCCGGTGGCCGAAACCGTTCTCCACGGCCCTCTCGAGGAGATCCAGCGCGTGTTCTACCCGGCCCTCGATCGAATTGAGGCACGCGAGGTTGTAGAGAACCCCAGCGTCTTCGGGGTCGAGGGCCAGCGCACGATCACCCCATTCGAGCGCCCGCTTCGTCTCGCCGAGCCGCGACAGATTGCACGCGCCGAGATACCACGCCCTCGCGTCGTCCGGGTTGAGCTCCACGTGGCGCTCGATGATCTGTACCGTCTTCCGAAAGCCGAGCGCGGCATCGGAATCGCGCCCGAGTCCCGCCAGGCTCAGAGCCTGGAGCGCCGGCGCCTGGTAGTCCTCTGGCCTGACCGCCGACGCCTGATCGAAGGCGCCGGCCGCTTCGTCGAGCTTTCCCTCCTGAAACAGGGCGAGCCCGAGGTAATAATGACCCTCGAAGAGCTTGGGATCGAGCCGGATGGCGGCGTTGAGCTCGGCCTCGGCCTCGGGATACCGCTTGCTCAGGCTCAGTGCCAGCCCGCGCGCCGCGTGTGCCTCGGCCAGATCCGGGGCGAGCTCCAGCGCGCGGCGGCTGGCCGACTCCGCCTGATTGAGGTTCGCCTCGCTGGCGTCCCAGTAGTGGTACAGCATCGAGCTGCAATCGGCGATGCCGGCGTGGGCCCGGGCGTAGTTCGGATCGATCTCGATCGCGCGCGCGAACATGCGCCGGGCAAACTGGAGCCCCTTCTCCCGAAACTGATGGAAGAACTGCCGGCCGCGCAGGTAGTACTCGTATGCCTCGACGTTGTCGGCACGGGGCTTTTCCAGGGCGCGCTTCTCATCCTCGGAAAGCACGATCCTGAGCGCCCGGACAATGTTGTCGGAGATCTCGTCCTGGACGGCGAAGACGTCCTCCAGCTGACGATCGTACCGTTCGGACCAGAGATGGTAACCGTCCGAGACGTTGATGAGCTGCGCCGTGATCCGGATCCGCTCCCCGGCCTTGCGCACGCTCCCCTCGAGCACCGTGGCCACCGAGAGCTGCTCGCCCACCCGCCGGATGTCCTCGTTGCGTCCCTTGAAGGCGAACGCCGAGGATCGGGACGCGACCCGAAGCGCGTCGATTTTTGTCAGCGCGTTGATGATTTCCTCGGCGATCCCCTCGCAGAAGTAGTCCTGATCCTTCTGCGGGCTCATGTCGACGAACGGCAGCACCGCGATCGACCTCGGCGTCACCTGCTGCGAAGTGACCACCGTCGCGAGGTCGCCCGGCGGCGTGATTCCGGGGATCAGCGACGTGAGCGATTGCGCCAGCAGCGTGCCAGAAGTGACCCGGGCACTCGGCGCACGGGCCAGCATCTGGGAAACCAGGTGGTCCACGCCGATCGGCACTCCGGTGTGCTTCGCCCGAAGCGAGGGGGGCGGCTCGGTGAACCGGCGGACGATGATGGCCTGGGCGGAGGGCCCCGTGAACGGCGGCTCGCCGGCCAACATCTCGTAGAGCACGCAGCCGAGGGAGTAGATGTCGCTTCGGCCGTCGAGCTCCTGGTCACCCGAGGCTTGCTCCGGGCTCATGTAGGCCGGCGTCCCGATCGTCGCCCCGGTCTGAGTGAGATGCCCCACTTCGCTTTCGCTCAGCGCCTTGGCGATCCCGAAGTCGGTCACCATCGCCTCACCCTCGTGGAGCATCACGTTCTCGGGCTTGATGTCGCGATGGACCACGCCCTGCGCGTGGGCGTATCCCATTGCGGCGGCGATGTCGCGGGCGATCCGGAGCGCTTCACTCAGTCCGAGCTTGCCTTCTCTCGTAAGCCGGTCCCTCAGCGATTCTCCCGCGACGAACGGCATGACGAAATACAGAAAGCCGGCGGCCTCACCGGAGTCGAAGAGAGGCAGGATATGCGGGTGACTGAGCCGCGCCGCGATCTCGACCTCACGCTGGAACCGCTCGGGACCGACGTTTGCGGCGAGGTGGGGGTGGAGGATCTTGATGGCGACGGGGCGACGATGCTTGAGGTCCTGAGCCAGGTAGACTGTGGCCATTCCGCCCCGGCCGATCTCACGGTCGATGCGATACTGCGCGGCCAGTGCTTCCTTCAGATGACTTTCGGGCTGTGCCAATGTGATGTTTTCCTTGTCTGGACGCTCAAGGATACCGACCGCGCGGGGAGACGGCCAGAGCCGGCGGCGCTAACTTTCCCGCATGACCGCCGCCGAGTCTGCCCTGAGCATCCCCCCCGTCACCGACGCCGAGGCCAAGCGCGTCCGCCTCGAGCAGATGAAGCGGCGGGCCACCGGCCTGCTGGTCGTCATGACGGGCATCTTCATCGTGACACGGCTGTTGGAGCCGTCGCACCCATGGCTGTCTTACGTCCGCGCCACAGCCGAAGCGGCGATGGTGGGCGGCGTGGCCGACTGGTTCGCCATCACCGCACTCTTCCGCCACCCGCTCGGCCTCAAGATTCCCCACACCGCCATCATACCGCAGCGGAAGGACCGGATCGGCCGCAGCCTCGGCAACTTCGTTCAGAACAATTTCCTCTCCAACGAGATTCTCGGCGCCAAGCTGCGCGCGGCACAGCTCAGCCGGCGTGGCGCGGAGTGGCTCAGCCAGCCTCAGAACGGGCAGGCAGTAGCCCGCCATGCCGCCGCCGCGCTTCAGAACGCGAGCGCCGTGATGCGCGACGAGGACGTCCACGCCTTTCTCGATCGGACCATCATCGAGCCCGTTCGGCACCGCCCCATCGCTCCTGTCCTGGCGAGGGGACTCGAGATCCTCACGATCGATGACCGGCACCAGCAGCTTCTCGACCGGCTGGTTCGCGGAGTATCGGGACTCGTGACGGCAAACGAGGGCCTCATCCGCCAGCGCATCCGCGAAGAGAGCCCGTGGTGGGTTCCGGATTTCGTCGACAATCGGGTGCACGAGAAAGTCGTGACCGCCATCGGCAACACGTTGCGCGAAGTGGTGGACGATCCGGCTCACCCTCTCCGCCGCCAATTCGACGAGCTGCTGCTCGACTGGATCGTGCGCCTGCAGGAATCACCCGAGGTCATCGAGCGCGCGGAGGCGGTGAAACAGCAGTTGCTCGACAGCCCCACCAGCCACGAGTTGAGCGCGTCCCTATGGGGTGCCCTCAAGCACGCGCTCGACCGTCAGGCAGGCTCATCGGGAGACGGCGCGCCCGGAGGGCTGGCACGCGGCCTGAGCGCGCTCGCGCAGGCGGCGCTGGCCGACGACGCGCTCCTCGAGAAGATCGACGGCTGGATCGTGGACGCGGTGCTCAAGGTGGTGGATCAGCATCGTCACGAGGTGGGGCAGCTCATCGCGGGGACGGTAAGCCGGTGGGATCCCGACGAGACCTCGAGCAGGATCGAGCTGCAGGTGGGGCGCGATCTTCAGTTCGTGAGAATCAACGGCACGCTGGTTGGAGGGCTGGTCGGTCTGGTGCTGTTCAGCCTGAGCCGGCTGCTCGAGCGGGGAGGGCTTTGACCGAAGGCAGGGACTTCCACCGATCCCATCCGTCCGGCGCGAGGACGTACCGGGTGCCTGCGCGCGTGCCGACCCTGAGCGTATCGAGCGCCGACCTGTAGCCAGTCCGGCCGGTTCGAACGAGCGAAGCCTCGGATCCGCGCAGGAACCGCTCACGCGAGCGTTCGTCGTCCCACACCGCGTACCACACGAGCGCCGGGCCGCCGCTCGTGTCGTAAAGCCGAAAGCGATCTCCTCCCCATCCGATCGGCACCACCGTCTGCACCTCGTCTGACCCGGCAACGGTCGCGAGGAGCACCCGGATCTCGCTTTCGCCGAGCACGTCTTCGTACGCGCCCTCCTCTTTGGTAAAGGCCAGCTCGACCGGCTGGTCTCCGGCCTCGTAACGCGCCGGGTGCAGGATCTGCTCCGTCGAGACAGGCATGCGGCCGCCATACGGTAAGGTGTCGGCGTGCGGCGACGACTCCCACCAGTGCATGAACTCCGCCCCGTCCAGATACGGAAAGATCATCGACTGTCGAATTACCAGCGGGGCGCGGGCGAACACGGGCATGGTACCCTGCTGCTGCTGAACCTGGTCGCGGTACATCCCCCAGAACTCGGGTTTCCGGGAGACGCCCTGACCCGGAGCAAGAACGTCGATCGACGCGAGCGTCGCCTGGCCCTCGAGAATCGCCTGCGCGGCGGTGAGGCGGTCGTTGTTGTCGGTGGCTTTGAGGATCGAATCGAGCGGGAGATACTGGCCCTGGAGGGCATGCACCATCTCGTGAGCGAGCACCAATCTGAGCTGCGAGCGGTCGGCGCCCTCGACGCCGAAAAGCGTCGTGGAATCGGGATCGTAGTAGCCCGCCACCTGCTCGGTATAGATGTCGAGCAGTACCGACTTGAGGGCGAGAGTGTCGGAGAGGAGGCCGAAGAGACGATACGACATCTCGATCCCGTGGAGCCGCCGCGGCGTCAGCTCTTCGTTGAGCTTGCTCAGGAGATAGGACCGCACCTGCTCGCGCGTCCGCATGGCCGAGCGGGGCGGCCGCTTGAAATGCATGCCGGCCGCGGCCTCGACCGGGGCGCGGAGGCTGTCCACCAGCCTGGCGAGCCCGCCGTCGTTCGCCGCCTGGCGGGAAGAGCCGCGACAGGCGGCCACGAGCAGGAGTGCGGCGGAGAACAGCGAAGCGTAGCCCATGGCGAAGCCTAGAGACCGAGAAATCTGGCGTACGCGGCGGACCACTCGACGATGCGCCACCGGGCGTCGGTTACGAGGAGCAGGCCCGCCGCGATCGCCAGCGACACGCCGAACGGGATGTATCCCTCCGCCCTCAATTGCTCGGTCGTCTTGAACTCGGGGTCGGCGTGATAAACCTCGGCGGCAGGTGCCGAGGCGGGAGCCACGCCGCTGAATCGGCTGAGTCCCAGCGCGGCCAGGTGAAGGATCACACCGATGCAGGCACCCAGAAAAATCGTCACGCACACCGACTCCCACCCGAGAAAGGCCCCGACCATGGCCATCATGGCGACATCGCCTCCCCCCATGGCCTCCCGCCCGGCCAGGAAAGTGCCGACCGAGCCCACGAGATAGAGTATTCCGGCACCGAAGATCATTCCCTGCAGCGATGCGACGATTCCCGCCGGGCCGCCGTGCACGCTGAAGGCCAGGCCGAGCGCCATCCCGCCGTAGGTAAATTCGTTGGGGATGATGTATTCGCGGGCATCGGTCATCGCGATGCCGAGTAGCAGCGTGCCGAGCGTGGCGGCACCGACTGCCGGCCAGGAGAGTCCGAGGCGCCAGACGAACCAGCCCCAGATGACAGCGGTCGCCAGCTCCACGAGCGGGTATTGCCGCGAAATGGGCAACGCGCATCCGCGGCAACGGCCGCGAAGGATCACCCACGAAGCCACCGGAATGTTGTCGTACCAGGCGAGACCGCGACCGCAGCGCGGACAGTGCGACGGCGGTCGCACCACCGACTGCTTCGGCTCGGCGCCCCACCTGATGATGCACACATTGAGAAAGCTGCCGAGCGCCGCGCCGAAGATCGCGGCGAACGCGACGAGGAAACCAGGGACTTGGGAATGAGCCAGATCAATCCTCACGCAGGGCCTCGTACAGCAGAATGCCGGCAGCCACGGCGACGTTGAGCGACTCGACACCGGGAGCGAGCGGAATGGAGAGCTTTCGCCGCGCCGCCTCATCGAGGGCCGCGCCGATGCCAGCGCCTTCGTTTCCCAGCACCAGCGCGACGGGCGGCCGTTGCGACCGCCTTCCGAGGTGGCCGCCGCGAAACGGTAGGCCGCCCGCGGCCGCCGTCCAGACCTCGACCCGCCGGTCGGCCGCCCACGCGAGGAATTGCTCGAGGCTCGTCTCGACGGCAGGCAGCCGGAAGAGCGATCCCATGCTTCCCCGCACCACCTTGGAATTCGTGAGCTCGGCGGTACCCGGGAGCGCGACGAGGCCGCCCGCGCCCAGTCCGAGCGCGGTGCGAGCCATCGTTCCGACATTGCCCGGGTCTTGCACGGCGTCGAGCACCAGCGTTACCGAACCGGGCTCGCTGCCCAGATCGTCGAGCGTCCAGGTCGGTGGATCGACGACGGCGATGATGCCCTGCGGCTGCACGGTGTCGGCCAGCTCGCCGAGCTCCGCGGCACTCACCTCGATGATCGGCACGCCGGCCGCGGCCAGGGCGGCCTTGAGCGCCTTTCCGCGGGGAGTACCTTCGAGGGCCGGGGAGATGGCGGCGCCCTGCACCGGAACGCCGGCGGCGATCGCTTCTTCCACCAATCGGACCCCCTCCGCCAGCGCGAGGCCGCGCCGCTCGCGGCCGCGCCGGCGATGCAGATCTCGGATGGTCGTCAGCAGGGAGCGGGCCACGGAGGCGCTCACGGAATGAGGATCGCGCTCACCATCGCCGGATCGGACTCCGGCGGCGGGGCCGGCATACAGGCCGACCTCAAGACGTTTCAGCAATTCGGCGTGTTCGGCACGTCGGTGATCGTCGCGCTCACCGCCCAGAACACGCGCGGCGTGCGCGCGGTGGAGACGGTGCCCGAGGCGATGGTCTTTGCCCAGCTCACCGCCCTCGCCGAAGACTTGCCGCCCGCCGCGCTCAAGACGGGAATGCTGGCGGAGGCCTGGCTCGTTCGTCTCGTGGCAAAGGCGATTCGCGAGAACGGATGGGGCCCGCTGGTGCTCGACCCCGTCATGGTGTCTACCACCGGTCACCGCCTGCTGAGTGCCGAAGCCGAATCGGTGGTCCGTGAGCTGCTGCTGCCGCTGGCCGCGCTGGTGACGCCGAACCTCGACGAAGCCGAAATCCTGACCGGCCGGGCGGCCCGCGACGTGGCCGGGATGGAGCGCGCGGGCCGGGCCCTGCTCGACGAGGGAGCGGCCGCGGCGCTCGTCAAGGGCGGCCATCTCGAGGGCGACGAGCTCACCGATATCCTGATGACGCCCGAGGGGACGATCTACTTTCGGCGACCGCGCATCGAGACCACCTCGACGCACGGCACCGGCTGCACCCTTTCAGCAGCCGTCACCGCCGGCCTTGCGCTCGGGCGCGATCTGGAGATCGCGGTGGCCGATGCCCTCGACTACGTACATCGCGCGATCCGTGCGGCGCCGGGCCTCGGCGCCGGCCACGGCCCGCTCGATCACCGCGTCACAGCGCCGCCACCACCCCCGATATGATGGTGCCAAGATCGCCGGCCACGCGTTGCGCCGTGTCCATGACCTCGAGGTGATTCAGCTTGACCGGGAGGATGCCCGCGGCGGCGTTCGTCACCGCTGAAAACGCCAGGCAGCGCATTCCCCTCGCCCGGGCGGCCACCACTTCGATGACCGTCGACATCCCCACGGCATCGGCGCCGAGCCGCTCCAGCATGCGGATCTCGGCCGGCGTTTCGTAGCTCGGCCCGAGAAGCTGGACGTAGACCCCCTCCGCCAGCGCTACCCGTTCCCGGATCGCAACCCCACGCGCGAGCGACTTGAGCGCCGGGTCGTACGGATCGGACATGTCGGGAAAACGCTCCTCACCCGGGAGCACGCGGCCGGTGAGGGGATTGCGGAAGCTCAGGTTGATGTGATCGGCGATGAGCATGACCGTGCCCGCCGCCATGCCGCGCCGGATGCCCCCCGCGGCGTTGGTGAGAATCAGCGTGCCGATGCCGAGCGACGCAAACACGCGAGCGGCGAGCGCGCCCGTGTCGGCGGAATGGCCCTCGTAGAGGTGGAAGCGGCCGCTCTGGAGCAGTACCGCCTTTCCCGACAGCGTTCCCACCACCAGCTCGCCGGCGTGGCCCTCGACGGTGGGAATCGGGAAGTGAGGGATGTCGCGGTAGGGAATCCGTGTGGGGTTGGCGATGCGCTCCGAGAACGACCCCAGCCCCGACCCGAGAACGATGGCCGCCACCGGGAGCCGGCCTCCCAGCCGCTCCCTGACCGCCGCCGTGGCCTGTTCCACTTGCGCGGCCTGCGCGCCCGCGGCCGACCCTGTCAGAGCAGCATCCCCGCGATCGTCGCCGAAAGAAAGTTGGCGAGGGTGCCGGCGAGCATGGCGCGGAGGCCCAGCCGGGCGAGATCGTGTTTGCGATTCGGCGCCAGCGCGCCGATGCCGCCCAGCTGGATGCCGACCGAGCTGAAGTTGGCGAAGCCGGCGAGGGCGAACGACGCGATGGTGAAGGAGCGCGGGTCGAGCGAGGCCTTCATCGGACCCAGCTGGGCAAAGGCGATGAACTCGTTGAGCACCATCCTCGTGCCCAGCAGGCCGCCGATGGCTTCACTGTCGTGCCAGGGCACGCCCATCGACCAGGCGATGGGACGGAAGACCCAGCCGAGCACCGTCTGAACGTTCGAGGGGAACCACTCGACGTACCGGTGAACGGCCCCGAACCCGCCGTTGACCAGCGCCACGAGCGCGACGAAGGCCACGAGCATGGCGATCACGTTGAGCATCAGCGAGAGCCCTTCGCCGGTACCGCGCGCTGCCGCGTCGAGAAGGTTCACGTCGGTCTTGGGCAGGTCGAGCTTGACCTTGCCGTATGTCTCGGGCACCTCGGTTTCGGGCTCGAAGAGCTTGGACATCATGACGGTGCCCGGCGCCGTCATGATGACCGCGGTGAGCAGGTGCCGCGCCTCGATGCCGAATGCGATGTAGGCCACCATGATCGAGCCGGAGATGTGGGCCATTCCGGAAGTCATTACCGTCATCAGCTCGGAGCGCGTCATCCGCGGAAGAAAGGGCCGGATGGTGAGCGGCGCCTCCGTCTGCCCCATGAAGATCGACGCCGCCACGTTGAGGCTCTCGGCGCCGCTCGCGCCGAGGACGCGGCTCATGATCAGCGCGAACGCGCGAACGATCACCTGCATGACGCCGAGATAGTAGAGGATGGCGAAGAGCGCGGAGACGAAGATGATGGCAGGGAGGAGCTGGAACGCGAAGATGACACCGAGGCTGGAGTGCTGCTTGCCGAGCTCGCCGAACACGAACTGCGAGCCGATGTAGGAGTAGTTGAGGATGCCGGTGACGAGCGATCCGAGCCAGCGAAAGAGCGCCTGCCCGGCGGGAATCCGGAGGACGAAAATGGCGAACAGCACCTGGAGCCCGAGGCCCCAGCCGATGACTCTCCACTTGATCTGGCGGCGATTGTGGGAGAGGAGGATGCCGATCCCGATGAACAGCGCGATGCCGATGAGGCCCGTCAGCCGGCCGGGCGTCACCGTACGGCCGCCAGCTCGGCGCGCGCCTTGTTCACCAGTGCCTCCCGCTCGGGCCACGGCAGGTAAGCGCCGGCGAATCCGTTGAGGATCATCGTATCGATCTCCTCTCGAGTGAACCCGAGCTGCGTGTGGGCCAGCCAATATTCATCGGTGAGCGTGATCCCGCACATGAGCCAGCCATCGGTACAGAGGGTAACCGCGACACCGGCGTCGAAATACCCGCGGACGGGGTGCTCCGCGGCGCGGGCGACAGCGCGGGTCTGCACGTTACTCGTGATGTTCGTCTCGATGAGGATCCGGCGGTCGCGGACGTAATCCTGCAGCCTCGCGTCTTCGCGCAGCCGGGTACCGTGGCCGATCCTGTCGGCGTGACACTGGTGCAGCGCCTCGGCGATCGAGTCGGGGCCCGCCGCCTCCCCGGCATGAACGGTGATGCCGATGAGCCCGTTGGTGGCCAGGTCGAACGCGGCCTTGTGCGCGCCGGGCGGCCGCCCCGCCTCGCCGCCGGCCAGGTCGAACGCAACAACCCCGCGATCGCGATAGGCCACCGACAGCCGCGCGATCTCAACCGACACCGACGGGTCGTAGTGCCGAAGCGAGCAGTTGATGACCCGGGTGACCACGCCGAAATCCCGCTCGCCCCGCGCGAGGCCGGCCAGCTCGGCCTCGAGCGCCTCCTCCAGAGCCAGTCCCTTCCGCGTGCTCAGCCGCGGGCAATAGCGCACCTCGAGGTAGCGGACGTTGTCGCGCGCGGCGTCCTCTACCATCTCGTACGAGACCCGCTCGATCGCGGCCGTAGTCTGTAGCAGGGGAATGGTGTAGTCGAAGCGCTGGAGGTAGTCCTCGAGGCTCGCCGCGTCATCGACCACCATGACTCTGCGCAATGCCTCGGGGTCGGTCGTCGGCAGCTCGAACCCGCTTTCGCCCGCCAGCTCCACCATCGTCTCGGGCCGGAGCGAGCTGTCGAGATGGGTGTGCAGCTCCGCCTTGGGCAGCCTCGCGAGCAGCTCACGCGTGAGCATCGTCGCCTCCATCGCTCCGGCGCGCCCGAAGCACCACTCTCATGATCGCCCCTGCCGCCAGGCGCTCCGATCCGTCCATCTCGATTCCCCTGGCGTCGGTGACGTATACCGCGCCGGCGGCATATCGAGCCTCCAGCTCCGCATCGTGCACGTGGAGCGCGCCGCGCACGTCGGTGCCCACCTCGACGTCTACCGGCGCGCCGTTGATGAAGACGCGAAGCGGCGCCGTCATTTCCTGGTCGAGACGAAGCCCGACGCCTCTGCCACGTCGACCGGTTGCGCAAGGCGGCGGAGAAACGCGGCGTCGGCTTCGACGTCGATGAGGCCGGCCCGCTGGCGCGGCAGGCCGAGGAGCACGCGGTAGCCGCCGGCCCCACCGGCCGTCACCTCGTCGGTCGCGAGCGTGTAATGGTCGGTCGGCTCGACCTTCCGCTTTCCCTGGAGCGTCAGAGAGCCGATCCGACGGCCGGCCGGCTTCCTCGGATCGTACCGCGCCTGAGCTCCGGCGATGTGGGCCGAGGGCGCGCCGCCGCTCAGCGCCTGCTCGAGCACGGTGCGAAGCTGCACGCCCGTCACGGTCACCCGCACGACATCGGACCTCTCGGGCTCGACGGCAGTGAGACGGCCATAGGTTACCGAGCCGGCGGGAAGGTCCGCGGCGATACTCTCGTTTCGCACCAGCCCGACGTCGGCGTGAACCGCGTTGCGCCGCGCCTCGGCGATGAAGCCGCCGAGCGCGAACTGATCGCGTTCGCGGGCCAGCGGCCGCTTGAGCTGAGCGATCGGACGCGCGTCGAGAGAATCGCTGCGGCGCCGGTAGGAGTCGAGGGCCGAGAGGAGTGCCGCGTTCGCGCTCCGCGCCGCCGAATCCACCGGCTCGACCCGGGTTCGAACCTCGAATCCGCCGGCCGACGTCTTGACCAGATCGGCCACGGCAATGGCCGACCCTCGCGGCCCCACCTGAACGATAGGAATGCCACCCACGCGAGCGGTGCTCGCCTCGCCGTCGTCTCCGGCGATGATGAGACCCACGCCACTTCCCGCGAGCTGTTCGGCCAGACGGACCACCTCTCCATTGCAGACCCTAGCATCACAGTGCAGGCCCGCGTTCGCCAGGACCACGATGAGGGCGGGCTTGCGCGCGGCAATTTCGCCAAGGACGTCGTGGATGGCGAACTCTCCGTCGCCGAACCGGAGTGCCCGGGTCCTGTCGTCGGGAAGGAGCGCCTTGGCGTCGGGGGTGACGTAGCCCACCACCGCGACCGGCAGCCCGGCCACCTGCAGCATCTTGAAGGGCGTGATCCAGCCGGGACGCTTGCCGGTAACCGAGTCGAAGATGTTGGCCGCGAGCCATGGGTAGAGGGCGTCGGCCATCCGTTGCCGAAGGGTGTCGGTGGCCCAGTCGAAGTCGCGGTCGCCTACGGCCGCCGCGGCGTATCCCATCCGGTTGAGCACGTCGAGTACCGCACGGCCCTCGGTCTCGCCGGCCAGCGGCGATCCGCCCATCGCGTCCCCCGTATCGAGCCGGACGGTCGGGCAGCGGCACGAGTCCGCGAGGCCGGCCATCGTCGCGTCGGCCGCGCCGGCGCCGCGCAGAATGCCGGCGCGCAGATCGCCCGTGGCCAGAATGCGGAAGACGAGAGTGTCGCGCGGGCTCTCCGGCAGCACCGGCGGGGCCAGGCCGAAGAGATTCCTCACCGCGACGGTATAGACCTCGGGAACGATCGCCCACTCGGCGGCGGCATAGTCCGCCGGGTCGATCGGCTGCCGGGTGCGCACCTCGTCCATCAGGATCTCGGTGATGCTCTCCGCCTTGTCGTACACGACGGGGGCCCCCTCGAGCATCGTGTATCCCCCCGACCCGCTCTGGCGGTAGCTGTTCACGGCCATGGTGAAGCTGTCGGTCGGCTCCACAGGCTTCCCGCGGACGGAGAGGCGCTGGATTCGACCGCCCACCGGCTGCCGGAGGTCGATATCGTATCGCGCCCCGCCCACGATGTCGTAGTTGTAGCCCGGAATGGAGTCGTTGATCGAGACTCGACCCCCGGCATCGACCTCGAAGTAGCGGGCGCTCCACTCGAGATATGATTTGAGCTGCGCCCCCGTGATCCGGACGGCGCGGAGGGTGTTCTCATAGGGATACAACGAGAAGATGTTGCCGATCCTGATCGTGTCGGCATCGAAGCCCGCCCCGAGGTCGAACGCGGGGGTGGCGGAGATGTCGGCGTGGGCGCGCCGGCGCTGTACGTCGTTCACGAAGTTGATGATCGGAGTGGCGCGCGCGCGCGCGGCGGTGGCGCGCATCCGGCCGGTGGCCACGCCGAGGGGGGTGCGGACCCACGCGGCCACGGAGTCGCTCGCGGCGGCGAGCCGTTGGGCGAGAAGGTTCGAGGGCCCGGCCTCCTTCGTCGAAACGAAGTCGGCCTCCACCTGGCGCACCTTCCAGGGCCCATCCTCCTTGCGCACCAGGCTCAGGTGGACCACCGAGACGCTCGCGCCGAACGGCTTCGGCTGCACGAAATGCACGCCCGCGATGACCGAGTCGCGCATCTCGCGGTGCGAGTGCCCCACCACGACCACGTCAGGCCGCGGCCCGATGGTCGCGAGCTTCGCGGCGACGTTTTCGCCGCCGAGCGCCGAATCGGCGTACGATGAGCGGCCGTCCATGCCGCTGTGGACGATTACGATTGAGATGTCGGCATCCCGGCGCATGGCCCCGAGGGTCCGGGCCGCGGCTGCTTCGATCGGTGCCACTCTCACGCGTCCACGCACCTGCGCCCGGTCCCAGACCATCACGCCCGGCGTCGTGAACCCGGCGACGCCGATTCGCACGCCGTTTCTGCGCAACACCCGGTAGGCGGGAAAGAGCAGCGTGTCGCCCGGCAGGTCGAAGACGTTCGCGCTCACGTACGCGAAGCGCGCGTCGCCGATAGCCCGGCGGAAGAGCGGAACGCCCCAGTCGAAGTCGTGGTTTCCCGGGGTGGCGACGTCGTAGCCGGTGAGATTCATCGCTTCGACGATCGGGTGCGGCTCGCGTGGCGCGACGCGGGCGAAGTAGGTGGCGAACGGATCGCCCTGCAGGAGGTCGCCGGCGTCGACGAGCACCACCTGCCCCGGATAGCGGGCCCGCAACGAATCGACCACGCGCGCCACGCGCGCCAACCCGTTGGGCGCCGCGCCATCCGCCACGTAGTCGCGCCCGGTCATGTGCCCGTGCAGGTCGGTGGTGGCGACCAGAACGACGTGGGCCGTATCCTGAGCCGGAGCGGTGACAAGGTGAGCGGCGATGAGAAGGGAAATCATCGCCGTGCAATATACTCGCGGCCTCCCGCGCGACTTGCGCATATGCGCCTGGCGGTATATTCGTTGGAGCGCATATGAACACCACGTCTTCGACCACCGCCCTGCTCCTGACCGTCGCTGAGCCCACCCGACTCCGGATCCTCAATTGTCTCGCGGCGGCGCCGCTGTTCGTGTCCGATCTGCAGGTGGTGCTCGACCTTCCCCAGCCCACGGTCTCGCGGCACCTGCAGGTGCTCCGGCGCGCCGAGGTCGTGCGCGATACTCCCATCGCGCAGTTCGTGCTGTACCGCCTGCGTCGAGACTCGGGCTCCCAGGGCCGGCTCCTCTCGACCATTCTCGACGCGGTGGTCCACGACGACGCGGCCATGCGCGCCGAGCGCGACCGGGCGGCCGACCGCAGCCGCTCGCACACCCGGAACCGCGTGCAGGAGCCCCCCGGCGACCGGCCCACGGCCCGATCGAGGAAGCCGTCATGACCCATCGCATCCTCGTCGTCGACGACGAGCCCGACATCACCGCGCTCGTGGCCTATCACCTGGCCAAGGCGGGATTCCGAGTCTCCACCGCGAGCAATGGCCCCGACGCCCTGAAATCGGCGCGTGAAGAGAGGCCCGACATCGTGATCCTCGACCTCATGCTGCCCGGTGTCTCGGGATACGACGTGCTCGCCGAGATGCGGCGGCGCGACGAGACGAAGGACGTAGGCGTCATTCTGCTCACCGCCCGGCGCGAGGAAACCGACCGCATCAGGGGTCTGTCGCTCGGGGCCGACGACTATCTCACCAAGCCGTTCTCGCCCCAGGAGCTGTCGTTGCGGGTGGCGGGCCTCCTCCGGCGCCTTGGTTCGCCACCCGTCACGGCGGGGTCGACGCTCGCGGCCGGACCGATCTCGATCGACCGCTCCGCGCACCGGGCCAGTGTCGGCGGGGAAGAGCTGAGCCTGACCGCGACCGAGTACAAGCTGCTCCTCACCCTGATCGAGCGGCGCGGCAGGGTCCAGACGCGCCCGCAGCTTCTGGAAACGGTGTGGGAGGCGCAGCCCGACATCCAGACCCGAACGGTCGACATGCACGTGCAGCGCCTGCGCACCAAGCTCGGCGACGCCGGCAAGCTGATCGAGACGGTGCGCGGCTTCGGCTATCGCTTCAAGGGGAGCGAGCGGGCGGTGCGCGCCCGGTGACCTTCGCCAAGCGACTGGTCGTCGGCACACTGGTCGTTCTGATTCTTGCCATGTCGGTGCTCGTCTGGTCGGCCGAACGCTCCCTCCGGCGCGACATGGAGGGCGACATCACCCGCGGACTCGAGAGCGAGGCGGGGCTGATCCGCGAGGCGCTGACGCCTGACTCGCTCGCCTGGGCCGACGCGGTGCGCCGGCTTTCCCAGCAGAACAACCACCGGATCACGCTGGTCGACTCGAGCGGCCGCGTCCGAGCCGACAGCGACTTTCCTCCGGGCCCCCTTCCACCGGTCGAGAACCATGCAGGCCGTCCCGAGGTGCGCGCGGCGCTCCACGGGCAGATCGGCGTGGCGACCAGGCGGAGCAGGACCATCGGGCAGGAACTGCTGTACGTGGCCGTTCCCGGCGGTCCCGGCGTCGTGCGGGTGGCGGCGAGCCTGAGCCAGGTGGACGACGTCGTGCAGCGCGCACAGCGGGCAGTGGCCGGCGCCGCGCTCCTGGCGCTGCTGGTCGGAGCCATCTTCGCCTTCCTGACCGCTCGCTCGATCGCCCAGCCGCTCACGGCGATCACGGCGGCGGCGCGCGCCATCGCCGCCGGCTCGCCGCCCAGGTTTCCCCGGTCGGGCGTGCCCGACATCGACGCCCTGGTTCAGGCGCTGCGCCAGATGCATCGGCAGCTCGCCGACCGCTTCGACGAGCTGCGCCGCGAGCAGGCGGAGTCGGCGGCCCTGGTCGAGGCGATGATCGAGGGCGTCATCGCGGCCGACGCGCGCGGCCGTGTCGTCACCGCCAATCCGGCGGCCCGGCGCATCCTCGGATACGACCCCGGGGAGCCGCTTCCCGATCTCGCCGAGCTGTTCAGGGTCAAGGCGGCGCGCGAGGTGGTCGACGCCGTGCTCGCCGGCCGGGCCGTGGAAGACCGCGAGCTGGACATGGCCGGCCGCTCCTTTCTCGTGAACGCCCGGCCCCTTCCAACCGGCGGTGCGGTGCTCGTGATTCACGACCTCACCGAAATGCGCCGCCTCGAAGCCGTGCGGCGTGACTTCGTCGGCAATGTCTCGCACGAGCTCAAGACTCCGCTCACCTCGATCTCGGGTTACGCCGAAACGCTCCTCGGCGACCGCCTCGACCACCCCACCACGCAGCGGTTCGTCGGCACCATCCTGAGCAACGCCCGGCGGATGCAGGAGCTGGTGGACGACCTGCTCGACCTCTCGCGCATCGAGTCGGGAGGGTGGCAGCCCTCGAGCAGCCTGATCGACCTCGAGGCCGTGGCGCGTGAATCGTGGGCCGCTCTTGCCGCGCGCGCGGAGCCTCGGGCAGCGGAGTTCACACTCGACCTGGCGCCCGATGCCCGCACGATGTGCGCCGACCTCGATGCCCTGCGGCAGATCCTCACCAATCTCTTCGACAACTCCCTGCGGTACATCCCGCACGGTGGGCGCATCGGCTGCCTGAGCCGGAGGGACGGCGATGGCACGGCGGTCCTGGTGCGCGACAATGGCATCGGGATCGCCCACGACCATCTCCCGCGCATCTTCGAGCGGTTTTACCGCGCCGACCCCGCCCGCTCGCGCGAGGAGGGCGGCACCGGGCTCGGGCTCGCCATCGTGAAGCACCTGACCGAGGCTCACGGCGGCAGAGTGTCGGCGGAGAGCGAACGCGGCAGCGGCACCACGGTGACGTGCTGGTTTCCCGACTCGGTAGGTTGAGCGCGCCGGGCCCCCTCGCATATCTCTCGGTAGCTCGCGTCCAGCCGCACCATCTCACGTTCCCAGCTCAACCCTTCGGCCGTGCGCAGCGCGCCGCGGGAAAGACGCCGGCAAAGACCCCAGTCACCCGCCAGACGCACCATCGCCCGCGCCATCGCGGCAACGTCGCCCTCCGGATAGGCGAGGCCATTGACGCCGTCGCGCAGATGGTCGCTCACGCCGCCCGCGGGCGCCGCGACCACCGGTAGACCGCTGGCCATCGCCTCGAGCAGCACGAGTCCGAGCGTCTCGGTCACCGAGGCAAAGACGAAGGCGTCGCAGTTGGCGTACAGATCGGGCAGGCGGCTCCGTCGCTCGAGAAAGCCGAGGAAGGTGACGCCGGGAGGCGAGGCGGCGCGGATCTCGTCTTCCCGCGGCCCGGTACCCGCGACCACGAGGTGGATCATGCCCTTCGGCAGGTACTCCTCGGCGATGCGGAATGCCTCGATCACGTGCTCCACGCACTTCTCCGCGGCAAGGCGGCCGACGTAGAGAAAAGTGAAGCGGCTGCCCATGCCGAGCGCGGCGCGCATGTCCTGGCTCCGGCGTCCCGGGTGAAACAGCTCGACGTCCACCCCGCGGCCCCACGTCTCGACATCGGACACACCGAGCCGCAGGACCTCCTCTCTGGAGGCCGTCGACGGCGTGTAGACTCGCCTGCTCCGGCGGTGAAATCGCCTGAGGTATGCGGAGGCAACCGACCGGAGCCGCGGCATTCCATACGCCTCGGTGTAGCGGCCGAAGTCGGTGTGGAACGAGGACACCAGCGGAACCCCGGCGCGGCGCGCGGTGATCTGCCCGGTTCGGCCCACGCTGAATTCGGTGGCGCAGTGGATCAGGTCTGGACGAAAGCGTTCGACTAGCGCCCCCACCTGGGACAGCCCCGGCCAGGCCAGCCTGATCTCGGGATATCCCGGCATCGCCACGCTCGGAAGCCTCAGGACCTCCGTGGCTACGGGATGCTCGGTATCGCCGCCGGCCCACTGCCGATGCGCCGCGACAGGATACCGAGGCATCACCACGGCGCAGTCCCACCCCAGGCGGCTCAGGCCGGCCACGGAGAGTGAGGTGACGATCGAGACGCCGTTGACCTGTGGCGGGTAGGTATCGGTGCAGAAGAGAACGCGCATCTGTGCTCCGGCGGGGTGACTAGGGATGTGACGGAAGCGTTGCGGCGCTGCGGCTGGCCTGTGGCGGTCTCGTGCGACTCTGGTGGGAGATGAGCGTTCCGCTCCTCGTTCGGCTCGAGGCCCATGATCGGGCCCTGCTCCTCCGCTGCGCCATTGCCCCGACGACTTCACGGATGGCAAAGGCCGGGTGGACCGCCATCACCCATCTGGGTAGCGGAGCCGTCACCATCCCCGCCGCCGCCCTTCCCTGGCTCGCCTGCTGCGATCTGCACAACGCATCGCGGTCGGCGGTGCTGACGCTCGTGCTTTCCCACCTGGCGGCTCAGGTTCTCAAGCGCACCGCGGTACGCGGCCGGCCCTCCGAGCGCTGCGACATCGCCGCCACGGTGCGCGAGCCCGACCGCTTTTCCTTCCCGTCCGGCCACGCCACCGCCTCGATGGCCATCGCGCTGGTATACGGTGGATACTTCCCC
>JBBRGF010000028.1:0-24424 GCA_038240975.1 Gemmatimonadales bacterium
GTCTACCACCACACTCATTCGCGTTGCCGATCTTACGGGCCATCCCGACGCGACGTTCGAGGCTACCGTCTATCCGCTGGCCCTCATCGCGCGAAACTCCCCGGCGCCCCCGACCCACCGGGTGGGCACATCGTTGCGCGAAGGCAAGGGCGACAGTGTTCTTCAGTCGCGGTTGAGCGGAGGAGGGCCGTGGATCCTGGCAGGCGGGCGCGGGCGCCGCGTGCTCATCGCGCTCACCCGAGAGTTTCCCCACCTCGGCGATCATCTGTCCTGCCACCTCGGCCTCAAAACCGGCGCCAACGCGTTATTTCTCGATCCGCCTGAATCGATCGAGCCCGAGCTCATCCGATTTGCCCTTCGGGGGCGAGACATCCGGCCTTTCACCCCCGTTCCCTCCGTTCGGCTTCTCTACACCCACGGCGCCGATGGCCGGCCACTGTGTGCGCTACCACCGGGCGCAGCGGCTCATCTCTCGCCGCACACCGTTGTGCTCCGATCCAGAGCCGACTTCGCTGGCGGGCCGCCGTGGACGCTCTTTCGGATCAGGGCCGCAACCGCCGCTCATCGTGTGACCTGGCCCGATCTCGCGCGGGAGCTTACCGCTGCCGCGCTCACCGCCCCCTCCGACCGCTCGGTCGTTCCGCTCAACACCTGCTACCTGGCCGCCGCGGAGTCGAAACCCGAAGCCGAGAGCCTCGCGGCATGGCTCAACTGCACGTGGATCAGGCTGGCGGCCCGGCTGGGTGCCGTGCCCGCGGCCGGCGGATATGTGCGCTTCGGCGCCGCGACCATCGCTTCACTTCCGCTACCCACCCCGGTCCTTTCGAGCCACCGACTCGGCGCCCTCGCACTCTCCGCGCGCGCGGGCGCGCAGGTACAGCATGAGCTCGATGATCTCGCCGCGAGCCACCTCGGCCTCTCCACGTCCGACACGGACGCGCTCAGGGCGCTGGTGGCCGGCGGCACCTCGCATCACGGCTGAAGCGTTCTCTCCGGTGCCTCATCCGCTCCTCACGGGCCTTCGCCCGGGGCCTGCTGCCGCGCCAGTGACGGTGGCACGCGCCATCGCTCAGGAGTTGTTGCCGGATGAAGATCCCGCCGCTGCACCGGCGTGGCTGCTCCCCGGCCAGCACAGGAGCTTCCGCCGATTGCTCGCCGCCGTCCGCCGCTACAAGGGGGCGCTGCTCGCCGATCCGGTCGGCAGCGGAAAGACATACGTGGCGCTTGCCGTCGCCGCCGCGCTCAACCGCCGTGGTTCCATCGCCTGTCTGGTCCCTGCAACACTCGCCTCTCAATGGTGCTCGGTGGCCAACCGGCTGGGCATCGCGGTGGAAATCGGATCTCACGAGCAGGCGAGTCGTGGCAGGCTGCCGGCGCTAAGCCAGGGCCCGGTCATCATCGACGAAAGCCACCACTTCAGAAATCCATTCACGCGCCGTTACAGCCTCACCGCGCCATGGCTCGCGGGGCGGCAGGTGTTGCTGATCAGCGCCACACCAGTGGTCAACCGGTTGGCCGACCTCGCCCATCAACTGCGTCTTGGCGTCCGAGATGATGCGCTCACGGCCGACGGCCTGGTCTCACTACAGCGTGCCATCACGGCGGGCCGGGAGCTCTCCGCGCTGGCGCAGGTGGTAATCGAGGAAGCCGATGCCAGTGGGCACCGTCCCTCGCGCCAGGCCGTTGTCAGCCAGGCGAGTGAGCCGGAGTGCGTTCTCCTCGGCGCCGCCATAGCGCGGATCGAGCGCCTTCAGCTTTCGCGGCATGCGCCGACGGCGGCGCTCATTCGCGGCGTCCTCATGCGCGCCGCATGTTCCAGCCCTGCGGCGCTGCTCGGTGCACTCCGCCGGTACAGAACCCTGCTCCTGCACGCGCGCGACGCCCGTGAATCCGGGCGATCGCTCAAGCGAGCCGAAATCCGAATGTTCGCAGGAGAAATCGAGGAGCAGCTCGTGCTCTGGCCCCTGGTTCATGACGGCCGGGCCGGGTCCGAAGGGGGAATAGGACTCGACCTCGATCTCGCCGACATCGAGGCGCTTGGCCCGATCATCTCCCAGACGTCCGAGTGCGCGGCCGGGCCGGATCCGAAGGTCGAGCGCCTCGATGCCATCCTGGCCGACCAGCGCCCGACACTCGTCTTCGTCGCCCGGCGCGAGACGGTGCGACACCTGCGCGACCGGCTTCGCAGCGGGCGGCTTGCCTGGTGCACCGGCGACCGGGCCGGCGTCGGCGCCGGCGCTCTGCCCCGCCAGGCGGTACTGGGATGGTTCCGCACCCCGCCGCTCGAGCTCCAGCAGTCTCTCCCCGTGCCTCCACTTCACCTCATCGCGACCGACGTAGCGGCCGAAGGTCTCGATCTTCAGCGCGCCGCGCGCGTAGTGCACTATGACGCGCCGTGGACTCCCATGCGACTGGAGCAACGCGAAGGCCGTGCGATACGCCTTGGGTCCGGACACCACGTAGTCGAGGTCGTGCGGTTTCTCGTTCCGCCAGTACTGGAAGCGCTGTTGCGCATCGAGCGGACACTCACGGTCAAGGCGCGTCTTCCGGCGCGTGCCGGGCTAGGCCCCGGAGCCCCCATGGATTGGCGCTGGCGCGCCGAGGCGGCAAACACGATGGGGCCGGGCGTTGCGATATCCGGCGTCGGAGTCGTACCAGGTCAGAAAGGAATTCTGGCGGGGTTCACCCTGCACACCCACGCCGGCGGCCGAGCCGGGCGCCTTGCGGCGGTGGCAGGATGGATGGATTCGAATGGAGTGTGGAGCGAAGACCCTGAGATTGTCGCGCGACTTCTCTCCGCAGCCGCGAAAAGCCATGAGGTGGTCGCCGCGGAAGCGGGCAGACTCCGCGATGCACTCCGAATGTTGGCGGATCCCATACGCCGCCATCTCTCACTGGCCGGTGGCCGCCGATGGGTCACCGCAGAACCGGAGCCCGCGGCGCGGTGTCTCACCCGGCAGTTGCAAGAGGCTATACGACGTGCCGCGCGTCGCCGGGACATCACTGCGCTTCAGCGTCTCGAGCAGGCCCTCGCGTTCGTAGGAGGGGGACATACCGCCGGAGAGGCGGCCTTGTTACGGCAGCTCGCCGAGTCGTCCGTCGGCGGGGTGGAGCGATGGGTGGCACTCCTGCCAGCTCCTTCGCCGCGACCGGAGGTGATCGAAGTGAGGCTCAGCGGCTTGTTGCTCTTCGGAGAATGACCGGGGGCCCCGCCACCGCTAGCTTTCCGCATGCCTCGACCCGACATCATTCTCTTCGACCTCGACGGAACCCTCATCGACTCGGTCCGCCTCATCCTCGACAGCTACCACCACACGCTGCGCGAGCATGGGATTCCGGCGCGCTCCGATGAGGAATGGCTGAGCGGTCTGGGAACGCCCCTCACCGTGCAATTCTCCGACTGGCGGGACGATCCCGACAAGATCGAGGCACTCATCGCCACCTACCGGGAATACAACCTCGCGCATCACGACCGGATGGTGACAGTCTATCCCGGGGTGGTCGATGCGATCACGGCCATCCGCCACGCCGGCGTGCAAACCGGGCTTGTCACCAGCAAGAATCGCCGGGGCGCACTGCGCGGGCTGGGGCTGGCCGGACTCGTGGACAAGATGGACGTGCTGGTATGCGCCGACGAGGTGACCAACCCCAAGCCACATCCCGAGCCTGTCGAAAAGGCCATCGAGCTGCTGGGCGGCGAAACGGGCACGACGGTGTACGTGGGAGACAGCATTCACGACATGCAGTCCGGGCGGGCCGCCGGGGTCCGGACGGCCGCGGCGCTCTGGGGACCCTTCGGAAGGCATCACCTGATCGGGGCCTCTCCCGACTACTGGCTGGACAGTCCACCGGACTTACTGCGACTGCTCGACTAACCGTCGAGAATCTTCCTCAGCCTGCGCAGAAGCTGCTCCACGGTAAACGGCTTTTCCACGAAACCGGTGCCGGATGGCATGACGCCGTCCACCGCGACCGCCCGCTCGGTATATCCCGACATGAAGAGGACCTTGAGCTCCGGGTGCTGCGCCCGCAGGCGCTCAACCAGCTCCTTCCCACCCATCTCAGGCATCACCACGTCCGTCAGTACCAGATCGAACCGGCGACCGGGTTCCTCCGCCACACGAAGCGCTTCGACCCCATGGCGCGCCTCGACCACCCTGTAGCCGTGACTCTCGAGGAGACGTCGCGCCGAAGAGCGGACGGTGCTCTCGTCTTCCACCAGAAGCAGAGTCTCCGACCCGTTCGGCAGGCTCCGCCGGTCGAGCGCCCCGGTGACAGGCCCGGCCGAATCGGCGTGACGGGGGAGGTAGATCGTAAAGGTGGCGCCCCGCCCCGGCGCACTCTGCACGGTGATGTGTCCTCCCGTCTGCTCCACGGTGCCGTTGATGGTCGAGAGGCCAAGGCTCGCGGGCTCGAAAATTCGCGCCTGAGCCGCCAAGTCCATGCCGACGCCGGTGTCGGTCACGGAGAGCGTGACGTATGCGCCCGGGCGGACGCCTCCCGCCCTCTCAGGGCTCTCCGGACCGACGCCGCAATTCGAGGTGGCGATGGTGACGCGGCCGCCGTCGGGCATCGCGTCCCGGGCGTTCACGATCAGCTGCACGATTATCTGCTCGAGTTGCGCCGGGTCGGCCAGGACGTACCAGAGCCCGGGGTCGAGTGAGACGTCGAGGGCGATGCCGGCCCCGAGCAGCCGGCGCAACATGCTCTCGAGGTCGGAGACGACGGTGTTGGGCGAGAGAACCTTGGGCTGGAGAACCTGCCGCCGGCTGAACGCCAGCAGCTGGCGGGTGAGCGCGGCGGCACGATGGCCGGCGTGGCGGATCTGCTCGACGTCGGATCGGACCGGATCGCCCTGGTGAAGCTCCTGCAGAATCAGATCGGTGTAGCTGAGGATGCCGGTGAGCAAATTATTGAAGTCGTGCGCCACTCCTCCGGCCAGCTGGCCCACCGCCTCCATCTTCCGGGCCTGGCGCAGCTCGTCCTCGTTTCTACGGAGCGCCGCGCGGCTGCGGTCACGCTCGATGGCGAGTCTCGCCAGGTCGGTCGCCATCCGCACCACTCGTGCGTCGTCGGCATCGGGCGCGTCGGGCTCGGAGTTGAAGAGCGCGAAGGTGCCGAGCACCGTGTCGTCGGCCGCGAGCAAGGGAGCGATCCACGCCGCGGGCAGCCTGGGGGCCAAGTCGGTCGCGAGCACCGCTTCGCGCCGCTGCACCGACGAGGCCCACGGGCCGCCTTGATCACCGAGCGTCACGCTTTCGACCGCGGCGGCGAACTCGGCTGGAAGATTCGGCCCGGCCGCCAAGCGGAGCGTGCTGCCGTCTTCGGCGAGCAGATGCACCGCGGCGACGCGGCCACCGTACGCCTCGGCAAAGCCCACGATCTTTCGAAGAATCTCCTGCAAATGGGTGCCGCCGGCGATGTCCCTGAGCAGCTCGCTCTGGCACCGCAACACCAGCTCCGCCCGTTTCCGGGCAGTCACGTCGAGCGTCGCACCCACCATGCGAACGGCGTCTCCGGCCTCGTCGCGAACGATGGAGGCGCGGTCCTCTACGTGCGCCCAGCTGCCGTCGGGACGACGAAAGCGGTGCTCGTCGGCCCACACGCTCTCCTGCCTGGCCACGACCTCGTGGAGCGCGCCGACTACCCGCTCGCGCTCATCGGGATGGAGTCGCTCGTACCACCAGGCGGCAGTACTGCCAAACTCCTGCAGACCATATCCGAGGAACCCCCGGCGTCCGCCTTCCCAGACGATCCGGTCGGTGAGCAGGTCCCAATCCCAGATGGCGTCGTGAGTGTTGTCGGTGAGGAGCCTGTAACGCTCCTCGCTGTCGCGTACGTCGGCCTCGAGACGCGCACGCCCGGTAACTTCCTGAAGTGCGAGGATGAAGTACCCGGCCTCCGGGCCGGCGGCCGCCACGTGGGTTACGGTGGCCAGTACCCAGACGGCTTCATCCTCTCCGCAGAGCATCCGCCTCTCGGCGGTGTAGCTGCGGCACTCGCCGGCGAGGAGGAGACGCATGGCCTCGCGGTGGGCCGGACGATCGTCGGGATGGGTGAGATCGTCGATCTGGCGGCCGATCGGGTCGCCGCCTCCGAGCAGATCGGTAAAGGCCTTGTTCGCCCGCGTGCAGCGTCCGTCCAGCGACACGATGGCCATCGGCACCCCCGATTCGTCAAAGACGGAGGCTGGTATGGTGGCCGGGGCGGCACGCCTGGGGGTAGAGGCGCGCAGCTCGATCTCGGTCACCGCCCATGCCGCGAGATCCTCGAGAAGGTCGAGATCCCGCTCGGACCAGAGCCGGGGCATCCCATCGATCACACTCAGGGCGCCGAGGACCTGGCCTTCACGGTCGATGAGGGGTACACCGGCATAGGCCACCCAGCCGAGCTCGCGGACGGCGGGGTTGGTGCGAACGAGCTGGTGGTGCCGCGCGTCCTCCACGACAAGCCGGGCCTTCGACTCGACCACGTGACGGCAGAAGGAGTACGAGATGGGCGTGGCGCGGGAGGTGGCCAACGGCTCGGAAAGCCCTGTGGCGCTCACGAAGAACTGGCGATCCTTCTCGACCAGGGAGATGAGCGCAACCGAAGTGCCTAGCAGCCTGGCGGCCAGCCGAGTGAGCCGGTCGAAGGCTTCGTCGGGGGCGGTATCGAGCAGGGTTGTCCGGCGGACGGCCTCGAGACGGAGGGGATCCGGAAGCGCTTCGGTCACCTGGGTCATATGTGGCAGAATCTGCCGGTTAAACGAGTGCCGTCAAGGAAACCGCGCCGCCATTGCCAACCGGAAAGGGGGCAGTATCTTCCCGCCGCCCGTTACAAGGAATTTGCATGCGCCTCCTGCCACGCGATGAGAAGTTCTTCGATCTCTTCCGCGCCGTCGCCGCCTTTACCGTCGAAGCGGCCCGCCTTCAGCAGGATCTTCT
Organism: Gemmatimonadales bacterium; assembly: GCA_038240975.1. Taxonomy (GTDB): domain Bacteria; phylum Gemmatimonadota; class Gemmatimonadetes; order Gemmatimonadales; family GWC2-71-9; genus CAVVWJ01. The sequence goes on from JBBRGF010000028.1 coordinate 6,927, forward strand.
CCGGTCCACCGCCCCGCACCGTGGGGCTATCGTGGATCAAATCAAACGGTTAGAGCACCAGGCCGACCAGGTCACCCATGAGGTCGTGAGCCGGCTCGACCGGGTATTCATCACCCCCCTCGACCGCGAGGACATCCACCTGCTGGCATCGCGTCTCGACGATGTGATCGACCTGATCGACGGGACATCCAGGCGGCTCTACATCTTCCGGGCCGGCGACGCGCCGCTCGGGGCGACCCTCATCGCCGAGGTGATCGCGCGGGCTACGGTGCAGCTTCAGGTGGGGGTCGAGGCGCTGGAGGAGAACAAGGGCGGCACTGTGCTCGGCGCCTGCGTGCAGGTCAAGCGGCTGGAGGAGGAGGGCGACTCGCTCTACCACGAGTGGCTCGGCCGGCTCTTCGAGGGCCAGCCCGACCCGCTCACGGTCATCAAATGGAAAGAGCTGTACGACAACCTGGAGAAGACGCTCGACTACATCGAGGACGCCGCGAACGTGCTGGAGTCCATCGCCATCAAGCACGGCTGACCGATGCAGACCACCGTGTCGTTCGTCATCGCAATCGTGCTGGTGGCGCTCGTTTTCGACTTCATCAACGGCTTCCACGACAGCGCCAACTCGATCGCCACGGTGGTCTCGACCCGGGTACTTACGCCCGGGGTGGCGGTCGTCTGGGCTGCGTTCTTCAACTTCGTGGCCGCCTTCGTGGTCGGTACGGCCGTGGCCAAGACGATCAGCAAGGGGCTGATCGAACCGTCGGTAGTCGATGCGAACGTGATCCTGGCCGGCCTTCTCGGCGCCATCATCTGGGACCTCGTCACCTGGTACCTCGGCCTCCCGACATCCTCCAGTCACGCGCTGCTCGGCGGGTACGGCGGCGCGGCCATCGCCAAAGCCGGTTTCGGTGCGCTCATTCTGCCCGGGTGGTTCAAGCCGATTCTCTTCATCGTCATTTCGCCGCTGCTGGGCATGTTCCTCGCGCTCTCGCTCACCGTCGGTCTCTCGTGGCTGCTTCGCGCGCAACGGCCGGGGCCGCTCGACAAGGTATTCCGGCGCCTGCAGCTTCTCTCCGCGGCGCTCTACTCGTTGAGCCACGGCGCCAACGACGCACAGAAGACGATGGGCATCATCGTGGGTCTGCTGGTGGCGACGAAGGGGCTGTTCGTCTCGGAGACCGGATGGCTGCACCACCTCTACGTACCGACGGCCGACCGGATCCCGCTCTGGGTGGAGATGGCCGCCTATACCGCCATCGGGCTCGGGACCGCGCTCGGCGGCTGGCGGATCGTGAAGACGATGGGGAGTCGGATCACCAAGCTCCGGCCGTTCGGCGGGTTCTGCGCGGAGACGGCCGGCGGCATCTCGATCCTGATCGCCTCGTCGCTCGGGGTGCCCGTGAGCACGACACACACGATCACCGGCGCAATCGTCGGGGTGGGCGCGGCGCAGAGGGTGTCGGCGGTTCGGTGGGGAGTGGCGACCCGGATTGTGTGGGCGTGGCTGCTGACCATGCCCATGGCGGCGGCGATCGCGGCAGTGGGGTATCTCGCGCTGAGGTAGGTCGCCCCCTACGCCGCCCGCTTCATGCGCTTCGCCTCCACCGCCGCGCGATAGTCCCCGATCAATCGCTCATATACCACGTTCCAGCCTCTTTCCCGGGCCGATTGGAGCGCGCCACGTGCGAGCCGGCGCCGGAGCGCGTGGTCCTGGAGAAGCCGGGTGAGTCCCTCGGCAATTGCGGGAGCGCTGTCGGGCTCCACCAGCCAGGCGTTTTCGCCGTGCTCGGAGAACTCCAGCACGCCGCCCGCGGCGGCGACGAGCGGCGGCAGGCCCGAGCCCATCGCCTCGAGCAACGAATTGCCGAACGTCTCGGTGGCCGAAGGGAAGGTGAAGAGGTCGGCGGAGGCATAGGCCTCGGCGAGCTCTCGACCGTGCAGCAGGCCGGGCACGTGGACTCCGGGAATTTCCCGTCGCCTGATCTCATCTTCCAGCGGTCCGCGCCCCACCAGGACGAGCTGGGCCGAACCGCGATCGGGCGCCACCATGTCCCACGCCTCCAGCAGCAGATCGAGGTTCTTCTCGCGAGCCAGCCGCCCGATGTAGGTCACCAGGAGATCGCCCGGGTTCGCACCGAAGCGCCGACGATAGGCGTCGCTCCGAAACTGGGGGTGGAAGACGTCGGGGTCCACGCCGCGGCTCCAGAGCCCGGTATGCAGCACCCCGTGGCTGTGAAGGTGCTCTTCGTAGATGCGCGATGGACACAGGACGCGGTGGGCCTGGCCGTAGAACCATCGCAGGTAGTGCCAGCCGGCCCGGAGCGCCCAGTTGACGCCGTATCGGGCGGCATACTGGTCGTAGTCGGTGTGCGCCGACGCAATGACGGGCAGCTGGAGCTGGCGCGCCGCCTTGACTCCGGCGACGCCCAGCGAAAACTCGGTCGCCACGTGAACCACGTCGGGCTGAAAGCGGGCGAGGTCGTCAACGATGTCGCGGAAGCGCGGAAACGCCCACTGCACGTCCGGATAGAGGAAGAGCGGTACGCTGGGCGAGCGGTGGACCTCGGGTCGATCGGACAACCCCGCAGGAAGGGGATAGGTGGCCGTGTAGATCCGGACGTCATGGCCCCTGGCCTGGAGAGCGTCGGTCAAGCGCAGGAGGGTGACGCCGACCCCGCTGACCATGGGCCAGTAGACCTCGGAAAAGAGGGCGATCCGCAGGGGCGAGGCGTTGGCCATTAGCTCAACCCTAGAGGAGGGCCCTCCGGGCGACAAGCCCACCCGCCGCCGGGAGCGAGTCGATGACGGTCTGGAGGGTGCTAGATTGGCGAAGGAGATCAGCGAACCGGGCGAGAGGGATGCGGCTAATGGCGCCGAACCTGAGTGGTATCGATGTGCGCGGCGGACCCGCAGCCGAATTGGATCGGGTACTGACGCCCGGTGCGCTGGGGCTGGTGGCCAGGCTGGCGCGGCGCTCCAATGCGGAGCGCGAGCGGCTTCTTGCGCTGCGGCATCAGCGCCAGCTCGATTTCGACTCGGGTGCGCTTCCCGACTTCCTCGCCGAAACGGCGGCAGTGCGTCAGGGCGACTGGGAAGTGGCCACGGCGCCGGCCGACCTCGACGACCGCCGGGTGGAGATTACCGGCCCCGCCGAGCCGAAGATGATGATCAACGCGCTCAACTCGGGCGCCCGCGTCTTCATGGCCGACTGAGAGGATGCGCTCTCGCCGCCCTGGGCCAACGTCATCGCCGCCCAGGCATGCTGCATGGATGCGGTACGCCGCCGGCTCGAGTACACCAGCCCTGAAGGGAAACAATACCGGCTGGGCGAGCACCTGGCCACGCTGGTGGTGCGCCCGCGCGGCTGGCATCTCGACGAGGCGCACGTCTACGTGGACGGAGCGCCGGTCCCGGCGAGTCTCTTCGATTTTGGCCTCTACTTCTTCCACAACGCGCGCGAGCTTATCCAACGGGGCAGCGGGCCCTATTTCTACCTGCCGAAGCTCGAGAGCCACCTCGAGGCCCGGCTCTGGAACGCGATCTTCGAGGAGGCGCAGGACGCGCTGGAGCTGCCGCAGGGCACCATCCGCGCCACTGTTCTCATCGAGACGATCACGGCGGCGTTCGAGATGGATGAGATCCTGTACGAGCTGAGGCCCCATTCCGCCGGGCTCAACGCGGGGCGCTGGGACTACATCTTCAGCATCATCAAGAAATTCGGGCATCGGCCGGAGTTCATGCTACCCGACCGCGCACAGGTGACGATGTCTGTGCCATTCATGCGCGCGTACGTCGAGCGGCTGGTGCACACCTGCCATCGCCGGAAGGCGCACGCGATCGGCGGGATGGCGGCGTTCATTCCGTCCCGGCGCGACGAGGAGGTCAACCGGACAGCGCTGGCGCGGGTTCGCGAAGACAAGGCGCGCGAGGCCGAACTGGGCTTCGACGGGGCCTGGGTCGCCCACCCGGACCTGGTGCCCGTCGTCAGCGCCGTCTTCGGCGAGCGGCTGGGCCGGCATCCCCACCAGAAGCAGCGTATTCCCGCGGTTCCCACCGACGGTGCCAGCCTGCTCGATGTGCAGATTCCCGGCGGCCGCGTGACCGAGGCCGGCGTTCGGGGCAACGTGAGTGTGGCAATTCAGTATCTTGAGGCGTGGCTTCGCGGCTACGGCGCGGTCGCGATCAACAACCTCATGGAAGACACCGCCACGGCCGAGATCGCCCGGGCGCAGCTGTGGCAGTGGATCCGTCACGCCGCCACGACGGAGACGGGACCGGTGACGCTCGCCGGCGTGCGTCAGGTGCTGCGGCAGGAGCTCGAGCGGCATCAGGATTCCGGGGGCCGGTGGGACGACGCCGCCGCCCTCCTGGACGGGCTGGTGGCCAGCGCTCGGTTCCCTGAGTTCCTGACAACCGCCGCCTACGAGAAGCTGGGATAAGCGCTAGATTCGAAGGGGTCGGGCGCCGAAACGTCGCCCCTTTTCACCCACCGGAGATTCCATCATGACCACGATCAACCCAACCAGCGACCAGGCGACGCTGCCGAGCGGCGCCGCACGGTTTACCAACCGGATCCCGATCCGCTCGCGCTACGACAACTGGATCGGCGGCGAATATGCTCCGCCTGCCCGGGGACAGTACTTCTCCAACCCGACTCCCATCACCGGACAACATCTCTGTGAGGTGGCTCGTTCGACGCACGAGGATGTCGACAAGGCGATCGATGCCGCCCACGCCGCGGCGCTCAGCTGGGGTACCACCTCCCCGGCCTACCGTGCCAACATCCTCAATCGCATCGCCGACAGACTCGAGCAGAACCTGGAGGCCATCGCTCTGATCGAGACGATCGACAACGGCAAGCCGATCCGGGAGACGACGGCCGCCGACCTGCCGCTGGCGGTCGATCACTTCCGGTATTTTGCCGGCGTCATCCGGGCCCAGGAGGGCGGCATCTCGGAGATCGATGCCGATACCGTCGCGTATCACTTCCACGAACCGCTGGGCGTCGTGGCCCAGATCATCCCGTGGAACTTTCCGCTGCTGATGGCCACCTGGAAGCTCGCTCCGGCGCTCGCGGCGGGAAACTGCGTCGTGCTCAAGCCTGCCGAACAGACGCCGGTGTCCATCATGGCGTTCATGGAGCTGATCGCCGACATCCTGCCGAGCGGGGTGATCAACGTGGTGCAGGGCTTCGGCGTCGAGGCGGGTAAGCCGCTGGCGCAGAGCCCCCGGGTCGCCAAGGTGGCGTTCACCGGCGAGACGACCACCGGCCGTCTCATCATGCAGTACGCGTCCGAGAATCTCATCCCGGTGACGCTCGAGCTCGGCGGCAAGTCGCCCAACATCTTCTTTGCGGATGTGATGGAAGCCGACGACGATTTCTTCGACAAGGCGCTCGAGGGCTTCGCGATGTTCGCCCTCAACCAGGGCGAGGTGTGTACCTGCCCCTCGAGGGCGCTGGTCCAGGAGTCGATCTACGACAAGTTCATGGAGCGGGCGGTGGCGCGGACCCAGGCCATCGTCGAAGGCAACCCCCTCGACAGCGCCACGATGATCGGCGCGCAGGCCTCCAACGACCAGCTCGAGAAGATCCTGAGCTACTTCGACATCGGAAAGAAGGAAGGCGCGAAGGTGCTCACCGGCGGGGCCCGCAGAACGCATCCCGGCGACCTCAAGGACGGCTATTACATCCAGCCGACGATTCTCGAAGGGCACAATAAGATGCGGGTGTTCCAGGAGGAGATCTTCGGCCCGGTGGTCTCAGTCACCAAGTTCAAGACGTATGACGACGCGCTCGCCATCGCCAACGATACCCTCTACGGACTCGGCGCCGGCCTCTGGAGCCGCGACGCGAATACCTGCTACCGTATGGGCCGGGCGATCAAGGCGGGGCGGGTCTGGACGAACTGCTATCACCTGTATCCGGCACATGCGGCGTTCGGCGGCTACAAGCAGTCGGGAATCGGCCGTGAGAATCATCGAATGATGCTCGACCACTACCAGCAGACGAAGAATATGCTCGTCAGCTACAGCCCCAAGAAGCTTGGCTTCTTCTAACCCCCAGGCGGTCTTGCGCGTGGAGATCACGCCCGAGGCCACCACCGTGCTCCGCCGTCTTCAGGCGGAGCACGGTCCGCTGCTCTTCCATCAATCGGGGGGCTGCTGCGATGGCAGCTCTCCGATGTGCTATCCTGCGGGGGAGTTTCGGGTGGGCCAGCGCGACGTGCTGCTGGGCGAGGTGGACGGCGTGCCGGTGTACATTGGTGCACTGCAATTCGAGGCGTGGCAGCACACGCAGCTTCTGATCGACGTCGTGCCGGGACGTGGGGGCGGTTTCTCGCTCGAGGCGCCGCTCGGGGTCCGCTTTCTGACGCGGTCGCGGGTCTTCGACGCGGACGAGCGACGATGGCTCGATGCCTGCCCTCCACGAACGGGCCCTCCAGACCCGGCCTGAACGCGACTCGATCTACTGGGGCGGCTGGGGTCGAACCAGCAACCTCCCGGTTAACAGCCGGGCGCTCTGCCGATTGAGCTACACCCCAAGAAGTTCTTTCAGCGGACAGGCACTCTACCTTCGCCCGCCGGGGCTGGTCAAGGCCGTCCGAGGCGAGAACAAATGAGTAAAGCCGTTGGGGTGGGGGGCATCGTGCTGGCCGCCGGGTCGTCGCGCCGCTTCGGCGGCGCCAAGCTCCTGGCCACGTTTCGCGGCAAACCTCTGGTGACCCACACGCTCGGCGTGGCATCGGACGCTCGCGCGCTCGGTCTCCTATCCATCATACACGTCGTCACCGCCGCCGGTAACGCCGACCTCGCGGAACTGGCCCGGGAATCGGGCGCCGAAATCGTCGAGAACCCCGATCCGTCGCGCGGGCTCTCGAGCTCACTCAGGCTAGGATTGACGACGATGCCGCGCGACGCCGGGGCGGCGCTCATTCTTCTCGGCGATCAGCCTCTCGTGAGACTGGATGTGATCGAGGCGATCGTGCGAACGTGGCGGGATCGAGGCGCCGATACGGTTCGCCCCCGCTATGCCGAGTCCCCGGAGGTGCCTGGGCATCCGGTGCTGCTCGACCGCTCCACCTGGCCCCTCGCCGATCGCCTGGAAGGTGATTCGGGGCTCGCCGGGCTTCTCGAGTCCCGCACGCTGCCGGTGACGGTCGTCGACGTCCCGGGCTGGAATCCCGACGTGGACACGCCCGCCGACCTCCTTTCGCTCGAGGATTCCCGCCCATGAAGCTCGAATTTTCCGGCTCACCCGAGATCGCCGCCACTCGCGACTACGTCTGGGCCAGGCTCCTCGACCCCGATTTCGTCGCCGCCTCGGCGCCGGGAGTCGAGAGTGTCGAGGCAATCGATCCCACACACTTCAACGTGATCTCGGGGCTTGGGGTGGGCTCGGTCAAAGTACGGTTCAGGCTCGACGTCGAGCTGTTCGACATCGTGGACAGGCAGTCTCTCAAGATGCGCGCCCGCGGGAAGGCCCCAGGGTCGGCGGTCGACGTGGTCTCCTCACTTCAGATCGCCGACGCGGGCCCGGACAAGGCTCGACTCGACTGGTCGGCAACGAGCGAGGTGAGCGGGACGATGGCGAGCGTGGGGGCTCGCTTCCTCGAAGGCACTGCCCGAAGGCTCACCGAGGAGTTCTGGACCGACTTCGCCCGGCGCGTTCACTGCTCTACGACCAGCACTTCCAGCCTCCAGCGTCCGTTACCGTCGCGATCGATCCGGCCGACGTGAACCCCGACGAGCGAGGCGGCAAGGGCGTCGGCAGGGAGCTGATCGGGCGGATGCGTTGTGGTGAGGGCGATAACCTTCATGCCGGCTGCGCGGGCGCCTAGTATGCCGGCCGGAGCGTCCTCGATCACCAGACAGGAGCCGGCCACCAACCCAAGACCGTCGGCCGCGACGAGGTACGGATCGGCACTCGGCTTCCCGCGCGTCACATCCTCCGCGCAGACGAGTACCTCGGGCACCGGAAGCCCGGCGCGGCGCAACCGGGCGGTGGCGGTGGCGCGAAGGCCGGATGTGGCAACCGCCCAGCTTCCGGCGGGAAGCGCGCGCAACAAACGCGACGCGCCTTCGTAGGCGCCGAGCGATTCCGTTTCGGCCTCGTCCTGAGGAAGGAATGCCCTGACTTCGGCCTCGGCATCGAGATGAGGAGCGGCCAGGCGTATCGTCTCGAGTACGCGCCGGCCATGGCACACGCGCAGGAACGGCTCGGCCCGAAGGCCGCGCGCCGACGCCCAGCGGCGCCACTGCTGTTCCACCAACGCAGCAGAGTCCACCAGCACGCCGTCGAGATCGAAGACGATCGCGGAGCACTCGAAGCGTTTCATGGGCCCCTAAGATGAAGTCCCGGCGTCCATCCCGTTAGACCCCGTGGCGCTTGGTAAGGAGAGAGCGGTGCGCCATCTGATGGCCGACTACGAGCGACTGACCGCCGCCGGACGGCCGTTCGGGCGAGCGGTAGTCATCAATGTGTGGGGCTCCGCCCCCCGTCCGGCCGGCGCCTCCATGCTCGCCACGGTGGATGGCGCCATCGCGGGATCGGTATCGGGCGGCTGCGTGGAGAGAGCCACGGCGATGGAAGTTGCCGAGGCCATTGGCCGGCGCTCGTCGAAGCTGGTCACGTTCGGCGTCACCGACGAGCGGGCCTGGGAGGTGGGGCTGGCATGCGGGGGCACGATTCGCGTCTTCGTGGAGCCGGAAGTGCGGCCCGACGTGCTGGCCGCGGCGCGCGGACCGGGTGGAGAGGTCGTCGCGACGGTGATCGACGGCGTGGGAGTCGGACAGTCGGCCCGGATCTTCGAGGACGGACGGGTCGAAGGTACCCTGACAGACGTTGCCGAGGTCCGCCAGGCGGCGCTCGCCGCACTCCAGAGAGAGGCGAGCGGCACCACAACCGTGGACATGCCGGGCGGCCAGGCGACCGTCTTTCTCGAGGTGTATCCGAGGGAGCCGCGCCTCGTCATCTTCGGCGCGGGGCACGTCGCGGTGGCTCTGGTTCCTCTCGCAAAGGCGCTCGCCTACCGGACTATCGTGGCCGACGGGCGCGAGACCTTCCTCAGCCGGGAGCGCTTTCCCGATGCCGACGAGCTGATTCATGGGTGGCCCGACGAGGCCTTCAGCCGCATCGGGCTCGACCGGTCCTGCTACATCTGCCTGCTCTCGCACGATCCCAAGTTCGACCGGCCGGCGCTGCTGAGCGCTTTGCGGTCGCCCGCGCCTTACGTCGGGGTGATCGGCTCCCGGAAGACCCAGGCCAGCCGGCGCGACTGGCTCAAAGCCCAGGGTTTGGCCGACGAGACCATCGGGCGGATCCGCGGGCCGATCGGGCTCGACCTGGGCGGGCGCGAACCCGCGGAAACGGCGCTCTCTATTCTTGCGGAGATCACGGCAGTGCGATACGGGGGCTCCGCCGCGAGGGGCTGATCAGCCACGCACGGGCAGGTCGAGATCTGCGGTATCGATCTCCCGGGTGACGGGCAACGGCCGCCGCTCAGGCGCAGCACTCCAGCCTGCCGCCTCGAGGAGGTCGGCAGTGCGGCGGTTCACCACATCGGCTTCGGCACCCCTCGCCGCGCCGGCGGCGAGGTCGAGCCACGAGAGCGCCTCCTCGAACGCATAGCGATGAACCGCCGCGTTGCTGGCCACGAGCGCATGGCGGTAAGCCAGCCCGGGCTCGCCACCGCGATCGGCGTGGAGCGCAATCTCGCCCGATACCGACTGCGTCTCGCCGGGCGGGGCTGCCAGCTCGAGCGCCATCGCCAGCATGCGGTGCAGCTCGCGCCGCCGCGCCGCCGTGGTGCCTTCCCGTACGACGTGCGCGATAACTGGATGGGCGCACCGATAGACACCTCCGTCCTCGACCACCAGGCGCCGCTCCACCAGTGAATCGGCCATCGCCGCCGCGCGGAGCCGCGAGATTCCGTGCACATGGGAAAGGACCTCGGGTCGGCCGCCCGATCCCGCCACCGCGACGGTCATCAGCAGCTCCCGCAGCTCGCCGGGCAGACGACCGACCCGCTCGGCGATCAGGTCCTGCACCGTCCGCGACATGGGGTACTCCCGTCCTGCGGCCACGCCGGCCGCCGATACGGTCCACTCTCCGCTCGTGTGGTCGGCGGCGAGTGTCCCCTGTGCGTGCATCGTCTTCAGGAGCTCGATTGCATAGAACGGATTTCCGCCCGTAATGCGGTGAATTCGCGACGCCAGCCGGCGGGCCCCCATGGGAGTGCGCACGTGCCCCAGCTCGCGAATCATTGTCCAGAGTTGTTCTTCGGTGAGCGGTGTGAGCTCGATCGTCTCGGCATGCGCCTTGGCCCGAAGCACACGGCAGAATCGCGCCGCGGGGGCATCACGCTCGACCTCGCCGAGGGTCACCGCGCCTAACCAGAGAACGGGTGCCCGCTCGAGCCGGCGGATGAGAAAGCGGAGGAGGTTGCAGGTGTCCTCATCGCACCATTGCAGGTCGTCAATGGATACGGCCACGGGGCGCTCGCCCGCGAGCGCGAGCAGGAGCTGCGCGATGCCCTCGAAGAGCCGCCAGGCATCGTTGGAATCGGCCGGCCCCTCGGGCTCAGGCAGCGAAGGGAACCTCTGGCGCAGCTCGGGTATCAGTCGGGCTACTTCGACCAGCCACTCCGGCGCCGTGGCCGCAAGGCCGGGAGCGGAGAGCGCATCGCGCAGTATGTCGGCAACAGGCTCGTACGGAACGCCCGCCTGCCCGTCGTAGCTCCGCCCACGCAGGGCACCACCACCGCCCTCGGCCACGATCCAGCGCAGGAACTCGTCGGTCAGCCTCGACTTGCCGACGCCGGCCTCACCCTCCAACAGAAGGATGCGACCCTCTCCCTGAGAAACCTTTACCCAGGACGCGGTCAGCCGCTCCCATTCCGGCTCACGCCCGACCAGGCTCGCCTCGAAGGACGAGGCCGGCGGCTCCGACTCCTCCGGGGTGTGCACAACCTCGGCGGCCGGGCGGTCGGCCTCGACGCGCTGCTTGAGTGAGCGGAATTCGCGGCCCGGCTCGCAGCCCGTCTCCCGGTAGAGCGCCTCGCGATATGCCGCGAAGCGGGCGAGCGCCCCACCCCGGTGCCCCGCGCAGTATTGCGCCTCGACGGCAATGTGTGCCGCTTCTTCCGACAGCGGATCACTGAGGAGCCAACGGTCGGCCGCGTCGCCCGCCTCGCGCCAGCGCCGCTGAGCCATCGCATCGTGGGCGAGCGTTGCGAGCGCCAGGTTGTAGTCGCGAAAGAGGGCGTAGCGGATGCCGGCCACCCACTCGTCGAATTGCGGCGCGTGACGAACGGAGAACCCGGCGAGGAACCTCGGCGGCTCCGTGCCTAGCGCGCGGGCAGGCTCCCGGGCCAGCATGAGCCGGAGCGCGGTAACGTCACAGTCGGGCGTCTCCGTGAGCTCTGCCGCGGAGCGGCCGGCCCGGATCACATCGCCGAACGCGGTACGTATCGCCCGCAGTGTCTGGCGGAGAGAAGCGCGGGCATCCGCCTCCGGGGACTCGCCCCAGAGCAGTCCAGCCAGCTCCTCACGCGAATGTGCGTTGGGTTCGATCGCCAGATAGGCGAGGAGGGCGACGGTCTTACCGCCGGGTGCAGATGTTACGGGTCGCCCGTCCGTGACGTTCACGACCGGGGAGCCGAGCAAACGGAGGACGAGGCCGGCCATAGGCGCGCCTTGGGGGAATTCTCCACCAAGGTACCCCGGATTCACGGAAGGGCAAGCCAGGAATTCACGATAGCTTCACGGCAACATCTCAGATTGCTCACGTGATCGACGCGTGATGGATCCCGTTTTACCCCTCAGGAGGACGCCATGTCGAAGGACCAGATTCGCATCGAGTTGACCCCGGAGCAGAAGAGCCAGGTCCGCAACGCCACCGGTAAGGACGCCGAAGCGGTTGAATTGTCGGTGGAAGAGCTCGAGGAGAGGATCGCTCCGGCCCAGCTGCCGGGCCCCCGTCCCATCAATAAAGGTCATTAAACGCGGGCATCAGGTCGCCGAAGCTCTAGATCTCAGCGGGCACGAGCCCGCGACGTAGGCAGCGGGTGCCGGGCCCCTCAGGCCCGGCGCTTCGCATACCCTCTCCCCTTCCGCGCAGAGTTATCGCGCACCATACTCGTTACATGCCCGACATCCTGAACGAACCGTCGGCCTCGCTGGGCGATCTGCCCAGCGAGGTCGAGCGTCTTCGTCTGCTCCATGCGATCAGCTTGGAATTCAGCCGCTCGCTCGACTTCGACGAGCTGCTTCCTCGCGTCTTCAGCCGGGTACTTACCGCCCTGGGGGCCGAGGGCGGGTCGATCTGGATCGCGGAGGGCGACATGCTCCGCTGCCGCCTGGCCGTCGGAGGACGGGGCGACCGGCTCATCGGCGCCGAGGTGCCGGTGGGCACCGGGTTCATCGGGGATGTGGCGCAGCAGCAGAAGACCACGATGGTGACGAGGGCGCAGGAAGACCCCCGATTCCAGCCTGACATCGACCACGCCGACCCGACGCTCGCTTTCAACGTCATGGCCACGGCCATGGTAACAGATGGTGTCACGGTGGGCGCCATCCAGGTGTCCGATAAGATCACGGGCGACGGGATGTTCGACCGGGAGGACCGGGAGCTCCTGGAAGGAGTGGCCGCACTCGCCGCCGTGTCGCTTCGGAACGCTCGCCTTCACGGAGCGGAGCGCCGTGCCGACGAGCTGGCGGTGCTGCTCGACATCAGCCGCGAGATCACCGCCACCCTCGATCTCGACCGCGTCCTCCAATCGGTGGTCCATCTCGCGTCGCGCGCACTGCCTTTCGACCGGGGCGCCGTCGGCCTCTACGACAAGGGGCGCTGCGACATCCGCGCCGTCTCCGGCGAGGAGAAGATCGACCCGAAGGATCCACGGCTTCAGGACCTCGTCGGCCGCGCCGAATGGGCGGCCGGGCGAGGGGACTCGTTCTTTCTCAGCGACAGGACGGCTCCCGGCTCCGACGCGGAGCGGATGTTCGTGACGATCTTCGGCCCCGACCTGGAAAAGGACGACGTGGGCAGCGGTCTCTACCTCCCGCTCAAGGACGAAGCGGGAGTGCTCGGGGTCCTCGTCTTCGAGTCTCGCTCATCCGACTTCGCCACCGCCACCCAGCGCGAGATCGCGGCCATCCTCGCGAATCAGACCGCTGTGGCCCTCCGCAACGCGCAGCTCTACCACCAGGTGCCGATGGTGGACGCGCTCGGTGCGCTCGCGGCACGACGCCGGGCACTGGCCTCGGTGCCACGCCGACGGCTTGCGATCTACGCTGCGGCCGCAATCGTCGTAATCGCGGCGCTTACCCTGATCCGGTGGCCGTTTCGGGTACCCGGCGCCGGTGCCAAGTTCCGCCCCACGTCTTTCGCCGAGGTGCGTGCGTTGGTGCCAGGAGTCGTCGAGCGGATCCCGGTGGCCGAAGGGATGGCGGTCGCGAGGGGCACGCCGATCGCATATCTCCGCGCCAACGCTCTCCGCGCCGATCGGGAGGCGACGGCCGCGGAGGCAGCCTCGGCGGACCGCATGGCCTCGCTCGCGGCTAGCCGCGGCGACGCTGCCGAGGAGCGGCTGCACCGGATGCGCGGCGAGGCGCTGCGCCGGGAGCTCGGTCTGATCGACGAGGAGCTGGGTCTTACCGTGGTCCGCGCGCCGGTGAGTGGATTGGTGCTCACATCCCACCCGGAGGAGCGCTTAGGCACATCGCTCGAGGAAGGCGATCTCGTGCTGACGCTGGGTCGCACCGACTCCCTCGAGCTGGAGTTCGGCGTGGATCAGCGCGATATCGGCCGGGTGCGTCCCGCCCAGGAGGTCCGCCTCCGCGTGGATGCCCTGCCCCAGCGCACCTTCAGTGGGCGGGTGCGCTCGATCGCCCCGGTCGCCTCGGACAGTGGAGCCTCGTCGAGCTATACGGTTCGTGCAACCGTGGCCAATCCCGACGGGCTGCTCAAGCCGCGCATGGCCGCCTACGTTCGCGTGCTGACCAGCCCCGAGTCGGCAGCCATGCGCCTGCTACGCGGTCCTGCCGGATGGGCGCGGCTCCTGTGGTGGAGGATCTGGTCATGAGCGTCTGCACCGCCCGTCGGGCCCTGCTCCTGATGTCTTTGGCAACCGCGGTTTCATGCGACAAGGACTCCGCACCAGCGCCGGCCGCCGCCGAAACCGCCGTCGTACCGACTCCGCCGGGTGCGGCGATCGGCACAGCGGAAACGACCACGGTAGACCTTCCGCTCAGGCTGCCATCGCAGTTGTACGTCGAGCACGATGCAGCGGTGCTCGCGCGATCGTCGGGATTGGTGCAGGCGATCCTGACCGACATCGGAGCGAGCGTCAGAGCCGGTCAGGAGCTGGCGCGGCTCGAGAGCACCGACCAGGAGATCGCGCTCGCCCAGGCCAAGGAGAAGCTTGCACGAACCAGCCAGACTGCCGACAGGCAGCGTGCCCTCACCACCGCAGGAATGGCGACCAGGGCCGATTCGGAGCAGGTGGAGTTCGAGTACCGCGAGGCTGAATTGGCGCTCCGGAAGGCCCAACGCGATTTCGATCTCACCCGAATCACGGCGCCGTTTGCCGGCATGGTCACATCGCGAGCGGCGCGGGTGCAGCGCATGGTGAGCCCCGGTGACTCGCTGTTCCGAATCACCGCCCTCGGGCCGATTCTGGCGGCAGTGCGTGTTCCCGAGACGGGAGCGACCGGCCTCCGCGTGGGCGCCGAGGCGCAGGTGCTCGGCGCCGATGGGGCGAGCGCCCGCGCGCGGGTGCTGAGAGCGTCGCCAGTGCTCGATGCGGCCAGCGGGACACGTGAGCTCGTACTCGAGATCGGCGCCGGATCGCGACTCCGGCCCGGGAGCGCGGTTACGGTGCAGCTCGGCGCCGACCGGCGGCAGGTAGTGTCGATTCCGAAGTCGGCGGTGGCCCGGGATGGGTACGCGCTGGTCCTCGAGGACAACCGCACGACGCTCCGGGCCGTCACACTGGGCCGCGATATCGGCACCGACCGGGTCGAGGTCGTGAGCGGTATCGCCCCGGGTGAAAAGGTCGTCAGCTCCTCCCCGTGAACGCCCTCCCGAGGCTTCGTGACGACCTGGTGCTGGTCGAGCAGACCTATCGCGGCGAGCGGAGCTATATCGTAAAGGACCCCAAGTCCCACAAGTATTTCCGGTTCCGCCCCGTCGAAGTCAACGTCATGCAGTCACTCGACGGCCAACGTACCTCTGCCGAGTCGGCGGCGGCGATGGTGGAGGCGGGAATCAACGTTTCGGCCGGGACGGTAGAGAAATTTGCCGCCAAGCTCAAGGCGATGGGCCTCGTGGAACGCACCGTCGGCGAGCGCTCGGTCCTGCTGATGG
Source organism: Gemmatimonadales bacterium (assembly GCA_038240975.1). Taxonomy (GTDB): domain Bacteria; phylum Gemmatimonadota; class Gemmatimonadetes; order Gemmatimonadales; family GWC2-71-9; genus CAVVWJ01. Next base: position 22,288 of record JBBRGF010000028.1, read on the forward strand.
AGCGACTCCGTGCCCAGCGGCGGTCCAGACTCCGCGGTGGCGGGGTGGTACAGGGAGACATCTTCCGCCTTCGCTGGTCTCTGGCCGACCCGGACAAGTTCATGGACCGCACCATTCCATACCTGCGGTTCTGCTTCACCCGTGGATTCATCGCCGCGTCGGTGGTGCTGTTCGCGATCTATTCTCTTGTGATCGCCAGCCGGTGGCAGGAGTTCTCGCGGGCGCTTGCCGACCTCTACCTGTTCCGTCTCAGCGCGTCGGCCATGGTCATCTTCTGGCTCACGGCCATCGTCATCATCGCCATTCATGAGCTCGGGCACGGCTATACGTGCAAGCATTTCGGGGGCCAGGTGCACGAGATCGGTGCAATGCTTCTGTACTTCGAGCCCGCCTTCTTCTGCAATGTGAACGACGCCTGGACATTTCCCGATCTCAAGGCCCGCCTCTGGGTCACGGCGGCAGGCTCGTGGATCCAGCTGGTCCTGGGGGGAATCGCAGCGATCGTCTGGTGGGCCGCGACACCGGGATCGCTCGTCTCCGAGGTGGCGCTCGCAGCCGTGATCATCGGCGGAGCGACGACTGTTCTCATGAATGCCAATCCCCTCATCCCGCTCGACGGCTACTACGCGTTGAGCGACTATCTCGAGGTCCCCAACCTTCGTCAGCGGGCGTTCGCCCACATCCAATGGGTGCTGAAGGCCCGGGTGTTCCGGCTCGACGTGACGGCGCCGGCGTCCGATGAGCGGGAGCGACGGATCTTCCTCATCTATGGCTTGCTCGCCGCGGTCTACATCGCTTCGATCTTCCTCATAACCGCGGGGGTCGTGTTCGGCTGGCTCGACCGGGCCCTTGGCGCGCTCGGCATCGCTCTGTTCGCCGCCGGGCTCTGGCTCGCAACCCGCGGCGTCTTGCGCGAATGGGGCTCGGCGGCTGTGGCAGGATGGCGCGGGCGGCGGGCCGCGTGGCGCGGGCGACCATTCCGGCAGCGAGTTCTGATCGGCGCCGGCGCCGTCGTTCTACTCGGCGCCGTGATCCCGCGTCCCATTACGGTCACCGGCCCGTTCGTCGCCGCGCCGGCGAGGCTGATTCCGCTCACCTCTCCCGACAGCGGAGTCATCGCACGGGTCTATGTCCGCCAAGGGACCCGGGTAGAGCCGGGAGCACCGCTGGTCGAGATCCGGGACTTCGAGCTCGAGCGCAACGCGCTGGCCGCGCGGCGCAGCTCCGACTCCCTCGCTGGGCGCGAGACCCAGGCGAGGGCAGCGGGCCGGCCGGCCGAGGTGGCACGGCTGGAATCGGAGCGGGCAGCGGAAGACGCTCGGCTGGCAGGGCTCGCGACAGACAGGGAAAACCTCACCGTGCGAGCCATCGGAGGAGGGACTGTGCTCACCACGAGGCCCGAAGAGATGGCCGGGACCTGGGTGGATCGCGGCCAGCCGCTGATCGAGCTCGGCATTCCCGATTCGGTGGAAGTGAGAGTGGCCCTGACCGGCTCGGGGAGCACGCTCGTGAGATCCGGCCAACCGATGCGGCTCTTCTTCCATTCCAGCGGCCACCGGGTCGCCACCCGGGTCGGGAACGTCGCCTCGACCTCAGCGGGAGATGGCAAGGCCGTGGAAGTACGTGTCGCTCTGCCGGTTGCACGCGACACTCGGGCGGGCATGACGGGCGAGGCAAGCGTAACTCTCCGGGAATCGAATCTCTGGGGCTCTTTGTGGTGGGGGGTCAGGCGTCGGATCAGGAGCGACATCCTGTTATAGTGCGCCGGGCATCTTGCGCCGCGCCGTCCCAACCGCAACCATTTAAGACTTCACCCGAAGGGTTGTGAACGTGCCACGGGACATGCTGGCGCTGGTCCGCAGTGCATTTCAAGGGCGTTACGAGGTCGATCGGGAGATCGGTAAGGGTGGAAACGCGCGCATCTACCTGGCGCGTCATCCTGACGGGCATCCGGTCGCGCTCAAGATCCTTCACCCGGAGCTGCTGGTCAGCGTCGCCGCCGACCGATTTCTCCGGGAAATCCGCGTCACCTCGCAGCTCAACCACCCTCATATCGCCCGGCTCCTCGATTCAGGCGAGCGCGAATGGCTCGTTTTCTACGTCATGACCTACGTGGAGGGACCCACTCTCCGCGAAC
>JBBRGF010000029.1:0-24377 GCA_038240975.1 Gemmatimonadales bacterium
TAGCGTAGTGGGGGCCCGCCTCTCATTATTGTCAACCTCTATCTCGACCTCTTGGCGGTGCCGCCGACCGGCGCCGCGTCCGGAATTTCCGAAGGACCGCCGTCATCGTCACACGATTGGGGGACAACGACATGCTCCATCGCACCCGGATTCTTTCCCACCTGCGACTCGTCGCTCTGCTGGGAATGCTGCTTCCGCTCGCCGGATGCTCCGGCGAGGCCGCCAAGTACTCGGGCAACTGGAAGCGCGATTTGTACGGCGAAGGAGAGGTGCTGATGAACCTGTCGTCGAGCGGCGGCGTCGAGCTGAGGCTACCGTCGCCGCGCTGGCCGGACTCTGTCGACATGAAGGGCAAGGCCGAATTCAAGGGCGACACACTGATCTTCCACGCCGACACCGCCGGCAGCGCGTGTCAGACAGCCGATGCCCGGTATGCGGTGAGCCGTACCGCCGACGAGCTGCACGTGGCCGGCCTCGGGATGGACAGCTGTGGTGGGCGGCGGGCGGCGCTCGTGGGGATCTGGAAGAAGTCCTAGCTCAGGCAGGCCATTGCTGGGTGACGCAGTGGAAGGCGCCAAGCCCCCAGACGAGGTCGGTGCAGTCCACGCCGATCACCCGGCGATCGGGAAAGAGGCCTTGCAGCGTGCTCGCCGCTTCTTCGTCGCGCTCGGGGTCGTACGTCGGTAGCATCACCACGCCATTGGCGATGTAGAAGTTGGCGTAGCTGGCGGGCAGGCGCTGACCGTCCTGATACAGCGCCCGTGGCATCGGCAGCGTGATGATTCTGAGCGGCCGGCCGTCTTGATCGGTCATCATCCCGAGCCGCTCCAGGTTTTCCTGGAGCGGCTCGTAGTTTTCGTCGGCCGGGTCGTCCTCGACGACGGTGACCACGGTGTCGGCGCTGACGAATCGTGTGAGATCATCGATGTGGCCGTCGGTGTCGTCACCAACGATGCCATCGCCGAGCCACAGAACGGTCGAGACGCCGAGGAAATCGCGGAGATACTGCTCGATCTGATCGCGATCGAGCCCCGGATTTCTATTGGGGTTAAGCAGGCACGATTCGGTCGTGAGCAACGTTCCCCGCCCGTTCACGTCGATCGATCCACCCTCGAGGATGATGCCCGGCTCGATGAGCGGCAGCCCGAGCTCGGCAGCGATGCGTCTCGGCACGGCATCGTCGAGATCGTACGGCGGATACTTCCCGCCCCACGCGTTGTAGCCCCAGTCGAGAACCATCTGTTCGTTTTGACCGCTCTCGTGGCGCTGCACGAAGATCGGCCCGTGATCGCGGCACCAGGCATCGTTGGTCGGATTGCGATGGAAGAAGATCCGGCGCCGGTCGGCGCCGGCGTCATCGAGGACGCGACCCGCGGCGCTTTCCATGGCTGCTCCGGCCACGTTGATATGCACGTCTTCGTGCTCTGCCAGGTGTCGCGCGAGGGTTCCGAAGATACAGGGCACCGCACCAAACCGGCCCGGCCAGGACGCCTCCTTGTGCGGCCAGCTCAGCCAGGTACCACGGTGGGGCTCCCACTCGGCGGGCATGCGGTAACCGCGGGGAAGGGAGAAGGGAGAAGGGAGAAGGGGTTTCCCCGCTTTCAATCCAGATATCTCTTCGTGATGTCCTGATATGCGTCGATGCGGCGGTCGCGAAGAAAGGGCCAGTGTGTGCGGCTCACGTCCACCTTGCCGAGGTCGCAGGAGGCGGTGAGAATCTCCTCGCCCGCGCCGCCCTTCACGAGAATGCGGCCGCCGGGATCGGAAACGAAGCTGTCTCCCCAGAACTCGATGCCGCCGTCGGCGGCTCCCTCGTGGCCCACACGATTGACCGCGCACACGTACACGCCGTTGGCGATGGCGTGGCTCCGCTGAATCGTTTCCCATGCTGCCTGCTGCTGCGCGCCGTGCTCCGCCTTCTCGGAAGGAAGCCAGCCGATGGCCGTCGGATAAAAGATGATCTTTGCTCCGCTCATCGCCGTCAGCCGGGCAGCCTCCGGATACCATTGGTCCCAGCACACCAGCACGCCGATGCGGCCGAACCGCGTGTCCCAGCTCCGGAATCCCAGGTCTCCGGGCGTGAAATAGAATTTTTCATAGTAGAGCGGGTCATCGGGGATGTGCATCTTCCGGTACTTGCCGAGGTAGGTCCCGTCGGCATCGATGACGGCCGCGGTGTTGTGGTAGAGACCTTCGGCCCGCTTCTCGAAGAGCGAGGCAACGATGACCACGCCGAGCTCCTGTGCCAGGGCAGCCAGCGCGCCGGACGAGGGGCCGGGAATCGACTCGGCGAGAGCGAAATGACGATGATCTTCGGTCTGGCAGAAGTACCGGCTTCGGAAGAGCTCCTGAAGGCAGACGATCTGGGCGCCTCGCGCGGCCGCGTCACGAATGCCCTGGCTGGCCTTGCGCATGTTAGCGTCGGGATCGTCACCGCATTGCTGCTGGACGAGCCCGAGCGTGACGGAGGTCGCGGCGGCGTCTGTCATGGTGGTGAATGATAACGCCCTGTGAGACGCCGGGGAGTCGGCGCGCGTGACCCGCGTCACCACGGATGTGACCCGTGTGAGCTGAATTCAATGACAGAGACGTATGGTGGGCAGACCGGCCGGACTCCCGGCCTCAATCTCGAAAGGATGGACCCATGAGCGTTGCACCGCGCGAGGTTGTCTGGATGTCCGCTGCGGTTTCGCTTTTCCTCCTGGGAGGGTGCGGAGGCCCCAAGAGCGACTCGGGAACCCGCGCCGACACGACGACTTCCGCCGCGGCCCCGGCCCCGGCCCCCGCAGACACCACGACCGCCGACACAGCTATGAAAGACACCAGCAGCAGCAGCAGGAAAGACAGCGCCATGGGCATGAAGAGCGACTCGGCCGCGCCAAAGCCTGTCACCGCGAAGCCTGCCAAGCCCGCCGCTACGCCTTCCGCGGCGAAGCCCGCGGCACCGGCAAAGTCCGATACCACCGGCCCAACGCAGACGGCATCAGCCGACGCGCCGCTCCGGGATGCGTATCATCCGGCCCCCCACGATACAGTGACGCAGGCCGTCTACAACGGGTGGAAGCAGTTCAACCTGAATTGCGCCCGCTGCCACGGTGAGGACGTGAGCGGGACGACCATTGCTCCCCATCTCATCGTCTCGCTCAAGCCCGATGGCCCTATCAACTCGAAAGAACTGTTCATGAGCACTGTCTGCTCGGGGCGGCCCGCCAAAGGGATGCCCGCATGGTGCTCGCTCGGGCTCCAGATGGACAAGATCCAGGACATCTACTCCTACGTGAAAGGACGGAGCGATGGGAAGATCGCGCCGGGCCGCCCTGCCGTTAAGAGTCAGGGCTGAGTACCGCCCACTGATTTGCCTGATTGTGCTTCTGACTCTCGCAGTCATGCCGAGGCCGGCGGGTGCGCAGGGTGAGGCTGGCAAGGGTGGCGCCAAAGTGTCCGCTGAAGAATACGAGGGATGGCGTCAGTACAACGCCAATTGCGCCCGCTGTCACGGACAGGATGCACTGCCCAATCCGGTGGCCGCCAACCTCCTCAAGTCGTTGTCGGAGGCCGGGCCGGTGAGGGACAAGGAAGCGTTTACGACGGTCGTAATGAAGGGCCGTTCCGCGAAGGGAATGCCTGCCTTCGCGAAACAGCTCGACGCCGCCAAGGTCGGCGCGATCCACAGTTATCTGGTTGGGCGGGCGGATAAGCGGATCCCTGTCGGGCGACCGAAGCGGCCGACCTGACGATCCTGTCTATTCGGCGGGCACTATCTCCACCTGTGCCTTGCCGAGGCGCATCGGCCACCTGAGGGTGACCGATTCGCCCTGGCGGGTGCGGTCGAGGCCTCGCTCCGACTTGGCGACGGTCTCGATCGGAAAGCGCCACTCCTCCGCCGCCGGCGTGGTTCGGATCTGCAGTGCTCCGGCAAGAGAGAACTCGGGCGCGAAGAGGTCATCGGCGTCAGCCAGGCCGGGGTCCCAGGCATAGGTGACGACCACCCGACCGTCCGGCTCGAACCTGATCCGCTTGCTCACGTTTTCCTTCCCGCCCCGAAACACACAGTCGATATCCACGCCGCCCTTGCGGCGAGCCACCGTGCACTCGCATGCCCGGCGCGCCCACGACGCGACCGCCCAGTAGTCGCCGCGGGCGTACTCGTCCATGCCGACTCCCTTCGGCAGAATGCGGTCGACTCCGAGCGCCCGATCCTCCGAATCGAGAGGCGGACGCTCTGTGAGACGGATTCCGGCCTCGATGTCGTGAATGCTCGCGGTTCCCCCGTCCGCATGCCCACCTGACTCCGTCCGCTCGAGCGCCGTGTCGTGGTAGGCTTCGCGCCTACGCGTCAGCACATTCGCGTAGTTGATGCCGCGCGAGAAGACGGTGTATTCCTCGATCGTTCCTCCCCGGTGCGGGCTTACCAGGGCGGAAAACGCGGCGGAGTGCAGCCAGATCTCGTCGTGGCCGTCGGCGTCGATATCCAGCCGGTCCCAGGCGAGTCGCTTGCCGCGCCGGAGCTCTGCCTCGGCCTCGGCGAGATTGCGCCAGATGGCGTCGCGAAGGTGGGGAAGGTAGAGACCCCCGAAGACGCCGTGCCAGTAGGCATCGTTGCACTGCGCCCGGCCGATGGCGCGCCGCGCCTTTGGCGGGTCGCCGAGCTCGCGACACAGCGAGGAGAGGGCCTGCATCTTCTTGTGCATCCGATTCGACTCGGAATACTTCACGAGGAAATTGCGCCAGTGCGCTCCCCGTACGAGTGCGCCGTCGGGCCCGGCGATTCTCGCCTCTCCCAGCTCACGCTCGAGTCGAGTGAGCCGGAGCGCGGCATCCGGTGGCAACGACCAGCCCTCCATCTCGCGGTACGAGCAGGTTGGCAGATAGGCGATGCCGCCGCTCGGCACCGTGACGAGCGCCTCGTCGAGGCGGCTGAGCCGTACCTCGCCGTTTTCCACCAGCCTCCCGATCGTCGCGATGAACCGGTCGAGCCACCCCTGGCCGTAGACCCAGTCCTTCGTGCCCGGCCATCCCCCGAACTTCTCGCCGTCGTCCGCCAGCACCGCGAGGCCGTGGCCGGCGCCGCGCAGCTCGCGAAGGTAATCAGCGGTCTCTTCGGGCGGCCGGAACGGGATGAGATAGCGAAGGCGCTCATCGATGGGAAAGAGGGCGAGCCGCTTGCCGTCGCTCTCGGTCCAGAAAGGCGCGTGAAGCTGATCGGCCTTGAAGCCACTGGTGAGAAAGTGGCGGTCGTCCACGAGCACGTAGCGGACACCGGCCGCGGACAGATCGGCCGCGAGGTCGGGCTCCCACACCCGTTCCGTGAGCCAGAGACCCAGCGCCTCGACCCCGAACCTCGACCGAACCGTCTGCCGCATCCACTCGATCTGCTCGATGCGGTCGGTCCGCTGGAGCGAGGCCAGCACCGGCTCGTAGAATCCGGCGAGCAGGATCTCGATCCGCCCATCGGCGGCGAGGCGGCCGAGCTGGTCGAGATAGGTCGATTCGTGAAGCTCCAGCCATTCCAGGAGCGGGCCGGAAAGGTGGAGAACCACCGGCAGGAAGTCGCGGCCGGCCAGGGTATCGATCAGCGGCCGGTAGACGTCTGCCACGTGCTGCGCGAAAACATGATCGAAGTTGCCGACCGGCTGGTGCAGATGCAGGCCGAATGCGAAGCGGATTGGAACCATGGTCAACCGACGATCAGCGAGCGCGAGCCACCGAGCGCGGCGGCAACGGCGGGAATCACGTCGGGAAAGAGGCGATTGCGGCGGGCCAGCACTTCCGCTCTTCGCTGCGCCGGTCCGAGTGCATCGTCGCTGCCGTCGAGCAGCGCCGCCACCAGCTCCTCGGCGTCGGCACAGTGCTCCCGGAAGCGGCGCTCGGCATAGTCGGCCGCGGCGCCGGTGGAGATGATGAACTGCCAGTCGGAGGACTGGGCCAGGAGCAGCTCGCGCGTGGCCTGCTCGAGCACCGGCCTGGCCGCGACGGAGGCGAGCGCGCGCGGCGCCGCGTCCCAGAACGATGCCTCGAGGGGCCAGAGCCGTTCCCATGTCCAGGCGGTGCGATCGCCGATCCACATGCTGAAATCGCCGTTGGCGCCCCACGATCCCGCCGGCAGTTTGATGCCCGACCGGGGAGGATGTTCGGCGAGATGCCGTGACCCGGTGACGGGCCGCACGTCGCCCCAGTCGCGCGCGAGCGAGCGGTAGGTGTCGCCGAGAAAGTCGGGGCCTTCGAACCACCAGTGGCCGAACAGCTCGGTGTCGAACGGGGCGACGATCACTTTCCCGCGCGGCCGCGCCTCGGAGGCGGCGATGCTTCCGAGTATCTGCGAGAAGTGGTCGGCGTGGCCGGCGGCGCGCGCTCGCGCGGCTGCGGGGTCGTACATGGCCTTGGCGCCGAGGTCGACGCCTGGTCCAGTCACCTTCCAGAACTTGAGTCCCCCCGGCCAACGCATCTTGTGGAACTCGAGGTAGGCCTCGTCTCCGGGATATCCCTGGAAACGGCTCCACACCTGCATGGAAGACCGCGGGTCGCGCACGAAGGCGGAGACCCCGCCGCCGCGAGTCTGCGCCACGCGATAGGCCTGGTATGGGGAGCGGCTCTGCTGCACGGGGGGGTCGCCCTCCGCGGCGTCTCGAACGGCCGGGTCTCCCGCGGGATCGCCGGAGAGTCCAAGCGGGAGTCCGGCGGCGGCCAGATGCGAGTCGACGAAGAAGTAACGAAACCCGGCGTCGGCCAGGTGCTCCTCGATGCCCCGGCGCATGCCGGACCGCGGCGCGGTGGGCCAGGGGTCCCACGGGCCCCGCGGCCGGTAGGCGCATTCGGGCAGCCAGCAGCCGACCGGCGCGCGGCCGAAGAGCCGACGGTGCTCTGCGGTTCCTACGGCGAGCTGCAGGCGGATGCTCTCGTCGCGGGCGAGAAGCGGCAGAAAGCCGTGCGTGGCCGCGGAGCCGATGATCTCGATCCGGCCGGAGGCCTCGAGGGAACGGAAGGCACCGACGAGATCGCCGCCTGCTTCATGAAAGCGGCGCCTGAGCCGGAGCAGCCGCTGGCGCCAGTAGTCGACCAGGGGCAGGAGTGCCTGATCTCCGGTCGCGGCGAGTGACGCGGGGGCTTCGGCACAGGTGGTGAGCCGCTGCTCGAAAAAGGCGTCCATCTCCTTGGCGAACTCGGGATCGGCGAGCTGATTGGCGAGCACCGGCGTGATGCCGATAGTGAGCGGTGCGGGCACCGACTCGGCGGCCAGCTCCTGCAACACCTCGAGCAGGGGGAGATAAGTGTCGACCGCGGCCTCGCAGAGCCAATCGCTTCCATGGGGCCAGCGGCCGTGATTGAGAACGTAGGGGAGGTGGCTGTGCAGCGTGAAGACGAAGTCGACGGGGGCCCGGGTCACCGGATGGGCTCCGACCGCGCCAGAGAGCGCCGGTAGACGTCGAGATAGACCGAGACCGAGCGCTCCCAGCTGAAGTCGCGCGCCATGCCGTTGCGCATCATCACCTGCCATTTCGCGGTGTTGCCGTACTGCTTGACGGCGCGGAAGCCGGCCTCCTCGAACGCAGCGGGAGTGTAGCCCTCGAAGGAGAACCCGGTCACGCCGTCTTCGACCGTATCGACGAGGCCGCCGACGTTCCGCACGATGGGAGGCGAGCCGTAGCGCTGCGCCCGCATCTGGGTGAGGCCGCAGGGCTCGTAGAGAGACGGCATGAGGAAGATGTCGGCGCCGGCCATGAGCCGGTGCTCGAGCTGATCGGTGAAGTCGAGCTGAACCGCGATCTGATCGGGCGCCGCGGTGGCCAAGTCGACGAGCGCCTGCTCGTAGCGCTGCTCGCCGGTGCCGAGGAAGACGAACTGGGCGCCGGAGGAGAGAAGGCTCCGCGCCCCCAGGATGAGATCGAGCCCTTTTTGCGTCACGAGCCTGCCCGTCAGGCCGAAGAGAGGCGTCTTGCGGCGCTGCGGCAGACCGAACGACCGTTGGAGTGCCGCCTTGCACTTCCGCTTGCCCTCGAGGTCCTCCGCCGAGTATGCCGCCGTAATCTGTGGATCGTCGGCCGGATTCCAGACATGCCGGTCGATACCGTTCAGTACGCCGACCAGCCGGTCGCCGAGCCCGAGGAAGACGTCGTGCAAACCAAACCCGCCGTCGGGCGTGCGGAGCTCGCGCGCCTGCGTGGGGCTCACCGTTGTCGCGAAGTCGGCAAAGACCAGCCCGCCCTTGAGAAAATTGAGCTTCCCGTACCACTCGAGCTGCCGCCAGTTGTACACCTCCCAGGGAAGGCCGATTTCGGGAACGACTTCCGGCGGATAGTGACCCTGGTATCCCGGGTTGTGTACGGACAACACCGTCGACGCGGTCTGCGCAAAGGGCTCGGCTGCAAAGGTGGTACGGAGATACACGGGAACCAGCGAAGTGTGCCAGTCGTGCGCGTGGATGAGCACCGGTCCCGACACGAGACGGGGCAGCGCGGTGAGCGACGCGAGGGCGAAGAAGGCAAAACGGCGGAAGTTGTCCGGGTAGTCCACGGCGTTTTCGCCGTAGATGCCCGGCCGGTTGAAGAAATCGCGGTGCTCGATGAAGAAGAGTTGCGGGCCCGCCACTTCGCGGGCGATCCGGAAGACTCTCGCCTCTTCGTTGCGCGGCCCCACCGGGACGAGGAAGGGAGGCCCAACGGGCTCGAGATCGGGCTCGACGTCGCGGATGGTGCGATAGAGCGGGAGGATGACGGCCACGCGGAAACCCGCCGACTTCTGGAATCCCGCCAGGCCACTCACCGCCTCGGCGAGCCCGCCGGCGCGTGCGTACGGAGAGTACTCGGCCGTGACGTGCACCACCGTGACCGGTTGTCCCGTCGCATCAAGCAGCGGCGCCGCCGTGCGCGGCGAGTGGCTTCGGTCGGCTACGTCATGCGGTGGGCGGATCGTCACCGGTGTAGTCCCCACGCATCGCCGGCGTGTAGTGTTCCTGTACGTAGTTCTCGATCATGCGCCGCGAAGTGAACCGGCTGCCCGCGAGCCGGAGCGCGTGACGCATTTTCTCCACCCACCCGAGCGGCACTCCTCCCGCATTGCGGGTGTAGTAGAGCGGGACGATCTGCTCCTCGAGCAGCCGGTAGAATTGCGAGGCGTCGGTCGCGTCGGCGTCCTCGGTTTCGCCGGCCGGCGAGATGGCCCATCCGCTCAGCCCGTCGTATCCCTCCTGCCACCACCCGTCGAGCGTGCTCAACTGCGGAATGCCGTTGAGGGACGCCTTCATCCCGCTCGTGCCCGAGGCCTCGAGAGGAACGCGCGGCAGGTTCAGCCAGAGATCCACACCCTGCACCAGCAGGTGGGCGAGATGCATGTCGTAGTCTTCGAGGAAAGCGACGCGGCCCTCGAACTCGGGGTCGCGGGTGAACTGATAGACGCTCTGAAGGACTTCCTTTCCCGGATTGTCGGCGGGATGCGCCTTGCCGGCGAAGATGATCTGCACCGGCCGCCACGGATCGACCAGCAGGTGTCGCAGGCGCTCGAGGTCGCGGAAGATCAGATTGGCGCGCTTGTACGTGGCGAACCGCCGCGCGAACCCGATCGTGAGCGCGGTCGGATCGAGCAACGTGCCGGCCCCGACCACCTGGGCCGCCTCCTTCAGCTGTCCGGCGAAGCGGCGGCGCGCATCCTCCCGGATGAAATTCGCGAGAATCTGTTTGAGCCGGACGTGGGCTTCCCAGAGCTTCGAGTGATCGAGGGTCAGCACCTGATCCCAGAAGCGCGGCTCGTCCAGCCGGTCGCCCCATCCCGGCCCGAGGTGCGAGTCGAGCAACCCCATGATCGGGCTCGCCATCCAGGTGGCCAGGTGGACGCCGTTCGTCACGTGGCCGATCGGCACGGTCTCCCATGGCCTCGCGGGCCACAGTTCGCGCCACAGGTTGCGGGACACCTGGCCGTGGCGCCGCGACACGCCGTTCACGCGAGCCGATAGCCGCATGGCCGTGACGGTCATGTGAAAGTGGCCGGGCAGCCCGGGATGAGCACCCAGGCCGAAAAAGGTTTCGCGGTCGATGCCGATCTCCTTCCACACCGGACCGGCGACTGCCTCGAGTTGCTCGACCGAGAACGAGTCGTGGCCGGCGGGAACCGGCGTGTGCGTGGTGAACACGCTGCGCGCGCGCACCTCGCGCACCGCGTCGGCATAGCTCATGCCCTGCACGATATGTTCGCGTAACCGCTCGACGAGCATGAAGGCGGCGTGCCCTTCGTTGGCATGCCAGACGCCCGGATCGATGCCCAGCGCCCGAAGCACGCGCACGCCGCCGACGCCGAGGATCCACTCCTGGCGCAACCGCAGGTCCGGTCCGCCCGCATACAGCTTGTTCATCAGCCCGCGGTCGTCGGGATGATTCACCTCGAGATTGGTGTCGAGGAGATAGATGGGTACCCGGCCGACCATGATCCTCCACGCCCCCACGTGAACCGGGCGTCCCGACGTCTCCACTATGGCGAGGTAGCCGGCCTTCGAGGTACCCGAGATTGGAAGGAGGGGAGTGAGACTGGTATCGAAGTCTTCGTCGCTGTCCTGCTGCCAGCCGTCGAGCCGGAGCCGCTGGTCGAAGTACCCCTTCATGTAGAAGATCCCGACCCCCACCAATGGGACGCCGAGATCGCTCGAGGCCTTGCAGTGATCGCCGGCGAGAACGCCGAGGCCTCCGCTGTAGATCGGCACGGAATTGTGCAGTCCGAATTCAGCGCAGAAGTAGGCCACCGGACGGCCGTTCGACTCCGGGTGGTTGGCCGCGAACCAGGTCTCGCCGCTCGACGTCTCGTGCGCCATCCGCGCCATCACCTCGTCGTAGCGGCGCAGGAAGCCGCTGTCGCTCGCGCAGGCGGCGAGGACCGCGGGATCCACCCGGCACAACAGCTCGAGGGGGTTGTGGCGCGTGAGGTGCCAGAGCGCTCCGTCGATCGACCGGAACAGCGCCCGCGCCTCGCGGCTCCAACTCCACCACAGGTTCATGGCGAGCACGGACAGACCTTCGATGCGGGCGGGAAGATATGGGATGCGGCTTTCCGGAGTCGTCATAGGCCTAAAGGGTAAACGAGAAGCGGGGAAGGGGGAAAGGGGAAGGGAGAACGGAGAAAGGGGAGCGGAGAAAGGGGAACGCTCTCAGCTCACCAGCTTCTTGTATCTGAGCCGGTGGGGCTGATCGGCGGAGACGCCCTTTCGGCGCTTGAAGTCGGCGGCGTACTCCTGATAGTTGCCTTCGAACCAGACCGCCTCGCTGTTGCCTTCGAAGGCGAGGATATGGGTGGCGATGCGGTCGAGGAACCAGCGGTCGTGGCTGATGACCACGGCGCAACCGGCAAAACCGACGAGGGCCTCTTCGAGCGCGCGAAGGGTATCGACGTCGAGATCGTTGGTCGGCTCGTCGAGAAGAAGCAGATTGCCGCCGGTCTTGAGCAGCTTGGCCAGATGGAGGCGGTTTCGCTCGCCGCCGGACAGCGTGCCCACCTTCTTTTGCTGATCGGCCCCGCGAAAGTTGAACCCCGCGCAGTAGGCCCGCGCGTTGACCGTGCGACGGCCGAACTGAAGCTGGTCGTGGCCGCCCGAGATCTCCTCGTACACCGTGTGATCGGCGTCGAGCGACTCGCGCGACTGGTCGACGTACGCGATCTGAACCGTCGAGCCGACGGTCAGCGTGCCCGAGTCGGGAGTTTCCTGGCCGGCGATCATGCGGAAGAGCGTGGTCTTGCCCGCGCCGTTGGGGCCGATGATGCCGACGATGCCGCCGCGCGGCAGCGCGAACTCGAGATTCTCGAAGAGCAACCGGTCGCCGTATCCCTTGGCTACGTCCCGCGCGATCACGACCTCGTCGCCGAGGCGCTCGGGCACCGGGATCACGATTTCCGCCGTGCCTTCTGACTGACGCTCCGCTTCCTCACGCAGCTCCTCGTAACGCGTGATGCGGGCCTTGCTCTTGGCCTGGCGCGCGCGTGGCGACATGCGCACCCACTCGAGCTCGCGGAGCAGCGTCTTCTGGCGCGACGATGCCTGCTTCTCTTCCTGGGCGAGGCGGCGCTGCTTCTGCTCGAGCCACGACGAGTAGTTGCCCTCCCACGGAATGCCCGCGCCCTGATAGAGCTCGAGGATCCAGCCGGCGACGTTGTCGAGGAAGTAGCGGTCGTGGGTGACCGCGACGACGGTGCCGGCGAATTCGGCAAGATACCGCTCGAGCCACCACACGCTCTCGGCGTCGAGATGGTTGGTGGGTTCGTCGAGCAGAAGCATGTCGGGCTGCTCGAGGAGCACGCGGCAGAGCGCCACACGCCGGCGCTCGCCGCCGGACAGTCGCGCGACGTCGGCGTCTCCCGGCGGGAGCCGGAGCGCGTCCATGGCCATGTCGATCTTGTGGTCGAGCTCCCAGAGTCCGAGCGCGTCGATGCGTTCCTGCAGGTTGCCCTGCTTCTCCAGGAGCCGGGTCATCTCGTCGTCTTCCATGGGCTCCGCGAAGCGGGCACTCGTCTCCTCGAATTGCGTGAGGAGCGCCCGCTGCTCGGCAACCGCCATCTCCACGTTGCCCCGCACGTCCTTGGTGGCGTCGAGCTGCGGCTCCTGCGGCAGGTAGCCGATTTTGGTGCCGGGAAGGGGTCGGGCGTCACCGAGGAAATCGTGGTCCACTCCCGCCATGATGCGGAGCAGCGACGACTTTCCGGCGCCGTTCGCCCCCAGCACTCCGATCTTGGCGCCGGGATAGAAGGCGAGGTGAATGCCTTTGAGGATCTCGCGGGAGGGAGGCACGACCTTTCGCAGGTCGCGCATGGTGAAGATGTATTCGCCGGCCATAGGGCGGGGAATATAGCGACCCGGCGACCCCCCAGCGAAAAAGGGCACCCCAGCGGGGGTGCCCCTATTTTCGTCGAGTTGCCGAACGACTACCCGAGGTGCTTGTTGACGAGCTTGGTCATGTCGAACATCGAGACCTGCGCCCGGCCGCTGAATACGGGGCGGAGCTTGTCGTCGGCGTTGATCATCCGACGGTTTTTCGCGTCCTGCAGGCCGTGCCGCTTGATGTATTGCCAGAGTTTCTTGGTGACTTCGGTGCGGGGCATGGCGCCCGTCCCGATCACGGCACCCAGCGCGGCGCTCGGCTGCATCGGCTTCATGAATGCGGCGCTCGGCGTGCGCTTCTTGGCGGACTTCTTTGCTGCCTTCTTCGCAGTCCTCTTCACGGCCTTCTTGGCGCTCTTCTTGGCGGTTTTCTTTGCAGCCTTCTTTTTCTTGGCGGCCATCGCGCGTCTCCCAGATGGGGTTGTGAGCACCCTGCGTGCCATGAGTTCGGCGAAACTACCGAGACAAACAGTATACGCCCAGCGCCAATTTACAATAGGCAAGTGGCGTTTTTCCCTCTAGAATCGACCTTCCGACCCGCCGACCCGCCTATCTTCCGGCAGGCTCGTGCGACGCCACCGAGGCCCGCATTCGACACTCTTCACCAGGTTGCCACCATGCTACGCATGCCGTCGGTCTCTCTCCTCGCCACACTCGCACTCGCCACGCCGGCCGCCATCGTGGCGCTCCGTATCACTCCTCACGCCCCTCACGCCTCGCCGGCCTGCGCGCCCGACAACGGCGGCCTCACCCTTCCCCAGAGCTTCTGCGCCACGGTGGTCGATGAGGACGCAGGGTCGGTGCGGCAGCTCGTCGTGGCCCCGAACGGCGATCTCTATGCGGCCATTTCGGGACACGGGCTGGGCGGCGGAGTGCGCGCCTATCGCGACACCAACGGTGACGGCAAGCCCGACAAAAAGGAGAGCTTCGGCCCGCGCGGGGGAAACGACGTCGAGATCCACGACGGCTATCTGTACCTGGCCCTCAACGACCGCATCGTGCGCTGGCGGCTCACGCAGGGCAAGCTCGCGCCCACGGGCAAGGAAGAGACGATCGTGTCCGACATGCCCGACAACGGCAATCACACGTCGAAGAGCGTGGTATTCGGCGCGGGCGACACGATGCTCGTGAGCGTCGGCTCGGCCACCAACAGTTGCCAGCGGGCCGACCGCACGGCGAAATCGCCCGGCATCGATCCGTGCACGGAGCTCGAGCGCCGCGCCGGCATCTGGCAATTCTCGGCGAGCAAGCCCGGCCAAACCTTCGCCGCCGGAAAGCGCTATGCCACCGGCATGCGAAACCCCCTGGCCACGACGATCCAGCCCAATACCGGAAAGCTGTATGCGGCCATTCACGGCCGGGATCAGCTCGGTGACAACTGGGGCTTCAGCGCCCAGCGCAACGCGGAAAACCCCGCCGAGGAACTGGTGGTGGTAGACAAGGGCGACGACTTCGGATGGCCCTACTGCTACTACAGCGTCGAGAACAAGGCCAAGGTGCTGGCGCCGGACTACGGCGGCGACGGCAAAGAGGTCGGGCGCTGCTCCAAGGCAAAGGGTGCGGTCATCGCCTTCCCCGCGCATTGGGCTCCCATGGCCCTGGCGTTTTACACCGGCGATCGCTTCGGCGAGAAATACAAGAACGGGCTCTTCGTCGCGTTCCACGGCTCGTGGAACCGCGCGCCGATGCCGCAGGCCGGCTATCGCGTGGTGTTCGCACCGGTGGCCGGCGGCAAGCCGACGGGGCAGTACGAGACGTTCGCGGTGAGCAAGAAAGGGCCGACCGATCTTCGCGCGAGCGGATTGGCCGTGGGGCCGGACGGCTCGCTGTACATCAGCGCCGACCAGAACGGGGAGATCTGGAAGGTCGTGAAAAGCCGGTAAACGGAGACCGGAGAAGGTTCACCCTTCTCCGTTCACCGCTGTTCTCACCGCTCTTTCCACCTCTCTCAGATCGGGCTCGATCTCGATCGGCGGATTCGCGCCCGGCGGGGGAGGCTCGGTGTCCCGGTGATACTGGAGCAAGGCCCCGGGATCCTTGAGCACATGGCCGGTGAGTACCGCCACGACGCGCTGAGCCGGCTTGACGGCTCCCTTCCTGACCATCGCCCGAAGGCCGGCGATGCTCGCGGCGCTGGCGGGCTCGCAACCGACTCCGCACCCGTCGACCGCCGCCTTGGCCTCCATAAGCTCCTCGTCGGTCACCGACAGCACCACGCCATCGGTCTCGACGATCGCGCGCACCGCGCGGTCGTACGAGGCGGGATTGCCAATCCGGATGGCGGTGGCCACCGTTTCCGCCTTGACGGCATACCTCGTCTTGAAGCCCTCCTCGAAGCTTCGTGCGAACGGCGCGGCTCCGGCCGCCTGCACCGCGGCCAGGCGCGGCATGCGTGAGATGAGGCCCCACTCCCGCGCCTCGTGGAGAGCCTTGCCGAACGCCGCGGTGTTGCCGAGGTTGCCGGCCGGAAGGAAAATCCAGTCCGGTGGATCCCAGGCGAGCTGCTGCAGCAGCTCCAGGATGATGGTCTTCTGTCCCTCGAGCCTGAACGGATTGATCGAGTTGAGCAGGTACACGCCGAGCCGGGCGCTGGCCTCGTCGATGAGGCGGAGACAGTCGTCGAAGTCTCCTCGCACCAACAGCGTCCGCGCGCCGTACGCGAGCGCCTGTGCCAGCTTGCCCATCGAGACGGCCTCCCTGGGCACGAGCACGAGCGCCGGAATCGACGCCTGGCTGGCGTAGGCGGCGAGCGACGCCGCGGTGTTGCCGGTCGATGCGCAGGCAACCGCCGACGCGCCGATGCGGCAAGCCTGCGTCACTCCCACCGTCATCCCCCGGTCCTTGAACGAGCCCGTCGGGTTGTGGCCTTCGTGCTTGAGCAGGAGCCGCTCCACTCCAGTCCAGGCGTCGAGCGCCGGACGGTGCAGCAGCGGGGTGTTTCCTTCGGGGTGAGACACGACCTGGGTGGCCGAGGGGAGGACCACTTCGCGGAAGCGCCATACGCCCGACGCCGTCGGGCCGGGGCGCTGCCCGCGCCGCTCGGTGAACTTGAGGAGCAGCTCTTCGCGGGTCACATTCGGCGCGCGGTGCCGAATCTCGAGCAGCCCCCCGCACGTCACGCAGCGGGGATGCGGGTCGAGCTCGGGGGTCTCGTTTCCGCATGCGGTGCATGCCTGCCAGCTCGGCGGGCGATCGGTCTCGAACTTCATTTCTTACCTCCCGTCGTTTGCAGCAGCCTCGCTCCCACTTCATCTACCCGTCCGACGCGCGCCTCGCTCCGCAGCCCGCGTGAGGCATACGCGGCCACCATGGCGGCGGCGACACGCCGGCCGTCGTCCTCTCCTCTCGCCAGCGCGAACGCCGTCGGGCCGCTTCCCGAGATCGAGCTGCCGAGCGCACCGGCATCCATCGCGGCGGCCTTGGCCTCGGGGAATCCCGGGAGCAGCCTCGCACGAGCCGGCTCGGCGATACGGTCGTCGATGGCTCTGCCCAGGAGCGCGTAGTCACCGCTGGCCAGCGCCGCGATCATCGCGCCGACCTGGGCCGCCTGGTGCAGCGCCACCCCGCGAGAGACCTCGGACGGCAGCACCGAGCGCCCTTCGGCGGTGAGCATCTCCTGGTCGGGGCGCACCAGCACCACCACCAGCTCGGCGGGAACGGGAAGCTGGACGACGTCGACCGGGTGCATCGAGCGGATCAGGACGATACCACCGAGAAGCGAGGGAGCGATGTTGTCGAGGTGCCGGCCCGAGACCGTCTCCTCGGCGATGAGGCACGCGTCGAGAAGCCCGCGCCGGTCGAGCGGCCCGCCGAGCAGCGCGTTCACGGCCACCGCGCCCGCGACGGCCGACGCCGCGCTCCCCCCCTGGCCGCCGCAGAGCGGCAATCCCTTTCGCACGGTGAGCCCAATGCCGCGCCCACGGAGATGCTGCGCTCCCGCGGCGGCCACGACGGCGAGGCCTGCGAGACCTGCCGTGTGACGCGATGCCTCCGCTGGGAGGTCGCGGTGGCCGGCATCGAGCATCGTGACGCCGGGCCGTTCGATCCACTCGGCGCGCACCTCGTCGCCCAGGCCGGCGACGGCGAGCCCGAGAATGTCGAGCCCGGGTCCGATGTTGCCGACGCCGCCAGGGGAAAAGGCGGTGACGGCGGCCGGCGCCGTCACGCGCCGGCCAGCCGGAGGATGTCGTTCAGCACCCCTGCCGCGGTCACCTCGGCGCCCGCGCCCGGGCCGGTGATGACGAGCGGGTTGATCTTGTAACGGGCGGTCGTGAAGACGAGGTGATTGGCCGACCCCTTGATCGCCGCGAGCGGGCTCGATGCCGGAACCGCCCGGAGGCCGACGGCGATCCGCGTGGGCGTTACCGCCGCGACGTACCGCAACGCCGATTCCTGAGCGGCAGCCTGGTCGACGCGACGGCGCCAGCCTTCGTCGAGCTCCGGAAGCCTGCGGAGAAACTCCTCGAGCGGGAGCGCGCGGGCCCATTTGGGCACCAGCGACTCGACTGCCGTGCGTGACAGCTCGCCGGTGTAGCCGAGAAGCCGGGCGAGGATGAGTGCCTTGCGGCCCACGTCCTGCCCCGAAAGATCCTCTCGAGGATCGGGCTCGGTGTAGCCCCGGCTCATCGCGGAGCGCACCGCCTGAGAGAACGGCACACCATCGCCGACCTCGCTCAGCACATATCCGAGCGTCCCCGAGAGCAGGCCTTCGATCCGGTCGACCCTGTCCCCCGACTCGATGAGCTTGTGATAGGTGTCGATGATCGGCAGTCCCGCGCCTACGGTGGCCTCGTGAAGAATGCGCCGGCCGCGCGCACGGGCGGTCTGCCACAGCGATTCGCTTGCCGACCGCCGGCCGGCCAGCGGGCGCTTGTTGGCCAGCACGAGATCCATCCCGTGCGTCAGGCCCAGCTCGAGCGCGGGCGAGGTGTCGCCGGCGGTGAGGTCGACGAGGACCGGACGGGTGAGCGCGTAGCCCGCCATGTGCGCGACGGCCTGCTCTGCGCTGCCCGGCTGCCCTTTGGGCAGATCGGCAAGACGGCGGCCGGCTCGCTTGTCCTTGGCCAGCGTCGCAAGGCGGCGTGCGCTCAAGCCCTGGGGGTCGAAGATGAAGCCCGACCGGTCGATCACGCCGGCAACGCGGAGCGACAGCGCGGGGCGGCGCACGTCGCCGATCAGCGTCGCGAGCGTTCGCCCGATCTGTCCGAAGCCGAGAAGGATGAGCTCCATCCGCTCGGGCTGAATGACTCCACCGCCCGCGATGCGCGAGAGCTGGAACGCGGCATGTATTCGGCGGAGCGCCTCACCCGCCTGCGCCGCCTCGACCACGACCGAGATGTTGAGCTCCGACGATCCCTGGGCGATGGCCACGACGTTGATTCGGGCGGAAGCGAGGGCGGAGAAGACACCGGCCGCGATCCCCGGCGTGCCGTGCATGCCGAGGCCCACCACGGCGATCGTGGCCATGCCTGCCGCCACCTCGACCCCGTCGATCTCCCCGCGCGACATTTCCGACGCGAACTCGCGGTCGAGGCTCTCGCGAGCCGCGGTGGCCGCGGCCTCCGGTACGCTGAAGCAGATCGAGTGCTCCGACGACGCCTGGGAGATGAGCGAGACGGAGATCTGGCGGGCGTGCAGCGCCGCAAACGTGCGTGCCGCGATGCCGGGCACACCCAGCATACCGTTGCCGGTCACGGTCACCAGCGACTGGCCCATGGCCGCCGTCAGCGCCTTGACCGGGAAGCGGGCCGGCGCCACCCGCTCCGACACTTCGGTGCCGGCCGACGAGGGGTCGCCGAACGGACGCACGAAAATCGGCACGCGCCGGCCTGCCAGCGGAATCAGCGCCCGGGGATGCAGCACCTTGGCCCCGTAATAGGCGAGCTCCGCCGCCTCGCGCGAGTGCAGCCGGGGAATCACCCGAGCGTCGGGCACGACGCGCGGATCGGCGGTGAGCAGGCCAGCCACGTCCTTCCAGAGCGAGACGCGCGCCGCACCGAGTGCGCGGGCGACCAGCGTCGCGGTGAGGTCGGTGCCGCCGCGGCCGAGCGTCGCGATCTCTCCGGCGGGCGTGGCGCCGATGAAACCCGGGATGACCGGGACGATGCCGCGTGCCAGGAGGGGCAAAATGGTTCGCTGGGCGCTGCGGTCGGTGCGCGGATAATCGGGCGCGGCGCGGCCGAAGGCGTCGTCGGTGTGGATGACGTCGAGCGCGTCGACGTACCGGGCCTTCACTCCCGTCGCTTCGATCGCGGCGGCAACGAGCCGCGCACTGAGGCGCTCGCCGCGGGAGACGAGAAAGTCGGTGGTGCGGGGCGTGAGGTCGTGAAGGAGGCGAAGTCCCTGCGCGAGCGCCTCCAGCTCGTCGAAGGCCTCCGCGACGTGCGAGAGGACTTCGGCGCGCCCGCGCCCCGCCGGCAGCACGGCACGGGCGACCTCGGCGTGGCGCGAACGGAGACGTGCGATGAGCGAGGCGACAGTGCGCGAATCGCCGGTCCCGGCCTGCTGCGCTACGGCCAGGAGCGCGTCGGTCGTCCCCGCCATCGCCGACACCACCACCACGGCGGGTTCGGGGCGATGGCGGCGGATGATGTCGACGGCGTGGCGGACAGCGGCGGAATCGGCCAGCGACGCACCGCCGAACTTGTGCACGTGAAGCGCTCGGCGCGATCGAGGCATAGGGAGGAGAGGATAATAGGTCGCAGGGCGCATGTCGAAGGTCGCGGCGGGCGCCACTGGTCTGACGATTGCGTCCGCGTAACTTACGAGCCTGTGACCGTTGGACCCTCTTCCTCCCGCGGAGTCCCGATGCTCATCGGAGTACCCAAGGAGACGGCGCCCGGTGAGCGACGGGTCGCGCTGGTGCCCGACAGCGTGGCCCGGCTGGTCAAGTCAGGGCGCGAAGTGCAGGTCGAGCGCGGCGCCGGCCTCGGCGCCTTCCATCTCGATGCCGAGTACGAGGCCGCAGGCGCCAGGCTTGCAGCCGACGCGGCGGCGGTGCTCGGCGGGTCGGACGTCATCCTCAAGGTGCAGAAGCCCACGCCGGAGGAGGCGGCGACGATTCGCGAGGGGGCGGTTCTGGTGAGCTTCCTCGCGCCCTCCTCTAGCGCCGATCTCCTGGCCGCGCTGGCCGGGCGACGCGTCACCGCGTTCAGCATGGAGCTGGTCCCCCGAATCACACGGGCGCAGTCGATGGACGCGCTCTCGTCTCAGGCCACCGTCGCCGGATATCAGGCCGTGCTGCTCGGCGCCGGCCGCCTTCCCCGTCTGCTGCCGATGCTCACCACCGCGGCCGGCACATTGGCGCCCGCCAAGGTGTTCGTTCTCGGGGCGGGCGTCGCCGGCCTCCAGGCCATCGCGACAGCGCGGCGCCTTGGCGCGGTGGTGTCCGCGTTCGACGTGCGCCCGGTCGTGCGCGAGCAGGTGCAGAGTCTCGGCGCGACATTCGTGGAGGCCGAGCAGGTGAGCGCCGAGGGCGCCGGGGGCTACGCGAAGGAGCTCGCGGAGGAGCAACAGGGCAAGGTGCTCGACGCGGTCGGGCGGCACATCAAGGACATGGATCTGGTCATCACGACGGCGCAGATCCCGGGCCGGGCCGCCCCGCGCCTCGTCACCGAAGAGATGGTGCACTCGATGCGGCCGGGGTCGGTGATCGTGGACCTGGCCGCGGAGACCGGAGGGAACTGCGCCCTGACTCGCTACGGCGAGACGGTCGTCGAGGGCGACGTGCGCATCCTCGGCCCCGCCAATCTCGCAAGCTCGATTCCGCTGCACGCCAGCCAGATGTACAGCCGCAACCTGCTGACGCTGCTCCAGCACCTGATCAAGGATGGCGAGCTCAACGTCGATCTTGCCGACGAGATCACCGGTGCCATGGTCGTGGTCCATGCAGGCGAGGTCCGTTCCCGATAGGAGCTGCCATGTCCGGTAACACCATCATCGAGCTGTACGTCTTCGTGCTCGCCGGGTTCGTCGGGTTTCTGGTGATCACCAAGGTCCCCCCGCTGCTTCACACGCCGCTCATGTCGGCCACCAATGCCATCTCGGCCATCTCGCTGGTGGGCTCGCTCGTAGCGGCAGTATCGAACCGGAACGAGGTGAGCACCATCCTCGGCTTCGTGGCGGTCACGACGGCGACGATCAATGTCGTGGGCGGATTCCTCATCACCGACCGGATGCTCCGCATGTTCAAGCGCGACGACGGCGATACGAAGAAGGCCAAGCCGTGACGCCGCGCGACCTGTTCATCGAGGCCACCTACCTCGCGGCCTCGATCCTGTTCATGCTGGGTCTCAAGAGCCTCACCCGGGCCGACGGCGCGCGGCGGGGGATGAACCAGGCCGCGATCGGAATGCTGCTCGCGATCGTCGGCACGCTGGTCAATCACGAGATCGTCCGCTACGACTGGATTCTCGGCGGGCTCGTGCTCGGCACGGTGATCGGCTATCCGCTGGGCATGTTCGTGCCGATGACCGCGATGCCGCAGCGGATCGCCATTTCGCACATGTTCGGCGCCCTGGCCGCGACGCTGGTGGGCATCGCCGAGTACTACACATCGCGCGCCCACGGTGTCATCCCGGGGCCGAAGATGGCCGCGCTCGGATTCGAGGTGCTGTTCGGCGCCCTCACGGTGAGCGGCAGCTTCATGGCGTTCGGCAAGCTGCAGGAGTTCATCACCGGCAGGCCCGTGACCTATCGCGGGCAGAACCTGATGAACGTGGGCCTGTTCGCGATTACGGTGGCGATCTTCGGGTTCCTGATCTTCAGCCCCGACCATCCGGTCCTTTTCTATTCCATGGTGGCCCTCTCCCTCGCGTTCGGCTTCCTGCTGGTGCTCCCCATCGGCGGCGCCGACATGCCGGTGGTGATCTCGCTCATGAACTCGTACGCCGGCCTCGCGTCCGCGGCCACCGGGTTCGCGATCGGCAACAACGTTCTCATCATAGCGGGGGCGCTCGACGGCGCGTCGGGATTCATTCTCTCGATCATCATGAGCAAGGCGATGAACCGGTCGTTCGGCAACGTGCTCTTCGGCGCATTCGGATCGGCCGGAGGAACCGCCTCGACCAAGACCGCGGCCGGCCTCAGCGTGCGGTCGATCTCGGTGGAGGATGCCGCCATCCAGCTCGCCTACGCGGCGAGAGTCATCGTCGTGCCGGGATACGGGATGGCGGTCGCCCAGGCGCAGCACCAGGTGCGCGAGCTGGCCGACCTGGTCGAAAAGAACGGCGGGGAAGTGAAGTACGCGATTCATCCCGTCGCCGGGCGGATGCCCGGGCACATGAACGTGCTCCTGGCGGAGGCGAACATTCCGTACGACAAGCTCAAGGAAATGGATGAGATCAACGGCGAGTTCGCGAACGCCGACGTGGCGCTCGTGATCGGCGCCAACGACGTGGTGAACCCGGCCGCCCGTACCGACCGCTCGAGCCCGATCTTCGGCATGCCCATCCTGAACGTGGATCACGCCAAGCACGTGATCGTCATGAAGCGCAGCATGAATACCGGCTTCGCGGGCATCGAGAACGAGCTGTTCTACGGCGAGAAGACCTCCATGCTCTTCGGCGATGCCAAGAGCTCTCTCACCAAGCTCGTCGCCGAGGTCAAGAACGTCTGATGGCCCTCTCCACCACCAGAAAGTTCTCCATGGGTCTGCTGGGCGTCACGGCGCTGGCCGTTCTGTTTGCCGGCGTGGCGTATCTCAACATCTATGAAGTGTCGGCGAGATCGGGGTGGGTGGACCACACCAACGCGGTCCTGCTGTCGCTCGAAGACGTCGGCTCCTCCCTGTCGGCCGCGGAAAGCGGCCAGCGAGGCTACCTGCTCTCGGGCAAACCCGAGTACCTGGTGCCGTACTTCGCGGTTCGCGACCGGGTCCACAGTCAGATGGCCGACCTGCGACGCCTCACCGCCGACAATCCCCGCCAGCGGGCCCGCACGGACTCCCTGGAGCAGGTGGTCTCCAATCGCCTGAGGATCTCACAGGAGAACCTCGACCGCGCGGAGCAGGGTGGTCTCGAAGCGGGAAGGGCGGTCGCCGCAAGCGGACGCGGCAAGGCAGCGATGGACTCCGCACTTCGGCTGCTCCATACGATGACGCAGGAAGAGCGGGAGCTTCTCGATGACCGGCTCCGGGAGCAGCGCTCGGGTGTCGACCGGAGCAGGAGCATCGTGACCGCCGGACTCGGCCTCACGGTTCTGCTGTGCGCCCTCGGCGCCATCACGATCATCACCGATCACGACGTCAGGACGCGCGCGACCGCGGAGATACTGCGGCTCAGGCATGAGGCGGAGCTCGCCGCGGCCCGGGCCCAGGGCGAAGCGGCGCGGGCCGATGAGGAGCGGAAGAGGGCGGAAGACGAGGCGATCAAGGCCGGCGACATGGCCACGGAGGCGGAGCAGTCGGCGCAGGAGGCGGCCGACGCCATGGCGGACCTGGCCCGGAGCGAGCGCGAAATCAGGGAGTTCTTCGAAAACGCCACGGCAGGCCTTCACTGGGCCGGGCCCGACGGCACGATTCTGCGGGTCAACCGCGCCGAGCTGGAGATGCTGGGTTACACACAGTCGGAATATGTGGGTAGACACGTGTCCGACTTCCATGTCGACCGTGCGGTGATGGACGACGTAATCCGCCGGGTTTTCGCCGGAGAGGTCGTGGTCGACCGCGAGGCCAGGCTCCGATGCCACGACGGCGGCATCAGGGAGGTTCTGCTCGACTGCAGCGGGTATTGGGAAGGCGACCGGTTCGTTCACACCCGCTGCTTCACGCGCGACATCACGGAGCGGAAGGCGGTCGAGGATCGTCTCCGCCAGATCGAGCGCATCGAGTCGGTGGGCCGTCTGGCGGGTGGGGTTGCCCACGAGGTGAACAACCAGATGTCCGTCGTGCTCGGCGCCGCCGAGTTCATGCTTCGCCGGAGCGACCTCCCGCCGGCCGTGAGGGCCGATGCGGAGCTGATCAAGAAGGCCGGCGAGCGGTCGGCGGCGGTCACGGGACAGCTCCTGGCCTTCAGCCGGCAGCAGTTCCTCCGGCCCGAGGTGCTGGATCTCAACGTGGTCGTATCGGAGTTCGAGTCGGTGCTGCGCCGGGTGATCGGCGAACGATGCGACCTGGTGCTGCGGCTTCAGCCGAGTCTTCCACACATCCGCGCCGACCGGGGGCAGCTCGAGCAGGTGCTGCTCAACCTCGCGCTCAATGCGGGAGACGCGATGAGCGGCGCCGGCCGGCTGACGGTCGAGACCGGCATCACGATCTTTTCCAGGGAGTACACCGAACAGCACCCTGGAATCGAGATCAGGGTCGGCCCTCACGTCTTCCTGCGGCTCTCCGACACCGGCCACGGCATTCCGAAGGAGCTTCAGGAGAAGATCTTCGACCCGTTCTTCACCACCAAGCCGGTCGGGGCGGGGACCGGCCTCGGGCTCTCGACCGTCTACGGCATCGTCAAGCAGAGCGACGGGTACGTGTGGGTGTACAGCGAGGTGGGCATCGGGACGGCGTTCAAGGTCTACCTGCCGGCGGTGAACG